>JAUIJH010000120.1 GCA_030431335.1 Alphaproteobacteria bacterium
CGAGAGCATCACGCTGATGCCGGGCATCTGGCACGCCTTCTGGGGCGAGGGCGGCGACGTGCTGATCGGCGAGGTCTCGACCGTCAACGACGACAACACCGACAACTGGTTCGCCGAGCCCATCGCCCGCTTCTCCACCGTGGAGGAGGACGAGGCGCCCTGGCATCTCCTGGTCTCGGACTACCCGAACCTCGCCAACTGGAAGACGCCCGCCGCCGCGCGGTAAGGCCCGCGGGGCGGCGCCTCAGCCGCCCCCTTCCAAGGCCCGGTCGAGGTTGATCGCCGCCGTGATCAGCCCCAGGTGCGTGAAGGCTTGCGGGAAGTTGCCGAGCCCCTCGCCGCTCGGCCCCGTCTCCTCCGCATAGAGGCCGACGTGGTTGGCAAAGCCCAGCATCCGCTCGAAGATGAGCTGTGCTTCGTCGAGCAGCTCCGGATCGTACTTGCCGGAACGGGCCAGCGCGTTGACGAGCCAGAAGGTGCACAGATTGAACGTGCCCTCCTCGCCCTCCAGGCCGTCCTTCATCTGGGTCACGTTGTAGCGGTAGACGAGGCTGTTGGACAAAAGCCCGCCCTCCTCCGGCGGACGCATCACCGCCTTCAACAGCTGCTTGGCGCGGATCTCGGCGGGCGACAGGAACGATGTCAGGATCATCGTCAGGTTCGAGGCGTCCAGCGTCTTGCTGCCGTAGTGCTGGACGAAGAATTGCTGCTCCTCGTCCCAACCGCGCGTCATGATCTCGTTGTAGATCGTGTCGCGCGTTTCGCGCCAACGCGTCTTGGTGGGCAGGGCGCGATCGTCGCCGATGCGCAAGGTGCGGTCGAGCGCCACCCAGCACATGTGCTTGGAATAGAGGAAATGCTGGCGCCCGCCCCGGGTTTCCCAGATCCCCTCGTCCGGCTCCGTCCAATGGTCGCACACATAGTCCGCCAGCACGGTGATGGCGGTCCACATGTTGTAGCCGACCGGGCGCACGTCGCGGTTGAAGAGGGACAAGGCGTCGAGCAGTTCGCCGTAGATGTCGAGCTGCAGCTGGTTGTAGGCGCCGTTGCCGATCCGCACGGGCTTGGAGCCCATGTAGCCGTCGAGATGGTCGAGCGTCTCCTCCGTCAGCGTCTTGCGCCCGTCGATGCCGTACATGATCTGCAGCGGCCGCTCCTCGCCGGGATCGCGGGCGAGGTCGTTGAGGAAGTCGGCGAAGCGGGTCACCTCCTCGGTGAAGCCGAGCCGTTCCAGCGCAAACACGGTGAAGGCCGAATCGCGCAGCCACGTGTAGCGATAGTCCCAGTTGCGCTCCCCGCCGACACCTTCGGGCAGGCTGCATGTGGGCGAGGCCACGATGGCGCCGGTCGGATCGTAGGTCATCAGCTTCAGCGCCAGCGCCGAGCGGTCGACCATCTCCCGCCAGCGCCCGCGATAGGTGCTCTGCGACAGCCATTTGCGCCAGTAGTCCACCGTCGCGCGGAAGGCCTCCTCCGCGTCCTCCAGCTGGAGGTGCGACTGGCCGCCGTCGCGCGGCCCATCCAGGATAAAGGTGACCGTGTCGCCCTGCTCCATGGTGAAGAGCGCGCTGGCGTTGCCGCCATCGATGGCGATCGGCACGTCGCTGCGCAGCGTCAGCGACTGGGTGGGGCTCTGGAACACGACGGCGCCGTCCTGCGGGCGCACCTCATGGGGATCGCGCGCATAGTTGAAGGCGGGCTGGCAGATCATCTCCATGGTCGGCGTGCCGCGCACCGCATTGACCTGCCGCACGATGGTCCGCGGCGTGTTGGAATCGCGCTGGCGCGCGCCGACCGGCATGAAATCGACCAGCTCCACCACCGCGTTCTTAAACAGGAAGCGGGTGACCAGCACATTGGTGTTGGGCCAATAATATTGCTTGCACTTGGCCTCGTCGGCGGCACGCGGGGCGATCTTGAACGTGCCGCCCTTCTTGTCGTCCAGTATCGCCGCGAAAACGCTGGGCGAATCGAAGCGTGGCATGCAGAACCAGTCGATCGCCCCATCCAGATTAACGAGCGCGGCGCTGCACATGTCGCCGATGATGGCGTAGCTGTCGATTGGTTTATAAGCCACCCGGTGCGGACTCCCCTGTTGCGCATTGGCCTCGATGTGCCGAAGCTGACGCTAGAAGTTACAACGGGATAGCCGCAATGACGACACAAGCCACGACTTTCAACACCGACTTGCCGAAGCAGCGGACGATTCCCGACCTGCTCGCGGGCCAGAAGGCGCTGGTGACGGGGGCGAATTCGGGCATCGGCCGTGCCGTCGCGATCGGCCTCGCCCGTGCCGGCGCCGAGGTGGCCGTCAACTACGTCGTCGGCGAGGAGGAGGCCAACAAGGTTGTGGCCGAGATCGAGGCGGCGGGCGGGCGCGCCCACGCCATCTACGCCGACGTGTCGAACGAGGACGACGTCAAGGCCATGACGGCGAAGGCCATCGAGGCGATGGGCACGCTCGACATCCTGGTCCCCAATGCCGGCCTGCAGCGCGACGCGGCGGCCGCCGAGATGACGCTCGAGCAGTGGAACAAGGTGATCTCGGTCAACCTCACCGGCCAGTTCCTGTGCATCCGCGAGGCGGTGAAGGAGTTCGTGCGGCGCGGCGTGCGGGCCGACGTGTCGGTCGCCGCCGGCAAGATCGTCTGCATGAGCTCGGTCCACGAGGTGATCCCCTGGGCCGGCCACATCAACTACGCCGCCTCCAAGGGCGGCGTGCACATGATGATGCAGTCATTGGCGCAGGAGCTCGCCCCCCAGCGCATCCGCGTCAACGCCATCGGCCCCGGCGCCATCCGCACCCCCATCAACACCGAGGCCTGGAACACGCCCGAGGCCTATACGGACCTGATGCGCCTCGTCCCCTACAAGCGCATCGGCGAGCCGGAGGACATCGCCAACGCGGCCGTCTTCCTCGCCTCCGACATGGCCGACTACATCACCGGCATCACCTTGTTCGTCGACGGCGGCATGACCTGCTACCCCGGCTTCGCGACCGGCGGCTGAGGCGGCAGCCATGAGCGGGCACGCGCGTCTCCTCGCGCTCCTCACCGAGCTCACCGCGATCCCGGGCCTCTCCGGCCACGAGGATCGCGTGCGCGGCGCCATCGCCGCCCACCTCGCGGCAATGGGCATCGACGCGCGCGGCGACCGGCTCGGCAACCTTATCGCGACGCTGCCGGGCACCACCGACGCGCCCGCGGTGATGGTCTTCGCGCACATGGACCAGCTCGGCTTCGTGGTGCGCAAGATCGAGGCGGACGGGCGGTTGCGCCTGACGCGGCTCGGGGGCGTACCGGAGCGCGCGCTCGCCGCGCAGGCGGTGGTGATCGCCAGCCGCGGCGGCGACGTTCCCGGCGTCATCGCCAACAAGAGCCACCACGCCACCGCGCCGGAGGAAAAATACCAGGTCCTGCGCGCGGACGAGCTCGCCGTCGATTGCGGCTTCGCGTCGGCGGCGGAGGCGGCGGCGGCCGGCATCGCCATCGGCGACCCGGTAACGTACCTGCCCCGCTTCATGCCGCTCGCGGGCAACCGCGTCGCCGGCACGGCCATCGACGACCGGGCCGGCTGCGCGGTCCTCCTCCTTCTGGCCGAGGCGCTCGCGTCGGCCCCCGCGCGCCCCCCGGTGCATCTGGTCTTCTCGGTGCAGGAGGAATTCAATCTGCGCGGGGCCGTGGTGGCGGCGCAGGCGCTCAAGCCGGACATCGCGATCCAGATCGACCTGATGCTCGCCACCGACACGCCGGACATGGCCGATCGCGGCGAGATGCGCCTGGGCGCCGGCCCCGGCATCAGCCTCTACAGCTTCCACGGCCGGGGCACGCTCAACGGCGTCATCCCCCACCCCGCGCTGGTTGCCTTGATGGAAGACGCCGCCGCCGCAGCCTCGATCCCGCTCCAGCGCAGCGCCCAGACCGGCATCCTGACGGACCTGTCCTACGTGCAGCTCGTCGGCGAGGGCGTCGCCGCCATCGATGTCGGCTTCCCGATGCGCTACTCGCACTCGAGCCTCGAGGTCTGCGATCTCGCCGACCTCGCCGCCCTCACGCAGCTCCTGGCCAAGGCCGTCACGGCGATCGACGAAACGCTGACGCTCGAGCGCTGAGCCGAAAGCGCTCGGGGCCAGCCGGCTCGCCCCGCGCGCCGGCCGTCACTTCACCGCGCCGGCGGCCATGCCCTTGATGATGTAGCGTTCCAGCACGATGCCGATCACCACCAGCGGCGCGATGGCCGCCGTCGACAGCGCCGCCATCGACCACCAGTTGATGCCCTGGCTGCCGGTCTGGCTCGCCACCATCACGGGCAGCGTCTTCGCCTCCGTGGAGGTCAACAGCGCGGCGAAGAAATACTCGTTCCAGCACAACACCAGCGACAGGATGAAGGCGGCGACCATCCCCGGCAACGCGATCGGCAGCACGATGTGGAAGAAGGCGCCCCACACGCCGAGCCCGTCCACCATCGCCGCCTCTTCCAACTCGGTCGGGATCGCCGCGAACTGATCGCGCATGATCCAGATGACGATGGGCAGCACCGTCAGCGTATAGAGGAGGATGAGGCCGATGCGCGTGTCGAGCAGGTCGAGCTCGCGGTAAAGCACCAGGAACGGCAGCGCCAGCACCACCGGCGGCAGGATCAGCTGCGACAGGAAGAAGAACGAGATGTCCGCGTTCTTCATGTAGCCGAAGCGGTAGGAAAAGCGCGACAGCCCGTAGGCGGCGAGCGAGCCGAGCGCGACGGCCAGCGCCGAAGCCGACAGCGAGGTGATCACCGAGTTGAGGAAGCGCTTCATGAATTCCTCCCGCACGGTGGAGGTCTGCATCAGCGTTTCCGGCGACAGCCCCAGCCCCTGCCAGCCGCGCCAGGCGGGGGTGAAATCCCAGAACGGCACCAGGTTGCCGCGCATCACGTCCGGCGCCAGCTTGAACGAGGTGGTGATCGTCCAATAGATCGGAAACAGGCAGATCACCGTCCACAGGAGGAGCGCGCCGTAGACGAAGACGCGGCCCGTCCACCACTTGGCGCGGTGGGCGAGGTCGGCCTCGGTGTCGAGGAAGATCGGCTCGTCGCGGGTTTGGGCAAGGGTCATCGTCGTCCTCAGGCGGGGCGCTTGGTGAGCCGGTTCACCAGCGCCAGCAGCGCCGTGATGAACACGATGATCAGCACCAGATACACCATCGCCAGCATGGTGCCGTAGCCGACGTTGGAGCGGTCGCGGTACTCGCGGAAGATGAAGCTGGTCACCGAATCGGTCGCCCCGCCGGGCCCGCCGGACGTCACGTTGATGATGATGTCGGCGAGCTTCAGCTTGAAGATGATGCGGATCACGATGGCCGTGACGCTGACCGGGATCATCAGCGGAAAGGTGATCGCCCAAAAGCTCTGCCACGCGTTGGCGCCGTCCACCTTGGCCGCTTCCTGCACCTCCTTGTCCATCGCCTGCAGGCCCGCGAGCAGGATCACCACCATCAGCGGGATCCACGTCCACGCGTCCATCACCATGATGGACAGCCGCGCGATCATCGGGTCGGAGAAGAAGGCGGGCTGGTTCCAGCCGAGGAACTTGGCGAGGTTGGCGAGCGGACCGAAGCGGATTTCCATCATCGACTTGCCGAACATCCAGCTCACCGCCACCGGCGAGAGCATCAGCGGCAACAGGATGGCGACACGGAAGAATTTGCGCGCCCGGATGTCCGCGTTGAGCAGCAGCGCGAGGCCGAAGGCAATGGCATATTCCACGCCGATGGCGGCCACGTAGTAGACCATGTTCTTCAACGCGTTCCAGTAGAACGCGTCGTTCCACATGGCCACCACGTTGTCGAAGCCGTTGAATTTCTGCCCGTCCAGCGAGGACAAATTCCAGTCGCTGAAGGCGATGGACAGGCCGAACAGCAGCGGAAACACCACCATCGAGATGACGAACAGCGTCGCCGGCAGCACGAAGAGCGCGCGCTTGCCGCTCTCGCCGCGCTCGATCACCTGCACCGCGCACAGGACGACCGCCCAGATCACGTAGGCATAAAGAAGCGGGCGCCAGGAGGTGAAGCCGAGGTCGTGCCCGAAATCGTCCAGCACCAGCAGCGCGCCGACGAGGACGACGAGCGCGCTCGCACTCCAGAACAGGATACGGCCGAGCCTCTTGCGGCGATCGGAGATGTTGTCCGGCTGCACGGTGTGCAGAAGGTCGCCCTCAAGGTTCATCGTCGCTCCACGTTGGCGGTCACAAGGCGGCGCGCCGGCGCCAGGGGGCCGGCGCGCCGTCCATCCTTAGCCGAGCCCGAGCGAGGCTCGATAGAGTTTGATCTGGCTCTCGCGGCCGATCTGGTCGGTGATCTTCTCCCAAGCCGCCGCGATGGCGTCGGCACCCTCCTGCGCCGAAGCATATTGGCCGGCATAGGTCTTGGCCAATTCATCCTCGGCGATGGAGTAGTACTGGAAGATGCCCGGGATACGCGGTTCGATGGCGGCGTTGGGGTGGTTGTAGCTGTCCGCCTCCGAGCCGAGATAGTCGGCGATATAGGCCTCGTCGTAGCCGGCGGCCGACCACTCCTCGATGTTGAAGTGGGAGTTGCGGTAGGGCTGGAAGCCGGACGGATAGGCCGAGCACCACAGCGAGATATCCTTGCCGCCCAGATGCGCCGCGGCCGACCAGGCGGCCTTGCCCTTCTTCTCGTCCTGTGTGGCGCGCGCCATCACGTAAACGCCCCAGCCGATATAGGCCATGTTGGGTGCGAAGTTCGGGCCAGAGGCCAATGTCTCCCACTCGCCGGTCTTGCGATTGTAGACGTCGTCGGAGCCCGGCAGGATCGAGAAGCCCACCACGTCGCCGATGACGGAGCCGTCGGAGGTTTTCGCCGACGAGCCGACGTCGCCCCACCACGACAGCATCGAGCCGGTGCCGGCGAGGAACTGCTGGAAGGCCGTGGTGCCGGGGTCGGCGTTGATCTGGTCGGGCGGCTGGTCGGCCATCACGTCCATCACGTCCTGGATGGCGCGCACCCAGGCCGGGTTGTTGACGAGCGGCTTCATGGTGTCGGGATCGAACAGCCACGCCGGGTCGCCGGGGTATTTGGCGTAGGCGGTGGCGCGCGATTCCAGGAAGTAGAAGCCGAAGCCGCCCCAGCCCTTCAGCGGGTCGAGATAGCCGTACGCCTCCAGCCCGAACGGGTCGGTCTTGCCCTTCAGGAATTTCGTGACCTCCTGCACCTTCTGCCAGGTCGTCGGCGCCTCCCAGATGCCCTCGTGGCCTTCCGCCTCCCACGCCTTGGCGAGTTCGTCGGACTGGAAGTAGTCGGTGCGGAAGTTGAAGTTGTGGCAGTCACCGTCGACCGAGATGCGATAGGTCTTGCCGTCCCAGGTGCCGACCGGCGCCTTCAGGTAGCTGACATAGTCATCCATATCGATGAGCGTCTTCACCCAGTCGGGCATCTCGGCGGCGAGGCCCTTGCCGCACACGTCGCCCTCGAAGGGCGCGCCCATCTCGATGATGTCGAAATCCACGGTGCCGGTGGCGATCGACTGCTGCAGGCGGGCGTTATAGTCGGCCTGCGCCAAATCGATCCAGTTGATCTTGGCGCCTGTGTAGGCTTCCCAAGGTTTCAGGAAACCGCGAAACAGAAAGTTGTGCAGGTTTTGGTTGTTGAGCCCCATGAAGGTCAGCTCGACACCTTCGAACTCGCCTTCCTGCACGGTCTCCTTGGTGCCGCCCAGGCACAGCTCTCCGACCTTCTGCCAGTCGGCATCCGTCGGCGAGCCCTGGTTGACGCCAGGGATCTTGAGGATTTCGGCGCGAAGACCCGATTGGGCGCGGGCCACCGAGGACAGGCCCGGAACGAAGCTCGACCCCGCGGCCATCGCGCCGACGGCGGCGGTGCCCTGCAGGAAGCGGCGGCGGCTAGCCTGCGCAGCCGTGAGCATATTGTATACGTCTACCTTCACGCACGTCCCTCCTTCTATTTTTACTTACGGCGGCACGATAGTGCATCGGCAATTCTGCCGCTCTGCCGTCACTATGAAGACGTCGCAGAGCATGTCAACGCGTCGGCGCCGGGCCGATCGCGATGGACAAGCCGCCGAACGCGTGGGTAACGTTGCCGGGCAGCAAGCGGGCAAGGTATCCGATGGCGGAAGTGACGATCCGGGGCGTAAAGAAATCATTCGGCTCCGTGGAAGTGATCCACGGCCTCGACCTCGAGATCGAGGACGGCGAGTTCGTTGTTCTGGTGGGCCCGTCCGGCTGCGGCAAGTCCACCCTCTTGCGAATGATCGCCGGGCTTGAGGGCATCAGCGAGGGGGCGGTGCGGATCGGCGAGCGCGTGGTCAACAACCTGCCGCCCGCCGAGCGGGACATCGCGATGGTGTTCCAGTCCTACGCGCTCTACCCGCACAAGACGGTGGAGGCCAACATGGCCTTCGCGCTCAAGCTGCGCCGGTTGCCGAAGAAGGAGATCCGCGCCCGCGTCGACCGCGCGGCCGAGATCCTCGGCCTCACGCCCTACCTCAAGCGCTACCCGCGCCAGCTTTCCGGCGGCCAGCGCCAGCGCGTCGCGATGGGGCGGTCCATCGTGCGCGACCCGCAGGTGTTCCTGTTCGACGAGCCGCTCTCCAACCTCGACGCCAAGCTGCGCATCCAGATGCGCACCGAGATCAAGGAACTGCACCAGCGGCTGAAGACCACCACCATCTTCGTCACCCACGACCAGATCGAGGCGATGACGATGGCCGACAAGATCGTGGTGATGCGGGACGGGCGCGTCGAGCAGGTCGGCTCCCCGCTCGACCTCTACGACGCGCCGCACAACACCTTCGTCGCCACCTTCATCGGGTCGCCGTCGATGAACCTGTTCGAGTGTCGCGTCGAAGGTGGCGCCGTGGCGCTGAGCGACGGCACGCGCTTGCCGTGCGCCTCGATGCCCGCCCTCGCCGACGGGCAGAAGGTGCTCTACGGCGTGCGGCCGGAGGATTTCACGCTGGCCGACACGGGCGTGCCCGCCACCGTCAAGGTCACCGAGCCGACCGGGGCGGAGACGATGGTGGTGGTCAGCGTCCTGGGCACCGATGCGGTTGCCGTGTTCCGCGAACGGCATGCCCTGCGCCCCGGCGATCGCGTGCACCTGATGCCGGCCGCCGACCGCGTCCACCTGTTCGACGCGACCAGCGGCGCCCGCCTCGCCGAAGCGATGCGCGACGCCGCATAGGGTTCTCCGCCGGGAAGCACAGCCCGACCGGTCGATGCGGGCGCGCAGCGTCGTCCGCATCCCGCCCTGCAGCGCCTGCAACTCCCGGGCGATCGGCATCGATATGCAGCTTGCTGCAGGTTTCTCCCGCCACTCTCCAGCCAGCCTGCAAGCGACGGGGGGCGGATCGGGCCAATACGGCATTGCTTCAATCATTTATTTCGAAGGACCCGATCATGAGCCTTGCAGAACCCGCCGCCGCTCCCGTGATGCCCGACCTCGCGGCCGTCAAGCAGCGCCAGCAGGCCACCTGGGCTGCCGGCAACTATTCCGCCGTCGGCACCACCTTGCAGATCGTCGGCGAAGAACTCGCCGAGGCGCTCGACCTGATGCCCGGCGAGCGCGTGCTCGATGTCGCCGCCGGCAACGGCAACGCGACGCTGGCCGCCGCTCGCCGCTTCTGCCACGTCACCTCCACCGACTACGTGGCCGCCTGGCTCGCGGACGGCAAGCGCCGCGCCGAGGCGGAGGGCCTGCCGGTCGCCTTCGAGGAGGCGGACGCGGAAAACCTGCCCTACGCCGACGGCGCCTTCGATGTCGTCACCTCCACCTTCGGGGTGATGTTCACCGCCGACCAGGAGCGCGCCGCGCGCGAACTCGCCCGCGTCACCCGCTCCGGCGGCCGGCTCGGCTTCGCCAACTGGACGCCGCAGGGCTTCATCGGCGCGCTGTTCAAGACCATTGGTCGCCATGTCCCGCCGCCGGCCGGGGTGCGCGCGCCCTCCGAGTGGGGCACCGATACCCGCCTTGCCACCCTGTTCGCCGGCACCGCCCACGCGATCCGCACCGAACGCAAGGTGTTCGTCTTCCGCTATCCCTCCGCGGCGGCGTGGATCGATAGCTGGCGCGAGATCTACGGACCGATGGCGAAGGCATTCCAGGCGCTCGACGCGGCCGGACAGGAGGCCCTGCGCGCCGACCTCATCGCGCTCGCCGAGGGCGCCTCGCGGTCGAACCGCGCCATGGTGGTGCCGGGCGAATATCTCGAAGCGGTCGTCACGCGCGCCTGACGACGCCCCCCGCGGCGGTGCCCCGGCGCCGCCGCCCCTCAGCGAAAACCGAGCCGGTTCAGCGACGCCTCGATCATCGCCCGGTTCGCCTCGTCGCGGAACGGCAGCGCGGCAAAGAACTCCGCCCGGTGCATCTTGGGCGACTTGGCCGTCGCCGCCGCCATATGGCCGCGCGAGACCGCCTCGTTGCCGGCGATCTCGTTGGCGACGGCGGCCAGGATCTTGATCGCCGCGTTGGCGTTGGGCTCGCCGCTGGCGCGCTCGGCCCACACCACGGCGTTGGGAATATCGCCCGACAGCAGCGCCGCATAGGCACGGCACATGAACATGCCATAGCGCAGCGGGTCGAACGGGCTCAGCGCATAGGCCGTGTCGATGCCCGGATTGATGCGGCTGATCTTCCCGGCCAGCATGTCGACCAGCGAGCGCGCGTAAAAGCTCTGCGCGTGGTTCGGGTTGAGGCTGATGGCCCGGCCGAGCCATTCGCCGGCGCCGTCGAGATCGCCGTGAAGCCACCGGCTGCGCCCCATGGCGTGCACGGCGAACGGGTCCATGGGGTCGAGTTCCACGGCGCGCTCGGCCGTGCGGGTGGCGGCGAGCCGGTCGGCCTCGAAGCTGCCGGCGAAATTGCTGAACGCATTCTGGAACTGGGCGAAGGACAGCGCCGCATGCGCCCGGGCAAAGGCCGGGTCGATGGCGATGGCCCGGTTGAAAAGCTCGAGCGCCGTGGAGTTGTCGCTCTGGGTGAAGCGGAACACGTGCCGCAAGCCCAGATGATAGGCGCCCCACGCGTCGAGCTTGTCCGGCGATTTCATCGCTGCATGGGCCGCCTCCTCCAGCGGTATGCGCAGCTCCAGCGCGCCCACCACCGCCGCGACGATCTCCTCGCGCAATGCATGGATATCGTCGAGCGGACCGGCATAGCGGTCGGCCCACACGACGCCCCGGCTCGCGACGTCGAACAGCTCGGTGGTGACGGTGATGCGCCCGGCCAGCGTATCGATCGCGCCCGCCAGCGCATAACGCACGCCGAGCTGGCCCGCCGCCTCCAGCGGATCGGCCCGCGCCCCGAAGCGGAAGCTGGACGCGCGGGCGATCACGAACAGCCAGCGCAGCCGCGACAACGCCGCGATCAGATCGTGCGGCAGGGCATCGCCCAGCGCCCGCAGGCCCCCGGGCTCGCCCAGCATCGCAAACGGCAAAATCGCGATGGACGGGCGTCCGCCCACGGGATCGGCGACGACCTCGGGCTCGGCGGGCGCCGGCACCGCCGGCTCGGCTGAGGCGAGCGAACGCGGCTCCGCCGTCCTGGTGGACACCTCGGCCTCGAAAACCCAGCCGCGGCCGCGCACGGTCCGCAGCCAGCGCTCGGAGCGGCCATCGTCACCGATCGCCACGCGCACCGAACGCACGCGGCTGTCGATGGCTGCGTCCGAAACGATGCGCCCATGCCAGACCGCCTCGATCAGCTCCGAGCGGGTGATCAGCCGTCCGCTATGGCTCGCAAGGTGGGCGAGCAGGTCGAAGACTTGCGGTTCGATCGCAATCGGCACGCCGGCGCGCCGCAATTCGGCGCGCGGCAAGTCGAGCACGTACTCGCCAAAGGTGAACTGCAAAGCGCAAAGCCTCCGCTCGTGCAAAAGCCTAGCACATCCGCGCCCCTTACAAGATGCCTTGATGTCGGCCGCGCCGGCACCGCCTCACTTCTCCAGAGCACGTCCCGGCTCAAGTGGGATCACTTGAGCCGGGAAAAACGTGCTCGCAGTCAAGAAGATAGCGTATCAACCTCGCGCCCGAACGGGCGCGGTATGCGCTAGCCGGGACGATAGTCTCGTTGCGCCTCCGGATCCAGCGTCGAATAGGGCACCTCATCCAGCGCCTTCCAGGCGGCCTCATCGATCGCCTCGGCCGCGTAGGCCAGTGTCTCGGCGACCCGCGTCGGGCTCGAAACGCCGACCAGCGTGGAGGCGATACGCGGATCGCGCATGGAAAACTGCAGCGCGGCGGCCGCCATCGACACGCCGTGCTCGGCCGCGATCCGCTCGATCTGCCGCACCGGCGCAAGGCTCGCCTCGTCCGCCTCCTGGTAGGTGATGCGCGGCATCGCCGCCGCGCCCTTGGCCAGCACCCCGCCGGCATAGGGCGCGGCGTTGATGATCGCGATGCCGCGCTGGTACGCCTCGCTGAACAGCGCATCGGCGCTGCGGTTGAGGAGCGTGTAGCGGTTGTGGTTGATCAGGCAGTCGAACGGAAAATCGCGCACGATGGGCACCATGATGTCGAGCTTGCCCATCGCCAGGCCCACCGCGTCGGCGAGCCCCTCTTCCTTGATCTTGAAGAGCATTTCCAGCGCGCCGCCGGGGCCGGTGATCTCCGACAGGTCGACGCAATGCTCCGGGTCGTGCAGGTGCAGGATGCCGACGCGGTCGACGCCCAGCGCCTCCAGGCTCTCCTCCAGCGAGCGCCGCGTGCGGGCCGCGTCGAGCCGGTTGGTGTGCATGTCGCGGTCGATCTTGGTGGCGAGGATGAAGCCGTCCGGCACCCCGCCGCGCTCGCGGATCACCGCGCCGACGCGCCGCTCGCTCTCGCCGAGGCCATAGTTGCGCGAGGTGTCCAGCATGTTGGCCGGACCGTCGAAGATGGCGTGCACCGTGGCGCGGGCGCGCTCCTCGTCCACCGCATAGCCGTAGGTGTCCGGCATCGAGCCGAGGGCCGACGTTCCGAAGGACAAATTGGTGAGCGACAGTCCCGTCGCTCCAATCGGGGTCTTCGGCAGTTGAGTGGTGCTCGGCTCGCCCATGGTTTGGCTCTTTTCGTTGTTGCAGAGCCCCTTCCCTAAAGCAGGACGAGCCGCCAGGAAATCACCGCGGCGCGAACAATCGCCCGCGCCGCGGCGGCATTATCCGGCCATCGGCTCGAAGCGGTAGCCCTCGTCGTCCTTCGACAGCGTGCCGTCATGGGGGAAGCCGAAGTGCGAGCCCGCGATCAACGCGCCGTCGGCGACCACCTCATCGAACAGCGCGCGCCGCGCGGCCTCGGCCATCTCCTTGTCCATGTCGAAGGCGGCGTGCCAGCCGGGATTGGCGACGAAGAGCGCCGGCACGTTGGCGATGTCGCCGGCGATCACCAGCTTGTCCGAGCCGGAGGAGACGACGAACGCGGTGTGGCCGGGCGTGTGGCCGAAGGCTGCCTTTGCCACCAGTCCGGGGGCGAGCTCGGCGCCGGCCGCGAACGGGGTGACGTTCTCCCAGCTCCCCAGCGTCGCCTGGATCCGGTCGAGGAGGCCGCGCCGGTCCTCGGGCGTGTTGCTGCGCGTCGCCGGATCGGTCCAGAAGGCGAGCTCGGTCTCCGGCACCATGATTTCGGCATCGGGGAAGGCCTGCGCGTTGCCCTCCTTGCCCATCAGCCCGAAGATGTGGTCGGGGTGGAAATGCGAGATGAGGATGGTGTCGATGCTGGACGGCGCGATGCCGGCCGCCTCGAGGTTCTGGCGCATGTTGCCCGCCGTCGGGGCGAGCTGGCCGCCCGTGCCCGCGTCCACCAGGATCGTGCGCCCGCCCGTCTTCACCACCGTCTCGGCAAAGTTGATCGGCACGATGTCGCGCGGATGGCCACCCGCCTCCAGCGCGGCGTTCACGTCCTCCAGCTCCGCGTTGCCGATGAAGCCCGGGCTGAGCGGCATCTGCCAGTAGCCGTCGTGGACGCCGATGATGTCGATATCGCCGATCTTGTACGAAAAATGGCCCATCTTCGTATCGCTCGCGGCCTGTGCCAGGACTACGCGACCGGACAAGCCCAGCGCCGCAACCGCCGCCGCGCCGAGAATGGTTTCGCGCCGTGAGACCAATGCCATGCTCGTCTCTCCTTTTGATTGTCGGCCCGCAACATGACGCGCGCACACGCGATGACAACTGAATTTTGCGTGTGCTTTTGGCCCGCCGCCACCCGCGCGCCCGAAGGCTCAGTTCAAGAGCAGATTTGGCAGATAGAGCGCGATTTGCGGCTGCCACACGATGAGCCCGAGCGCCGCCAGTTGCAACGCCACGAACGGCACGATGCCGCGATAGACGTCCGCCATGGAGACCGCGCCCCCGGCCGCCCCCTTGAGGTAGAACAGGGCGAAGCCGAACGGAGGCGTCAAAAACGAGGTCTGCAGGTTGAGCGCGACCAGCACCGCGAACCAATAGATCAGGTCGGCGCGGGCCACATGGTCGCCCAAATCCATGATGCCGACGATGGGCGCGAAGATCGGCAGCACGATCAGCGTGATCTCGATCCAGTCGAAGAAGAAGCCCATGACGAAGATCATCAGCATCATCATGGCGAGGAGACCCCAGTCGCCGAGATCGAGGCTGCGCGCGCTCTCGACGATGAAATGCTCGCCGCCCACCTGGCGGAACACGTAGCTGAAGGCCGTGGCGCCGACGAAGATGAAGAACAGCATGGCGATGGTGCGGACCGAGCCGTCCATCGCGTCCGACAGCGCCCGCCAGGAGAGCCGCCCCCGCGCGAAGCCGAGCAACATGGCCGCCGCGGCGCCCACGCCCGAGGCTTCCGTCGGCGTCGCGAACCCGCCGAGGATGGACCCCAGCACCGCCACGATGATCAGGAACGGCACCACCAGCGAGACGACGAGCCCCCGCAGGTCCCCCTTGTCCACCGGCGCGTCGGCAATGCGCGGCGCGCTCTTGGGGTCGAGCGCCGAACGCACCACGATATAGACGAGGTAGATCCCCGCCAGCATCAGCCCCGGCAGGAACGCCGCCACGAACAGCTTGGCGAGGTTGAGCGTGAGCAGATCGCCCATGAACACCAGCATCACCGAGGGCGGAATGAGGATGCCCAGCGTGCCCGCGCTCGCCACCGTGCCGGCCGCCAGCGAGGGCGAGTAGCCGCGCGAGATCATGGTGGGAATGGCGAGCACCGTCAGCATCACCACCGACGCGCCGATGATGCCCGTCGCCGCGGCCAGGATGGTGCCCATCAGCACCACCGCGAGCGCCAGGCCCCCCGGCACCACCCGCAGCACCCGCTGCAGCGACAGCAGAAGGTCCTCCGCGATGCGCGTCTTCTCCATGATCACGCCCATGAAGATGAACATCGGCGCCGCGACGAGGACCGGATTTTCGATGATGCCGCCGAAGATGCGGTTGGGCATCAGGGTGAGCTGGACGAAGCGCATTTCGCCGATGAGCAGCGCCAGCGACCCGAAGACGAGCGTGATCCCCATGAGCACGATCGCCACCGGCAGGCTGGAGAACAGCCCCACCACCAGGGCCAGGAACATCAGTCCTGGCAGCAGTTCGCCAAGCCACTCCATCAGCGCAGCTCGAAGGGGTCTGGCGTGTCGTCGCGTGGGCCGCGCAGGGCGGCGAGGCAGCGCAGCGCCACCGCAAGCCCGCCGCAGATGGTGATCAACGCCGACACCGGGATGACCGACTTGATGATCCAGCGGTTGGTGAGCCCCAGCCCGCCGGGGGAGGATTCACTGCGCACGAACGAGCGCTCCGCGAACTCCCATCCGAACCACACCAGCAGCGCCATGAACGGCAGGAGGAACAGGAGGATGCCGACGAGCTCCAGCTTGATCTTGAAGCGCTGGCTCATGCGGTGCGCGAAGATGTCGACGCGCACATGGGCGTTCTTCACATAGGCGTAGCCGCACGCCAGCAGCGCGATCGCCCCATGCAGGTGCCACTCCAGCTCCTGCAGCTTGAACGAGCCGGTGGCGAAGAACCGCCGCCCCACCACGTCGTAAAGGATGACCGCCGTCAGCACGACGAGCAGCCACCCCGCGAGCCGTGCGAACAGGTGGCACGGCAGCGCAAGCCACCGTGCCAGGCCAAGCAGATCGGTCATATCCGAAACAACGCGGCTCGGGCGCCTTTACTCAGCGTAGCCCAGCGCCTTCCAGGTCGCGTACTTGGCGCGGAAGGCCTGGATGTGATCCCAGACGCGCTTGAACTCCTCGTTCGACGCCGTCTTCTCGGCCACCACCTCGTCCCAGGCGCCGCGGAACGCCGCCAGCATCTCGTCCGACCACTCGTGCAGCACGACGTCGTTCTCGGCGACCATCTTGTCGAGCGGCTCGAGCTGGATCGCCTCGCCCTGCGCCATGGTGCGCGTCACGTTGGCGGTGCAGACCTCCTTGATGACGGCGCGCTCCTGGTCGGTGAGCCCTTCCCAGGCGTCGGTGTTCATCATGAACACGATCAGCGAGGTCTGCTGGTGCCAGCCGGGGAAGTAGTAGTGCTTGGCGTGCTCGTACATGCCGAGCGCGTTGTCGATGGCGGGGAAGGACATTTCGGCCGCGTCGATGGTGCCCAGGTTGAGGGCGCTCATGGTATCGGCCGGCGGCATCGACTGCGCCTGCACGCCGAGTTTCTGGAACACCGCCGCGCCGAGGCCGAAGACGCGCATCTTCTTGCCCTTGAGGTCGTCGGGCGAGTTGATCTCCTCGCGGAACCAGCCCGACGCCTCCGGCACCAGCACCGTGCAAAGCTCGGAGTGGATGTTGTAGGGCGCGGAAATCTCGTTCCACAGCTCGTAGCCGCCGCCGTTGTACCACCAGGCGGTATACTCGCGCACATCCGGCCCGAACGGGAAGGCGGTGAACAGGGATGCCGACGGCACCACGCTCTCGGCAAAGCCGGGGCTGTACCAGGCCGCCTCGATGGCGCCCGTCGACAGCGCGTCCCAGATCTCGTTGCCTGCAACGATCTCGCCCGGATTGCGGAAGACGAAGTTCAGCTCGCCCCCCGTCAGCTTCGAGACTCGCCCGCCGAGCTCCGCCCCGCTC
>JAUIJH010000121.1:2500-16873 GCA_030431335.1 Alphaproteobacteria bacterium
CGACATCGAGGCGATCGACGAGATCCTGAGCCGGCTCGGCGTCGCGCGCCTCAAGACGGGGCAGACGCTGCGCATTGCCTTCCGGCTCGACGAGAACCTGGAAAACCCGACCCGCCGGCCCAGCCGCTTCTCCATCTATGAGAACGATGCGCACGTCGCCACCGTCGCGATGACCGACACCGGGCGCTTCGTGCTCGGCGAGGCGCCTCCGGGGCCGGCGCCGGTGATCGAGGACGTTCAGGTCGCCTCGGACCGGGGCGGGCTGCCCAGCATCTACAAGAGCCTCTATCAGACGCTGCTCGACCACGAACTGCCCAAGGCGGTGCGTGAATCGCTGATCGCCACCTTCTCGCTCGACGTGGACTTCAACGCGCAGGTCCGCCCGGGCGACAAGCTCACCGTCTTGTATTCGGAATCGGACGATAGCAGCGCGACGTCCGAAATCCTGTTCGCCTCGTTGACGGCGGCCGGTCTCGAGCGGCGCTTCTACCGCTTCAAGTCGGCCGACGGCAGCGTCGACTTCTATGACGAGGACGGCCGCACCGGCGACAAGTTCCTGCTGCGCAAGCCCATGGAGCGCGGCGTGTTCCGCTCGGGCTTCGGCATGCGCCGGCATCCGATCCTGCGCCGCCAGCGCATGCACACCGGCGTCGACTGGGCGGCGCCGCGCGGCACGCGGATCTACGCCGCCGGCGAGGGCGTGGTGGAGCAGGCGGGCTGGAAGGCCGGCTACGGGCGCTGGGTGCTCATCCGTCACAAGAACGGCTACGAGACCGGCTACGCGCACCAGTCGCGCATCGCCGACGGCATCCGGCGCGGCATGCGGGTGAAGCAGGGCCAGGTGATCGGCTACGTCGGCACCACCGGCTTCTCCACCGGGCCGCACCTGCACTACGAGGTCCACGTCAACGGCCGCCCGGTCAATCCGCTGAAGATCCGGCTGCGCCGCGGCCGCGAGCTTTCGGGTGAGACGCTGCTCGCCTTCACGGCCGAGCGGGACCGGATCGACCGGCTCATCTCTCAGGGGGAGACGTCGGTGGCGAGCCGCTGACGAGGGCGGCGCGCGCCCTCAGCCGGAGGCCGCCTCCGCGGCGGGGGCGAGCGCCGCACGCACCGACGCGGCATCCGACGTCGCGTGGACGAGGATGGCGTTGGAGCGCCCGCGCACGACGAGCTCCTCGCTGTACCAGTCGGTCGGGTCCGCCTTCGCCAGTTTGAAGACGTCATCGGAAACGGCCAGCATCAGGCCGAATTCCTTGGTCAGGGTCTCGAGACGGCTGGCGATGTTGACAGTGTCGCCCAGCGCGGTCAGCTCCGCGTCGGCGCCGCCGCCGATCCGCCCCAGGATGGCCGGCCCGGCGTGGATGCCGATGCCCATCTTCAGCGTCTCCGACACCTGTGCGTTGAGGCGCTCGTTGAGGGTGTCGAGTTCCTCCATCATGGCGGCCGCGGCGGCCAGTGCCTGCCGGGCACCGGCTTCCGCGCTGCCCGCGACGCCGAACAGCGCCATCACCGAATCGCCGATGAATTTGTCGACCACCCCGCCATTCTTGCGCACGAGCGCGCTCATCAGGCCGAGATACTCGTTGAGGATGAAGACGACGTCGAACGGCAGCCGCCGCTCCGACAGGGCCGTGAAGCCGCGCAGGTCGGCAAACAGGATCGCCACCTGCTGCTCCACCCCCCAGCGGTAGCTGTCCTCCACCGCGAACGCGGCCCCCACGCTGTCGCGGGCCGGCACCAGAGGCTGCACCGTGAGGTCCGCGGTCGGTCGCAGCTGGCAGGCCAGGCGCACGTTGGCGGGAGCGTGGATGCGCTCCAGCACCGCCTGCTCGCGCGGTTGCGGCGGCGGCAGGTGGGCGTGGCCGGCAAGAATGCGTGTGCGGCAGGTGGAGCAGCGGGCGCGGCCGCCGCACACGGCGGTGTGGGCGATGCCGTTCTCGCGGCTCACCTCCAGCACGGTCTGGCCCGGGCGCATCCGCACGGTGCGCCCGCCCGGGTAGGTGATCATGACGCGCTTGCGGGAGAAAACCCCCAGCGTCCCGAGCACACCCACCCCGATGCTGCCGAGGATGATGACGATGAGCGCCATGCGGCTGCCCTCGATGACGGGGCCGGCCCAGATGATGGATTCCCGGGGGAGCCGCTCGGCCCCTTCGCCGGTGATGGCCAGCCGCCGCGCCGCCTCGATCCAGCCCAGCATTGCGAGCGTCGGCACCAGGACCGCGCCGGTCAGAAGCAGCGGCGCGAAGCGGGCGTAGAAGGATTTGCCGGCGAGCCAGAAGCGCAGTCCGATACATGCGTGGATCCACACGACGAACATCAGCGTCGTCTGCCACACCACCAGTCCCGGCCACAGCGTCGTCAGCACCTGGTGGTAGGTGTCCGGCACGTTGAAGCGCAGATCCAACAGCCGCGTGCCGACCACGTGATCGATAAGCATGACCGGGATGGTGAGGCCGAGCGCCAGCTGGAGCGCTTCGGCGATCGGCATCCGCCAGGTCCGCCGCCGAGCGGTCTTGCGCAGCGCCAGCGCCATGTGGACGAGGAGGGCGCCATAAAGGAGCACCGTGCCCGGCAGGGACTGCCAGACCGCGCGGCGCACGTCACCGGCCGCCTCCATCACATCGATGTTCCACAGCCCCAGCGCATGGTTGAGGAAGTGCCCGAGCACGAAGGTGAACAGGATGAGGCCGGATCCGAGCCGCAGTCGCGGAATCCAGGGATATCGGCGCAGCGACCGGATGACCAATCGGGGCAGGGACAGTGCGGCCAAGCGAACTCTACTCTCTCATCATGGGCCGTTGCGCCACCCGGCGCGGGCCGTGCCCCTCAACCTACGCGAAGGCTTCGTTGCTGGCGACTGGTGGCGTGGCTCGCCTCTCGCAACGGACATGCGGCAGCGGTATGGATGGCCGATGCGCCCGCACCGCGCCGGGCCAGGCGAGGGGGAGGCGATGTTTCACCGCAGCAGCATGAACTACGAGGCGCTCGCGCTGCCCGACCGGGCCGACTACGATGACGCGCGGATGCAGCAGGAGGCCGACGCCTTCTGCCAGCGCATGCGCCGGCGCCACAGCGTGCGCGCCTTCAGCGAACGGCCGGTGCCGCGCGCGGTGATCGAGGCGTGTGTGGCCGCGGCCGCGTCGGCGCCATCCGGGGCGAACCATCAGCCGTGGCACTTCGCGGCCATCGCCGATGCGCACACCAAGGCGCAGATCCGTGCGGCCGCCGAGGCGGAGGAGCGCGCCTTCTACGGCGGGGGCGGCGGCGACGAGTGGCTGAAGGCGCTGGAGCCCATCGGCACGACCGCCGACAAGCCCCACCTCACCACGGCGCCGTGGCTGATCGTGGTGTTCGCCCAGCGCTGGGGCACCTTCGACGACGGCACGCGCTACAAGAATTACTACGTGCCCGAGAGCGTCGGCATCGCGACCGGCTTCCTGATCGCGGCGCTGCATCACGCCGGCCTCGCCTCGCTCACCCACACGCCCAATCCGATGAAATTCCTCAACGGCCTGCTTGGCCGGCCGGAGGAGGAAAAGCCGACGATGATCCTCGCCGTCGGCCATCCGGCCGCCGACGCGACCGTGCCCAGGGTCGCGAAGATCAAGAAGCCGCTCCACGAGGTTTTGAGCGTCCGGGCTTGAAAACGCCGGAGGCCGCGCGGCGATCGCGCGGCCCCCTTTTGTCGCTCGCGTGGCTCAGTGCGTGTCCATCGAATAGACGCCGTTGGGGCCGTTTGGGGGAAGGCGCGGGCCCGCCGGCGCATCTTCCGCGCCATCGTCCCCGTCCTCGAGGGCGCCCCAGGTGAGGGGACCCACCACGCCGTCGGCCTTCAGCCCCTCGCGGTTCTGGAAGGCGACGACCGCGGCCTTCGTGGCCGGGCCGAAATCGCCGTCCACCGCGATGTCGACGCCGAGCGCCTCGCTCAACGCCCGCTGCAATTCCTCCACCGCCGGGCCGCTGTCCCCCATGCGCAGGATCGGGTGGCCGGTGTGGCCGGCGGGCGCCCCCGCTCCGCCCTCGCGACGGGCTTTGTCGAAGGCATCCTTCAGCTTTTCGTCGTATTTGTTCTTCTTGTAGCCTGGGCCGTTATAGGCGCGGGCGAAGCCGGCCCAATTGTGGGTGCGCAGCTCGTCTTCCAGGTGGTTCCGCTTGATGAAACGCACGAGGCCGTCGAGTTGGCCCCTGGCGGTCAGCATGTGGGCGACCAGATCCTCGACGCTCGCGTAGCCCAGCGACTGCCAGTTGAGGCCGAGGAGCTGGAACGCGCCCCAGGAGGCCGCTTCGAGCGCGCCGGAGCGGTCGAGCTTCATGGCTCGCTCCAGGCGCGTATATTGATGAGCGCCGCTCTTGCCGTATCCACCGGCCTTGGCCTGGGACAGGTCGGGGTGGGAGGCGAAACGGCCCCCGGTGCGACGGTGGAAGATGTGGCGTTCGTACAAGATCGGCGGACGGCCGTCGTCGAGGAACGTGCCGTAGGGGCCGCTTTCGACGCTCTTGACCGCCCACAGCGCCGCCGGCTCGACGTTGAGCTCGGCAGCGGCCGCCTCGATGTCGGCTCCGCCGATCTCGAGGCCATCGCCTTGGAACTCGCCGCGCGCGACGGCGGCGGGTGCCACCGGCACGACCGTCGCGGCCGCTCCGCTCGTTGCGGCCGTGCCCTTGAGTTCGTTCAGCACCGCGAAGACCTTCGGCCCCGCGATGCCGTCCACCGTCAGCCCGTGGCGCTGCTGGAACATGATCACGGCCGCTTCGGTGGCGGCGCCGAAAATGCCGTCGGGGTCGAGATCGATCCCGAGCGCGACGAGGGCTTCCTGCAACTGGCGTACTTCGACGCCGCGCGCGCCCCGGCTCAGGTTGAGCGCGGCCACGGACGGCGACTTCACCTCGCCGAGCCGGCCCTGCGCATTCCACTGCAGCATGAGCTCGCGGCTCACCTCGAAATGCATGCCGTCCTCCTTGCGGAAGGCGGCGCCCCAGTACCAGCCGTGGCGGTTGAAGATCGGATAGATCTTGATGAGGCCGAGCTGCACCGTGCCGTCGCCGTAAGGGTCGAGCTCGCCCTCGATGGTGAGGTCGATGGCCGTGCCGAAGGAATGGTTGGAAATCGAGGAGGTCGAACCGCGGACGTTGCGACAGCACAGCATGCCCATGTGCCCCAGCGCCGCATAGACGTCCGGATGCTCGATGCGAATGTCGTTCATCACCTCGGTGAGGCTGTCGAGCGCGGGTTCGAGCCCGGGCACCTTGAAGGGGCCGACATCCTTGTGGCGGATCATATTCTTAATCGGCCGATTGGTCGGCGGCCGGCAAGTCTGATCGTAGCTGTTGCGCGGGCTGCCGAGCAGCTCGAGCATCAGCCTGTTCGGCGGCGAGGAGAGCCCTTGATTGATATTGTTCGGAATAGGACGCTTTGCTGTCAAAGACATCAGTTAATTCCTATTGTTTAAAAACTCAATTAAACGCGTACTAAACGTCAGCGAAAATCCGGTTCGCTCATATAATTATCGCAAATTTGGCAGTTTATGACAATATTAATACTTGTTCACGCGCGCTTTCGCGGCGCGGCTTTGCGCTCGAAGCGGTGCGGTTTTTTCCGAAGATTTGGACGAGATCGTGGAAGCGGCGGCAGTCGATTTGCCGTTGGGCGATTTCGCCGGCCGAGGCGGGAAGGCGGGGTATCTTTAAAGAGAAAGGGTGGGCCGCCGGGCCCGCCCTTTTCCGTGGTTCAGGCCGCTTGCGCGACGCCTTCTCCGTCGATCCGCTCGAACACCAGGCGCTCTGCCGTGGGTGTCGCACGCACCGTGTCGCCTTCCGAGATGGTGCCGGACAGGATGCGCTCGGCCAGCGGGTTCTGCACCTCCCTCTGGATCACCCGCTTCAACGGGCGGGCGCCGTAGACCGGGTCGAAGCCGCGATTGGCGAGCCACTCGCGCGAGCCCTCCGACAACTCCAGCGTGATCTTGCGATCGGCCAGCAGCGCACGCAGCCGCGCCAGCTGGATGTCGACGATGGCACCCATCTGCGCCCGCTTCAGGCGGCTGAACAGCACGATCTCATCGAGCCGGTTGAGGAACTCAGGCCGGAAGGTGGCCCGCACCATCTCCATCACCTGCGGGCGCACTGCGTCCACATCGTCCCCCTCCGACTGGGCGGCGAGGAACTCCGCGCCGGTGTTGGAGGTCATGATGATGAGCGTGTTGCGGAAGTCGACCGTGCGGCCCTGGCCGTCGGTGAGGCGCCCGTCGTCCAGCACCTGGAGCAGCACGTTGAACACGTCCGGGTGCGCCTTCTCGATCTCGTCGAACAGGATCACCTGGTAGGGCCGGCGCCGCACCGCTTCGGTCAGCGCGCCGCCTTCCTCATAGCCGACATAGCCCGGAGGGGCGCCGATCAGCCGGGAAACGGCATGCTTTTCCATGTACTCGGACATGTCGATGCGCACCATCGCGTTGTCGTCGTCGAACAGGAACGCCGCGAGCGCCTTGGTCAGCTCGGTCTTGCCCACACCGGTCGGGCCGAGGAACATGAAAGAGCCGATCGGCCGGTTCGGATCCTGCAATCCGGCACGCGCGCGCCGCACCGCCGCGGACACGGCATGCACCGCCTCCGCCTGGCCGACCACGCGCTCCTCCAGCGCCTCTTCCATGCGCAACAGCTTCTCGCGCTCGCCTTCAAGCATCTTGTCGACGGGAATGCCGGTCCAGCGCGAAACGACGCCCGCGATGTGACTGGCCGTCACTGCTTCCTCGACCATGCCTTCGCCGGCCTGGGTGGCCTCCGCCTCCGCGAGGCGGCGCTCCAGGTCCGGGATCACGCCATAGGCGAGCTCGCCGGCGCGGCCGAGATCGCCGCGGCGCTGTGCCGTCATCAGCTCGTTGCGCGCCTCCTCGAGGTGCCCCTTGAGGTCCTGCGCGCCGGCGAGCTTGTTTTTCTCGGCGCGCCAGCGCTCGGTGAGGGCGGCCGACTGCTCCTCCAGCCCGGTCAGCTCACGCTCCAGCCTGTCGAGACGGTCGCGGCTCGCGATATCGTCTTCCTTGCGCAGCGCCTCGCGCTCGATGCGCAGCTGCATGATGCGCCGGTCGAGCTCGTCCAGCTCCTCGGGCTTGGAATCCACCTGCATCCGCAGCCGCGACGCGGCCTCGTCCACCAGGTCGATCGCCTTGTCCGGCAGGAAGCGGTCGGCGATGTAGCGGCTCGCCATCGTCGCGGCGGCGACGATCGCGCTGTCCGACACCCTGACGCCGTGGTGCAGCTCGTACTTTTCCTTCAGACCGCGCAGGATGGAGATGGTGTCCTCCACCGTCGGCTCGTCGACGAAGACGGGCTGGAAGCGGCGGGCGAGGGCGGCGTCCTTCTCGACGTACTTGCGGTACTCGTCGAGCGTGGTGGCGCCGACGCAGTGCAATTCGCCGCGCGCGAGCGCCGGCTTCAACAGGTTGGAGGCGTCCATGGCGCCTTCGCTCTTGCCGGCGCCGACGAGGGTGTGCACCTCGTCGATGAACAGGATCACGTCGCCGGTGGATTTCACCTCCGACAGCACCGATTTCAGCCGCTCCTCGAACTCGCCGCGATATTTCGCGCCCGCGATCAGGGAGCCCATGTCCAGAGACAGGAGCTTCAGGTTGCGCAGCGATTCGGGCACGTCGCCGTTGACGATGCGCTGCGCGAGACCTTCGGCGATGGCCGTCTTGCCGACGCCGGGCTCGCCGATGAGGATCGGGTTGTTCTTGGTGCGGCGCGACAGAACCTGGATGGTGCGACGGATCTCCTCGTCACGCCCGATCACCGGGTCGAGTTTCTGCTCGCGCGCGTCCTTCGTCAGGTCGCGCGTATACTTGCCGAGCGCCTCGAAGTTGCCTTCCGCGCCCGCGCTGTCGGCGGTACGGCCCTTGCGAATGTCCGCGATCGCCGCCTCCAGCGCCTTCGGCGTGAGGCCGGCGTTCTTCAGGATCTTCTCGCAGGTGCCGGGTTCGATGGCGAGCGCCAGCAGCAGGCGTTCCATGGTGACGTAGGTGTCGCCGGCGGCCTGGGCGAGCTTTTCGGCCCGCGTCAGCACCTTGATGGTGGCGGGCTGGGCATGCAGCTGGCCCGCGCCGGAGCCTTCCACGCGCGGGATCTTGGCGACCGCCTCCTCGACGGCGCGCTGGGCGGCCTTCGGGTCGGCGCCCGCGCGCGTCATGAGGTTCGCGGCGAGACCCTCGTTGTCATAGAGGAGGGCGTAGAGCAGGTGCTCGGGCGCGAACTGCTGGTGGCTCTCGCCGATGGCATGGGTCTGCGCAGCCTGGATGATGCCGCGCGTTCTGTCGGAGAATTTCTCGAAATCCATATCGCCTCCGTAAGCCGGCGCACTCGGGCAAGCTGCGTCGGCATTGGTCGGGCACGGCGCCGAATGGCCACCGCGGGCACCGCCGTTGGCCGGCGCCGCCCTTTAGATATGGATTGTAATGCGCCATCGGTAGGGTGGCCGGGCGATTCGGTGGCGGATTTTGTTCACCACGGCGCCCAAAATCCACCCGCGAGGCGGGGTGCTCGCACGGACGATCGGTCCGCGGCACCCCTCGTCCTATATGGTGCGGGGCGTCGGGAGTTTTAACGCCGCGCGCGCCCGTTGGCCGCTTGTGGCCGTGTTGTCGAAGAAGCGGCCTGGCGGCCATTGTCGTATCCGGCCGTCGCCTTCCGGCGGCGCCGGCCAGCGCACCGGTGCACGCCGGCATGATGCCATGCCGGCGTGACGGGCTTTAGCTGGTGGGCTCGCTCGCTTCCGGCGCGGCGTCGGACTGAGCCGCTGCGGCGCGGGCGCGGGGACGCCGCGTGGCACTGCTGCGGGCGCGGCGGCGCGGCTTGGGCGCCTCTTCGGCACCCTCGGTCGCGGCGACCGTCTCGGCCGCCGCCGGGGCGTCGTCCGAATCGTCCGCCTTGGCGCGGCGACGGCGGCTCGTGGGCGCTTCTTCCGTGGCGTCCGTGTCGGACTCGTCGTCGTCGTCGGAGCCGGCCTCGATGGTTTGGCGACCGCCTCGATCCGAGTGCTGGCCACGCGATTCGCCCGATTGGCTGGCGCGATTGCCGTCCTCGTCATCGCCGTCGTCATCATCGTCGTCGTGGCGCGAAGAGCCGTTGCCGGGATGGCCGTTCACCCGCAGGGCGCGGCGGACACCGTCGTCGTCGTCGTCGATGCCGTCGAAGCCGTTGATCGACGGCTGCTCGCCACCGCGATAGGGCTGGCGATCGTCCTGGCGGGGACCGCGGTCGTCATCGCGACGCTCGCGCATCTGTTGGTTCTGGTTGTTCTGTTCGTATGCCTGGGCAACTATTCGATAGTAATGCTCAGCATGTTGAAAATAGTTTTCGGCCATGATGCGGTCACTAGAGGACTGGGCATCGCGCGCGAGCTGGGCGTATTTGTCGGCAACCTGCAAAGCGCTGCCGCGAATCTTCACATCAGGCCCGTTGGATTCGTACGAGCGGGCAAGAGGGTTAGTGTTCTTGCTCCTGCTACGGCCGCGCGTACGTTTGCTCGAATTATTTGGTCTCATGGCCTCTCTCGTTCAGGCACAAAGTGATCAATCGGAGATAGGATCGGCGGGGAACGACTGTTTCCGCATTTCCTTCCGAGCGTGGGCGCCACACTTGCCCACAGATCACGCTATTTCCATCCGGTCTGGTTTGAGCGCCGCAAGCAGCGCACCGCTACAAATCGCAACGACCCCCCGCCCGCAGCGCCCATGCCACGGCCCTGACGTATCGTCGACGATCGCCCATTGGCGTTTTGATCACTAACGTCCCCTGGCGGGACTGGCACTCGATGGGACGCCGTCACAAAAACGGTGACCGCCCCTCGGCCTACGGCGGGACGTTAGCCCGTCCGCTTTGCCTTTCCAAGACTTAATTGCACATCCCTCACGAACTTTTATAGCCCGTCTGCATATTGTCGTCGCTCAGTTGCAGTGACAGCGCCCTGGGGCGGCCGGTCAAGTCATTGGCGGTCACAACGTCGATCAGACCGTGCTGTTGTGCTTCGGCAACTACGGCCTGCTCTGCCGCGGGGTCGATTTCGACAATCAACCGTCCGCCCTTTTTCAGCATCGAGCGCGCTTGGCGGAATACGACCCGGTAGCAGTTGAGCCCGTCTTCGCCGCCGTCCAACGCCACGTGGGGATCGTAGTTGCGCACCGTTGCTTCGAGCTGTGGGATTCGATCGGTCGCTATATAAGGTGGATTGCTCACCACCACATCGAACACCGGCGCCAGCGCTTCGCCGAAATTGCCGGCGACGTAGACCGTGCGGCTGTCGAGATTGTGGCGCTCGGCGTTCCGCGCAGCCTGGCTCAAAGCCGCCATCGAGACGTCGACGCCGACACCGAACGCGTTCAGCCGCTCCGACAAGATCGCAAGGAGGATCGCTCCCGTTCCGACGCCGAGATCGGCGACCAGCGCCGCATCGTCCGGCCCGATCACGGACAGGGCGAGTTCCACCACGGTTTCGGTTTCCGGCCGCGGCTCCAGCGTGTCGGGGCTGATCCGGAGGTCGAGCGACCAGAACGCGCGGCGCCCGAGAATACGGCCGATCGACTGTCCCGCCAGCCGCGCTCGCGCGCGTTGCTCCACTTCGTGGGCCAGGTGCCCCGGGATCACGCGGCGTGGATTGGCGATCAGCTGGGCGGTGGAAACGCCCAGGGTCTCGGTCACCAACAGGCGGGCATCGAGGTCGGGCGTGGTGAGGTGCGCCTCGCGAAAGGCGTTCTTGACGGCGCTGTAGAGGAGCGCGAGCTCGGTGTCGGTGGTTGTCTTGTCCTCACGCATCGGCTTCGGCCAACAGGCGGGTCTGGTGATCGGTGGCCAGCGCCTCGACGACTTCGGCGAGGCCGGGGCCAGCCACGATATCGTCCAGCTTGTAGAGCGTCAGGTTGATTCGGTGGTCCGTCACCCGGCCCTGGGGGTAGTTGTAGGTGCGAATGCGCTCGGAGCGGTCGCCTGAGCCCACCTGGGTCTTGCGGTTCTCGGCGCGTTCGTTGGCCGCCTGCTGGCGGTGCATGTCGTAAAGGCGCGCACGCAGGACTTCCATGGCGCGGGCGCGGTTCTGGTGCTGCGACTTTTCCGACGAGGTCACCACGATGCCCGTGGGCAGGTGGGTGATTCGCACGGCCGAATCGGTGGTGTTGACGTGCTGGCCGCCGGCGCCGGACGCGCGCATGGTGTCGATGCGGATGTCGTTCGCCGGAATATCGATGTCGACATCCTCGGCTTCGGGCAGCACCGCGACGGTCGCCGCCGAGGTGTGAATGCGGCCCTGGCTTTCCGTTGCCGGCACGCGCTGCACCCGGTGGACGCCCGATTCGAACTTGAGCTTGGCGAACACGTCCCGGCCGCGCACGGCCGCGATGATTTCCTTGTAGCCGCCAGCCTCGCCCTCCGAGACGCTCATCACCTCGACCTTCCATCCATTGTCGGCGGCGAAGCGTTCGTACATGCGGAAAAGGTCGCCGGCGAACAGGGCCGCCTCCTGGCCACCAGTCCCCGCGCGGACCTCGAGGATCGCGGATTTCTCGTCCGCCTCGTCCTTGGGCAGCAGCGAAAGCCTGATCTCGTCCGTGAGATCGCTGATCTTCTTGACGAGTTCCGGGCGTTCTTCTTCGGCAAGTTCTGCCAGCTCGCCGCCCGCCTTCAGCATCTCGTCGATGCCCTGCAGCTCTCGCTCGGCGGCACGCAGTGCATTGACTTGCTGCACCAGCGGTTCGAGCTCGGCATACTCGCGCGACAGCGTGACGAATTCTTCGGCCGCCGGACCTGCGGCCATCCGCTGTTCGAGAATGTTGAAGCGGTCGACGACATCGTCGAGCCGCTGACGCTGAAGCATCGCATCCTTGTCCGTAGGCGCGCATCACAGGCTGCGCGACCGGGTATCGTGCCGTGTACAGCCCCGCTTTAGCGCAGACTGTATCTATTTCACATATAAAACGACCGGGGCTCGCAGCAAAGAGGACCGTCCGTGTCTTCGGCGACAATCCTGCAATAAACTGATGCGAGACTGAGTAGATAGTGTGCCGTCAGGTCGGCAGCACCTGGGCTGCGGCGGCATAGCGCACCGGCATCGCCGATTCGATCGCCGCCAGCATTCGGCTCACCACCAGGCGCTCGTCGAATTGCGCCCCGGCAAGCTTGCGGCTTTGTGCGCCCATCTCGCTCCAGCGGCGGGGCGGCAGTGCCAGGAATTCGGTGAGCGCGCCGGCAAGTGCCGCTGCGCTGCGCGGTGCGCACAGGAGGCCGTTGCGCCCGGGCTCCACCGCCTCACGGCAGCCCGGCACGTCGCTTGCGATCAGGGGGCGCCCCATGGCGGCGGCCTCCAGCAGCGCCCGCGAGGTGCCCTCGCGGTAGGAGGGCAGCACGACCGCGTGGGCGCGCGCGATGAAGGGGCGTACATCGCGCGCGGCGCCGAGAAACTGCACCGCCGGATCCGCGACGGCCGCTCCGTCGCATGTCGGCCCCAGGAGCTGGAAGCGGGCGGACGGGTAGCGTGCCCGCACCGAACGTGCCGCCTCCAGGAACTCGCCCACCCCTTTTTCGGGCAGCATGCGGCCGATGAACAGGAACGTCGGCGGTCCGGGCGGCAGGGGCACGGGCCGAAAGCGGTCGAGATCGACGCCCGAGCCCGGCACCAGCGCACAGCGCCGCGCGGCAACGAGGCCGTCCTCGACGAACAGGTCCCTGTCGTCCTCGTTCTGGAAGAAGACGGTGTGCGGCGACCGCAGCGCGACGCGGTAGAGCTGCCGGGCGATGCGCATCGCGCCGCCCGGGGCGAGGAAGGCGGTGCCCAGCCCGGTCATGGTGACGATGACGGGGATGCCCAGGAGCCGCGCAGCGAGCGTGCCGTAGATGTTGGGCTTGATCGTATAGGTGAGGATCACGTCCGGGCGTTCGCGGGCCAGGAGGGAGAGGGTCTCGCCGAACAGCGCGAGGTCACGCAGCGGCGAGCGGCCGCGGGCGTCGACGGCCACGGGCACCGTGCGGCAGCCGAGCGCGCACAGTTGCGGCATCGCCGGGTCGACGGGTGCGACGGCGACGACGTCGTGCCCCGCCGCGACGAGCGCCGTGATCAGCCGGCGGCGGAAGTTGTAGAGATTCCACGCCGAGTTGGCGAACAGGAGGACGCGCTTGGGGCGGGGCGCGCGCATCGTCAGACGCCGTAGTAGGCGCGATACCACTCGACGAAGCGGGCAACGCCGACCGCGATCGAGGTGCGGGGCCGGTAGCCTGTGGCCGCCTCGAGGCGGCGCATGTCGGCGAACGTGTCGGGCACGTCGCCGGGCTGCAGCGGCAGCAGGGTCTTCCGCGCCTCGCGCCCCAGCGCGCCTTCCAGCGCGGCGATATAGTCGGACAGCTTCGCGGGAGCGCTGTTGCCGATATTGAAGATGCGGAACGGCGCGTCGGAGGTCGCCGGGTCGGGCGCTTGGGCGTCGAAATCGGGGTCCGGCATGGCCGGCCGGTCGCTCACCCGCACGACGCCCTCGACGATGTCGTCCACGAAGGTGAAATCGCGCGTGTGGTTGCCGCGGTTGAAGACCTCGATCGGCTCGCCGGCGAGGATTGCGGCGGTGAACTTGAACAGCGCCATGTCCGGGCGCCCCCACGGCCCGTACACGGTGAAGAACCGCAACCCCGTGGTCGGCAGCGCGAAGAGGTGGCTGTAGGCGTGCGCCATCAGCTCGTTGGCGCGCTTGGTGGCGGCGTAGAACTGCAGCGGGTGGTCGGCGCCGTCGCCCTCCGCGAAGGGCAGCTTGGTGTTGGCGCCATAGACCGAGGACGTCGACGCATAGGTGAGGTGGGCGATCTCGCCGTATCGGCAAGCCTCCAGGATGTTGGTGAAGGCGACCAGATTGGAGCTGACATAGTCGTGCGGCGCCTGTAGCGAGTGGCGCACGCCCGCTTGCGCCGCGAGGTGGATGACGCGGTCGAACCCGCCCGCCTCGAACAGCTCCGTCACAGCCGCCTGGTCGGCGAGGTCGATGCGGTGGAACCGGTAGGTGCCGGCGCTGCGCTCCGCGATCGCCTCCAGTTCGGCGAGGCGCGCCTCCTTGAGGCTGACGTCGTAATAGTCGTTGACCACGTCGGCGGCGACCACGTCGTCGCCCCGCGCGAGCAGCGCCGCGGCGGTGTGGAAGCCGATGAAGCCGGCCGTGCCGGTGACGAGAGCGCCGCGGCGCGGGGGCTCAGAGCCGGCCATCGGACTGCGACCGGTCGAAGATGGATTTCACGTCGAACAGGACCGCCGGGCTCTTGGCGAAGCGGCGCACGCGCTCCGCCCCCAGCGCCTTGAACAGGTCATGCCCCACGGCAAGCACGATGGCGTCGTAGCGGCCTGGTTCCGGC
>JAUIJH010000122.1 GCA_030431335.1 Alphaproteobacteria bacterium
GCGAGCATGCCACTCACGATCAGCTGTTCAAGCCGCAATTCAAGTGTTTGCGTCAGTGACGTCGAACGAACGACATCGCCCTCGCCAGGCTGTTCTAAACTCATACCCGCATCGCGCATACTTTCGCGTCGACGAATGTTACAAAAAGCTCCGCGAGCGAGATATTGCTACCTCCGCAAACCAAACACAATCTTATTTTAACCATGCCCGACAGTAGCCGGCCGCGGGAGATATTCGTGGGCTGACTTCAGGTTGCAGTCGCCTCGCGCATGGTCGCGATCAGCCGGGACTTGGTTTCGAACCCGATGCCCGGCGCATCCGGCAAGCCGACCCGCCCGTTCTCCACCCTCACGTCGTCGGCAAATCCGCCGAAAGGCGCGAAGACCTCCGGGTAGCTCTCGTTGCCCCCCAGGTGCAGGCCGGCGGCAATGTTGAGCGAAAGCTGGTGCCCGCCGTGCGGACACACGTTGCGTGTGGAAAAGCCATATTCGGGCAGCAGCGCCAGCGTGCGCAGATACTCGACGAGGCCATAGGACAGCGCGCAATCGAACTGCAGCCAGTCCCGATCGGGGCGCATGCCGCCGTAGCGCAGCAAGTTGCGCGCATCCTGGTGGGAGAAGAGGTTTTCCCCCGTCGCCATCGGCCCACCATAGTGCGCGGCAAGCTCGGCCTGGAGCGCGTAGTCGAGCGGATCGCCCGCCTCCTCGTACCAGAACAGCCCGTAGGGCTCGAGCGCCTTGGCATAGGCGATGGCGGTTTTGAGATCGAACCGCCCGTTGGCGTCGACGGCAAGGTAGCGGGCCTCCCCCACCACCTCGAGAGCCGCGTCGATGCGGGCCAGATCCTCGCTCAGCGGCGCGCCGCCGATCTTCATCTTGACCACCTCGTAGCCCAGATCGCGATAGCGCCGCATCTCGTCCTGCAGCGCGGTGTGGTCCTTGCCGGGATAATAGTACCCGCCGGCGGCGTAGACGAACACGCTGTCGTCGGCCGTGCCGTCGCCCTCGTTGTCGGCGAGATAGCGGTAGAGCGGCACGCCCGCGATCTTGGCGACGGCGTCCCACACGGCCATGTCCACCACGCCCACGGCGACGGAGCGCTCGCCGTGCCCGCCAGGCTTCTCGTTGGCCATCATCGCGCCCCAGATGGCGCGGGGGTCGAGATTGTCGCCGGCGGCGTTCGCCTGCGCATCGGCGGGCATCGCCTCGAGGCGCGGCAGGAAGCGTTCGGCCAGCAGGCCAGCCGCCGCATAGCGCCCATTGGAGTTGAAGCCGTAGCCGATGACCGGCTTCCCGTCGCGCACCACATCGGTGATCACGGCGACCACGCTCGCCGTCATCTTGGAAAAGTCTATATAGGCATTGCGGATCTCGGAGGCGATGGGGACCACCGCCTGCCGCACTTCGACGATTTTCAAGAGTTCACCGCGCTCCAAGTGCGCGCATCATTGAAGGTCAGTCCGATCAGCATTGTGTTTCTCCCCGCCCCCATCGCAGCGGCCCAGGCCGAGCGTACGAAAGTCGTCCCATGTACAGCTTGAATTTCCGCCTGTTCAACCGCTTGCGCGAAAGCTACTGGTTCTGGCCGAGCGTATTGACCCTCGGCGCGATCATCCTGGGCGTCGCGCTGCCGGAACTCGACGCGGTGATCGGCGAGAAATGGACACGGGCGATGGTGTTCGTCCACGCCAGTTCGTCCGATGGCGCGCGAGCCATCCTGACGACGCTGGCGAGCGCGACGCTCGGCGTCGGCGGCGTCGCCTTCTCGATCACCATCGTCGCGGTGTCCTTCGCCAGCTCCAACTACGGGCCGCGCCTCATCGGCAACTTCATGAGCGACCGGGTGAACCAGATGGTACTCGGCGTCTTCGTGGCGACGTTCACCTATTGCATCACGGTGCTGACGACGGTCCGCAACGGCGCCACGGTCGATTCGGTCTACGTCGAATCCTTCGTGCCGCAGATCGCGATCTACTTCGCGCTCATCCTCGGAATCTTGTGCATCGTCTCGCTGATTGCCTACATCCATCATATTCCTGAATCGATCAACATCATGAATTTGATGGAGAAAATCGGCGAGAACCTGCGCAACTCGATCATTGCCATGCTGGACGAGGAGGACGAGCGCGACCGCATCTTCAACAACGAGATCGACGTGTCGTCCTGGGACATCGACCCCGACAGCGACGTGCCGCAGGCCGTGCTGCGCTCCACCTCGCCAGGCTATCTGCAGCATTTCGACCTGAAGCACCTCAACTCCATCGCCCGCGAGCACAAGGTGCAGATCGCCCTTGAGCGCGCTCCGGGGGACTTCGTGGCCGCGCAGGAGCTTCTCATTTCGATCCGGCCGGCCGACAAGGCCAGCCAGAGCGTGCTGAACTCGCTTGCGAGCTGCTACACCCTCGGCGCCACGCGCACGGCCGTGCAGGACGTGACGTTTCTGTCCGACCAGCTCGTCGAGGTGCTGGTGCGTGCCCTGTCGCCGGGCATCAACGATCCGCACACCGCCATGTTGTGCCTCGACTGGCTGCGGGCAGGATTGGCGGCATTCGCGCGCCGCGCTCCCTCGCAGCCGGTGGGTCCGCGCGATGCGGTGCTCTACAAGCGCATCACCTGCGAATCGATGATGGAGCGCTCCTTCGACCGCATGCGCCAGCACATCGCCAGCGACCGGACGGTGACGCTCTACGCCGTCGGCGCGCTCGCCGATATCGCGATCGTCGCCTCGCGCCTGTCGATGGTCCAGGCGTGCGAGCGGCAGATGAAGCGGCTGGTGCGGTCGGCCCTCGAGCTGCAGCGCGAAAGCCTGGCGCGCGAGGAGATCGAGGAGGCGCTCAAGGGCGCCTTGGAGATGGTGGGGCGCCGCCGGTCGTCCGAGATCGGCGAAGGGCCGCTGCGCGACGTTTAAAGGCCAAAAAGAAAGCCGCGGGGCGCTGTCACGCTGCCCCGCGGCCGATGTATTGTCGCATGTGCCCCGTAGGCGGGGCTCGCTCGGCGGCGGCTAGAGAGCGCGCCGGCCGCGCACGGCGTTCATGATAAGCGCCGCAACGAAGAGGACGATCGCGACGAAGAAGATGATCTGCGCGATCCCCACGGCCGCCGACGCGATACCGCCAAATCCGAAGATGGCAGCCACGATGGCGACGATAAAGAAGACAAGAGCCCAGCCCAGCATTTGAAATCACCTCCTTGCATCGGTTGTCTGAGGCGCGCTTCCTATGCTTGGAAGCGCCCTCGTTGATCGTCGGCAGCTCTTTGAGCTGCGGGCCGGTCCTTACTGGGCCGGCTTGGGTTCGGCAGGGGTCTCGTCGCTCTTGGTGAGATCGTTCACCGCCTGCTTGCCCTGCTCGTAAAGCTCGCTGGCGCGGCGGCTCGCCTCGTCCAGCGCCTTCTCCGCTTCGACGCGGGTGCGGGAATAGGCCCGCTCGAACGCGCCCAGACGGTCGCTCGAGGTGCCGTCGGCGCGGGAATAGACCGGAGCCGATTCCAGTTCCGCCTCGGTGGCGCGGATCGAGATGCGATAGCTCGAATCGACGCTGGTGATGGTGAGGCTCTCGAGCGTCACCGCAACGTCCTTCTCGCCAAGGCCGATGAAACCGCCCACGCCGATGATCACGGCCGTCACGTTGCCGGCTTCGTCCAGCAGCAGGTCGTTGATGTCGCCGGTCTTCTCGTCCGTCGAGCCGTACACGGACTGGCCGATGAGGTCGCTCGCATAGACCGAGTTGGTGGCCTCGGTGACGACGTATTCCACCGCGTCCATCTGGTTGGGGGTCGTATCCACCGCGGCATCGGCGACCGGCGCGGGGGTCGTCGCCGGTGCGGGGGTCGTCGTAGGCGCGGGGGTGACCGGCGCGGTGGCCGCGGGCGCCGTCGTGGCCGGCGTTTCGGTGGTCGTGGTCGCGGTCTGCGCGAAGGCGACCGGCGGAACCGCAATCAGTGCGCCAAGGCAAACCGTCATTAGCGTTTTCATTTAAAGACCACTCCTAGTGTCTCAGGTTGGTTGGCTGTTTTTTCAGCGCCCGCCGTCAGAGCGGCGACTTCGAGTTTTAAGATGGTAAGCGCTGCTTGTGTTTTCTGCGTGACTTCACGGTCGTGTCCTCAACGCGCAACAAACGTCAGCGTTCCAATAGACCCATGTGCGCTAGCGCCGCACTGACTTGGATCAGTTGGCGGTGCCGCGCGCGAAAATTGCGCCGTTGGCAATGCCTGGAAGCACCTTGCCGCCGTAGACGAGGGCGCGCTCTCGCACCGTGAGGGGCGGCCAGCCGCCGAATTGCGCGCCGAGCCCCTTGAGCAGAGCCAGCGCGGTGGGGGTCACGGTCTCGCCCGCCGTCTCGATGCCGCGGACGGGGACGCCTTCCAGCATTTCCAGGACCGCGGGCGCGGGTGTCGGCAGCAGGCCGTGTGCGCACCGGACGGTGCCGTCGCAAAGCGGCAGCGGCCCGCAAACCAGGCGCGCCGGCGCCATCTGCGCAAACAGCGCGCAGACGAGGCAGATGTCGAGGATGCTGTCCAGCGCGCCCACCTCGTGGAACGTCACCGCCTCGGGGGCGATCCCGTGAACGCGCCCTTCCGCCTCCGCCAGCAGGCGGAAGGTGGCACCGGCCAGCCGTTGCGCCGCGGCGTCGAGGGGAGACCGCGCGATTATCGCCAGGATATCGGCCAGCGTGCGGTGGGCATGCTCGTGCGGCAGGGCAATGCGGCATCCCCACCCGGCGATGTGGTTGACCGCGCGGGGCTCGACCGCCACGCAATCGGCCGGCAGCCCCAGCCCCTGGGCGATGGCCCCGAGCGCGGCATCGCTCGCGCCGGCGAGCCGGGCGAAACCGGCCAGCAGCATGTCGCCCGACAGCCCGCTGTTGGGCCGCACCACGATGATCTCGCCCGCCATGGCTAGCGCGCGCCCAGGATGCGCGAGGCGGCGCAGGCGGCGCCATACCCGTTGTCGATGTTGAAGACGCCGACGCCTGGCGCGCAGGTCGTCAGCATGCTGTTGAGCGCCGTGATCCCGCCGTTGGCGACGCCGTAGCCCACCGAGGTCGGCACCGCCAGCACCGGCTTCGGCGTCATCGCTCCGAGCACGGACGCGAGCGCGGCATCGAGCCCCGCCACCACGATCACCACATCGTGCGCGTTGATGTCGCCGATGCGCTCCACCAGGCGCCACAGCCCCGCGACGCCGCAATCCTCATAAACGGTGGCGGCGATGCCGAGATAGTCGAGCGTCCGCGCCGCCTCCCAGGTGACCGCGCTGTCCGCCGTCCCGGCCGACACCACCGCCACCCGCCCTGTGCGCGCCGGCATCCTGGCGGCAAACGCGGTGCGCGACAGCGGGTGATAGTCGAGCTGCACGCGCAGGTGCGCGGGCAGCTCCGCCACGATGTCGGCCGCAAGGCGCGTGAAGAGCACCGGCGCGTCCCGCTCCACGCCGAGGGTGGCGAGCAGCTCGAGAACGCTCGCGCGCGGCTTGCCCTCGCAGAACACCGCCTCCGGCAAGCCGATCCGCGCCGCGCGGTTGTGATCGAATATGACGTCTCTCAAGGTCGCGCGCCGTCTCCGCCGGCCGCCGCCGGTGCCCCAAGAAAGGCCGCGCCGCGCCGATAGGGCCGCACGCCCGCGAACACGCGCCCGCCGTCGGCGCACAGCGCCATGAGCGCGTCGCGCAGCGTCGGCGGCACATCCCCCGCGCCGATCTCGATCACCACGCCAGCGTGGGTGATGCGGCATCGCACCGTCGCCGTCGCGCCCAACGCGTCGCGCATCAGGTTTTCCGCCGCGTCGATGAAGGCAAGGTCGCCACCGTCGATGGCGATCCCGGTCTCGACGCGGCTCGCGAGGCAGGGCTGCGCCGGCAGCTCGGCGAGGTCGGCGAGGCCGTGGCGGCGCGCAAGGGCGCGGATGGTCGCCTTGTCGATGCCGGCTTCGACGAAGGGATGCACGACGCGATGCTCGCGCGCCGCGAGCAGGCCGGGCCGGTAGTCGCCCAGATCGTCCAGATTGGCGCCGGACGCGATGGGCCCGTCGCTCAGCCCCGCAATGCGCCCGTAAAGATTGGATTTACAGAAATAACAGCGGTTTACGGGATTGGCGAGATAGTCGGGGTCGGAGAACTCGCCGGCATCGACGATGCGCAGCGCCCAGCCTTCGCGCGCCGCGTAGGCGCGCACCCGCGCGCTCGCCGCCTCGGGGACGGCGGGCGAGACGGCGTGCACCATCGATACCGCCGTGCCGCAGTTCCGGTGGGCGACGAAGGCGAGCACCATGCTGTCGATGCCGCCGCTCACGGCAATGGCGAGGCCCTGATGGCGCGCCAGCTCCCCAATCAGCCGTTGTTCGGCCTGCCCCGGCTCCATCGACTCCCTCGCTCACCTTCCGGTCTCGCCCTTTAGATAGCCCGTTGCAGACCGCGTGGCCATGGGCGCCGGCCGCGTCGTGCCGGCCCACCTTCGGGCGCCGGGTTTGCCGGCAAAAAGGCTGGGCAAGGGCTTGCCCGGTCCGCCATGCCGCCGTAGGCCGAGCCCAATGCGGCGCCACGGGCGGGCCGCAGACGGGATAATATCGATGGATCGCTTTCAAATGAATGCATCGCCCCTGCGGGCGCTGTCGGCGGGGGTCGTCGACAGGACCGGCGGGAGTGGGTATACCAGTACACCAGCGGTTGCCGTTTGGGCGCCGCGCAGGACGCGGACCATGCAACGGTCATGACGGACTCCGCCCCGATCTCACGCCGCAAGCTGTCGGACGAAGTGTTCGACCGGGTGTTGGAAACGATCAAGGACGGCACGCTGCGGCCGGGCGATCTGATGCCCTCGGAGCGCTCGCTGATGCAGCAGCTCGGCGTCGGCCGCCCCGCCGTGCGCGAGGCGCTGCAGGCGCTCGCCCGCATGGGGCTGATCGAGATCCGCCATGGCGGGCGCGCCCGCGTCGCCGAGCCCTCGTTCGGCCACATGGTCGACCAGCTCGGCGAGACGATGCGGCACCTCCTGATCCACTCGCCCGCGAACCTCGAACATCTCAAGGAGGCCCGGGCCACGCTGGAGCGCGAGATCGCCCGCATCGCCGCCCGCCGCCGCGCCGAGGCGGACGTGCGGCGCCTGTGGGGCATCATCGCCGAGCAGGAGGCCGCCGTCACCGAGCCCGACAAGTTCCGCTCCATCGACGGGCGCTTCCACCGCGAGATCGCCTCCATCAGCGGCAACCCCATCTGGCCGGCCGTCTCCGAGGCCGTGTTCTCCTGGCTCAACCACTTCCACGTCGATCTGGTGTCGGTGCCGGGGCTCGAGCAGCTGACCCTCGCCGAGCATCGCCAGATCGCGGAGGCCATCGAGCGCCGCGACCCGGAGGCCGCCGCCGAGGCGATGTCCGACCATCTCAACCGCGCCAACGAGCTCTACCGCCGCGCCTATCTGCTCTGACGGCGCCCGAGGCGATTGCGCAGCATCGCCAACTGGTATAATGAGTATTTAACGACGAGCGCGGACGCTGAATCGCGCCGAATGCGAACGGCCTCGGAGCCGGCAGGGAGGGTGCGCATGGGGTTGGCCGAATCCGGTCCGTCGCGGACGAGTGTGCGAACGCCGGGCTGCAACAGCCCGATCGCGCAAGGGGTTCTGCCGCTGTGAGCGCTCCGTTCCGCGGCGTCCTGATCGGGTGCGGCTTCTTCGCCCGCAACCACATGCACGGCTGGGCCGACGCGGCGGGTGCCGAGATCGTCGCCGTCTGCGATCGCGACCGCGCCAAGGCCGAGCGGTTCGCCGCCGACTTCGCCGTGCCGCGCCTCTATACGGACGCCGCCGCTATGCTGGCCGCCGAGCAGCCCGATTTCGTCGACGTGGCCACCACCGTCGAATCGCACCGCGTCCTCGTCGAACTCGCCCTCGCCCACGGCGCCCTCACCGTCTGCCAGAAGCCGTTCGCCGAGACCTACGCCGACGGCAAGGCGATGGTCGACGCCGCGGCGGCCGCCGGCAAGCCGCTCGTCATCCACGAGAATTTCCGCTGGGAACGGCCGTTGATGGCGCTCAAGGCCGAGCTTGCCGCCGGCGCGATCGGCGCACCGACCTTTGCGCGCCTCTCCTTCCGCCACGGCTACGACGTCTACGCCAACCAGCCCTATCTGGCGAAGACGGAGCGCTTCGCCATCATGGATGTCGGCCTGCACCTGTTCGACGTCGACCGTTTCCTCCTGGGCGACGCCGCCGACATCCACGCCCGCACCCAGTCCATCAAGCCGGGCATTGCCGGCGAAGACGCCTTCATCGCCACCATCGGGCACAAAAGCGGCGTCGTTTCGTCGGTGGAGTGCTCGTTCGCGTCCAAGATCGCGCCCGACCCGTTCCCGCAGACGCTGGTCTGGCTGGAGGGCACGGAGGGCACGCTGGAGGTGACGGGCGACTATCGCCTGCGCCTGCACAAGGGCGGCCGCGTCACCGAAACCGACGTCGAGCCGCCGGTGCCCGCCTGGGGCGAGCGGCCCTGGCACGCGGTGCAGGATTCGGTCGCCGCCTTCGAGGCGCACGTGGTGGACGTCCTCGCCGGCCGCGCCGAGCCGCAACCGTCCGGCGCGCACAACCTCCAAACCCTCGCCATGGCGCTCGCCGCCTACCGCTCGGCCGAAACGGGCGCCGCGATCGACCTCGCCGACTTCATCGCCGGGGGCGCCCAATGAGCGAGCGCATCGAGGCGGACTACCTGATCGAGACCGCCTATCCGCTGGCGGAGGCCGCCGCGGCGATGGCGGGCGAGCAATCCTCCGGCACCTTCGTGCCCGTGCCCGGGGAGACGCCGGAACTGAAAGCGCGTTCGGCCGCGCAGGTGGTGGCGCTCGAGGATCTCGGCCCCGTCGACGCCCCCTCGCTGCCCGGCGGCGGCCGATCCGATGGCCCGCATCGCCGCGCCCGCGTGACGCTGTCCTGGCCGCTCGCCAATCTCGGCCCGTCGCTTCCCAATCTCCTCGCCACCGTCGCCGGCAACCTCTTCGAGCTGAAGCAATTCTCCGGCCTCAAGCTCCTGGCGCTGCGGCTGCCGCACGCCTTCGCCGACGCCTATCCCGGCCCCGCCTTCGGCATCGAGGGCACGCGCCGGCTGTCGGGCGTCGCGCAGGGTCCGCTGATCGGCACCATCATCAAGCCGTCCGTCGGCTTCACCGCCGAGGAAACGGCCGACCTCACCAGGACGCTGTGCGAGGGCGGCATCGACTTCATCAAGGACGACGAGCTCCAGTCCGACGGCCCCACCTGCCCGTTCGACGAGCGCGTGCGCGCCGTGATGGCCGTCATCGACCGCCATGCCGACAAGACGGGCAAGAAGGTGATGTACGCCTTCAACCTGACCGGCGAGCTCGACGAGATGCGCCGCCGGCACGATCTCGTGGCCGAACTCGGCGGCACCTGCGTGATGGCGAGCCTCCACTCCGTCGGCCTGGTGGGCATGGCTGCGCTGCGCCGGCACGCCGCGCTGCCGATCCACGCCCACCGCAACGGCTGGGGCATCTATGACCGCCACCCGATGCTGGGCGTCTCCTACGTCGCCTGGCAGGTGCTGTGGCGCCTCATCGGCTGCGACCACCTGCACGTCAACGGCATCGCCAATAAGTTCTGCGAGGCCGACGACAGCGTCATCGCCTCCGCCCGCGCCTGCCTGACGCCGCTTTACGCCGACAAGCCCTATATCGCGATGCCGGTCTTCTCCTCCGGTCAGACCGCCGCGCAGCCGCCCGCCACCTACGCCGCGCTCGGCTCGGCCGACCTCATCTATGCGGCGGGCGGGGGCATCGTCGCCCACCCGCACGGCGTCGCGGCCGGGGTCGCCAGCCTGCGCGAGGCGTGGGAGGCGGCAATGAGCGGCACGCCGCTCGAGGAATACGCCAGGACGCGGCCCGCCCTCGCCGCAGCCATCGGGGTTTCGCGGTGAGCTTGCCGGCCGGCCCGCTCGTCGCCTGGTACGGCGACGATTTCACCGGCGCGTCGGCGGTGATGGAGGTGCTCACCTTCGCCGGCTTCCCGGCCGTCCTGTTTTTCGAGGCGCCCGACGCGGCCCGCCTTGCCCGCTTCGGCGATCTGCGCGCCGTCGGGATCGCCGGCGACGCCCGCACCCGCGATCCGGCCTGGATGGAGGCGAACCTGCCCCCGATCTACGCCGCGCTTCGGGCCACCGGCGCGCCGGTCACGCACTACAAAGTGTGCTCCACGTTCGATTCGGCACCCGAGATCGGCTCCATCGGCAAGGCCGCCGACATCGGCCTCGCGGCGGGCGGCTGGGCGCCCCTCCTCGTGGGCGCGCCGGAGATCGGCCGCTGGCAGGCGTTCGGCAACCTCTTCGCCATCGCGGGCGGCACCGTCCACCGGCTCGACCGGCACCCCACCATGTCCGTCCACCCGGTCACGCCGATGGACGAGGCCGATGTGCGCCGCCACCTCGCCCGCCAGACCGCGCGCGGCATCGGCCTCGTCGACCTTCTCGCCCTCAAGGCCGGGCGCGGTGCGGCGGCGCTCGCCGCCGAGCGCAGCGCAGGCCACTCCATCGTCGCGCTCGATGTGATCGACGCGGAGACGCTGGCCGCCGCCGGCGCGCTCATCTGGGCCGAAGCCGAGCGCGCGCCGCTCTTCGCCATCGGATCGCAGGGCGTCGAGTATGCCCTGGTGGCAGCCTGGCGCGCGGCGGGCCTCGCCCCGCGCGAAACGCCGGCTCCGGCCGTCGCACTCGTGGAGCGCCTCGCCATCGTGTCGGGCTCCTGTTCCCCGATCACGGCCGGCCAGATCGCCCATGCCGAAGCGGATGGCTTCGCGGTGGTGCCGCTCGACCCGTGCGCGGCCACCGACGCCGCCGCCTGGGACCGCGCCAAGGGCGAGGCCACCAACCGCGCCCTCGCCCTCCTCGGCGAAGGCCGCGACCCGATCGTGTGCACCGCACGGGGGCCCGACGATGCCGCCATTCCCGCCTTCCGCAACGCGGTGGCGCGGTCCGGCATCAAGCCCGGCGAGGCCAACCAGCGCATCGGCGAGGGCCTCGGCGAAATCCTCGACGCCATCGTGCGGCAGGCCAGGCTGGAACGGGCCGCCATCGCCGGCGGCGACACGTCCAGCGCCGCGGCGCGCGCGCTGTCGATCTACGCCGTCACCGCCGCGGCCCCGCTCTCGCCGGGCGCCGCCCTCCTCAAGGCCCACGGCGACGATCCCGCCACCGACGGCCTCGAGATCGCGCTCAAGGGCGGCCAGATGGGCTCGCCGGATTTCTTTTCCCGAATGAGGGCCGGTGGCCCTCCCCCCACGACTTGAGAGGACGGACATGACCACAATCGCGCTGCTCGGCGCCGGCGGCAAAATGGGCGTCCGGCTCGCCAAGAACCTGATGGACACCAAGTTCACCGTGTCTCCTGTCGAGCCGTCGGAGGCCGGGCGCGACCGGCTCGTGGCCGCCACCGGCCAGCAATGCGTCGACAAGGACACAGCCCTGCGCGACGCCGACGTGGTGCTGATGGCAACGCCGGACCGGCTGATCGGCGAGATCGCCCACCAGATCATCAACGACGTGAAGCCCGGCGCGGCGATCATCATGCTGGACGCCGCCGCACCGCACGCGGGCGAGCTGCCCGAGCGGGACGACGTCACCTACTTCGTCACCCACCCGTGCCACCCGCCGATCTACAACGACGAGGACGGCGAGGCCCGGCTCGACTTTTTCGGCGGCGTGAAGGCCAAGCAGCACATCGTGTGCGCGCTGATGCAGGGCCCCGAAGAGCACTACGCCATGTGCGAAGAGGTGGCGCGCGAGATCTACAAGCCCGTCATGCGCTCCCACCGCGTCACCGTGGAGCAGATGGCGATCCTGGAGCCGGCGCTGTCGGAGACGGTCGGCGCCACCTTCGCGCTGGCGCTGAAAAAGGCGACCGACGAGGCCGTCCGGCGCGGCGTGCCGGAACAGGCCGCGGTCGACTTCATCCTCGGCCACCTCAACATCGAACTCGCCATCGCCTTCAAGATCTTTCCCGAAGGCAAGTTTTCCGACGGCGCGCTGCACGCCATCGCCCAGGCCGAGCCGCAGATCTTCCGCAACGGCTGGCTCGAACGCGTCTTCGCCCCCGAGGCGGTGCTCCAATCCGTCAAGGACATCTGCCACCCGGACGAGGCCGCCTGAGCGAGCGGCCCGCCAACGACCACGCCAACCCGGCCAAAGAGCCGAAATCAACCAACGAACGGGAGGACACCAATGAGAAAAACCATCGTCGCCGCCGCCACCCTCGCCGCGGCCACCGCGCTGTCGAGCCCCGCCTTCGCGGCCAACATCTGCTTCGCCTTCCAGGACCTCGAAACCGAGTTCTGGGTGGCCGGGCACCAGGCCATCACCTCCACCCTGGAGGAAGAGGGCCACACCGTCATCGAGCGCAACGCCAACGAAGACGCCAACCGCCAGCTCGAGCAGGTGCGCGACTGCATCGCCCAGGGCGTCGACGGCATCATCATCATCCCGCAGGACGGTGAGAGCGCGGTGACCATCGTCAAGGAAGCGCAGGAGAACGACGTCCCCATCGCCGTCTTCAACCGCCCGCCTTCCGACCTTTCGCGCGGCATCGTCGTGGTCGCGGACAATGCCACCATCGCCAGCCAGGCCGTGGACTTCCTGGCCGAACAGGCGCTGGCGAAAGCGGGCGACGGCCAAACGCTGCAGCCGCTGATCCTCGTCGGCGATCTCGGCGACCCCAACGCCGTCGGCCGCAAGGAAGGCTTCTACGCCGCCATCGCAAAGCATGGCGACCGCTTCGCCAAGCCCATCGAGGTGGCCACCGAATGGGACGCGGCAACCGCGCTCGCCAACCTTGAAGCGGCGGTGACGGCCAACCCCAAGATCGACCTGGTGTTCACCTCCTCGGACTTCCTCTTCCCCACCATCCGCTCCGTGTTCGAGCCGCGCGGCATGTGGAAACCCGCGGGCGAAGAGGGCCATGTCCTGATGGGCGGCCTCGACGGCGACGCCACCGCCTGCCAGCTCATCAAGGACGGCTACGTCGACGCCACCGGCGTGCAGGACCTCTATTTCGAGGCCGACCAGGCCCTGGAGGCGATCCTCAAGGCCATCGAGGAGGGCGAGTATGCGCCCAACCAGGTGATCGAGGATCCGGGCTTCGCACTCACTTCGGCCAACCTCGGCGAGCGTGAGAAGGACATGTGGGGCTGCGTCCTCCTCGCAGATGGCTTCCTTAACAAGTGAGCGAGGCTCTCGGCACCGATGAAACCCTCCCGGCCCTGGGGCCGGGGGGAATGCCCGGCGCGGCGGGTGCGCGCGCGGCCGGCCCGACCGGGCCGCGCCGTTCGCCGGCATCCCGGCTCGCCCGCCGCCTCGGCGACCTCTTTCTGTCCGACTATTTCGTCCTCTATCTGACGCTCGCCTACGTTCTCGTCCTCATCCCGTTCCTGCCCACGCTGTCGAACCCCGCGAACCTGTCCAACGTGCTGTCCAACATGTGGCCGCTGCTGGTTGTCGCGGTGGGGCAGACCTTCGTGCTCACTATCGCGGGCATCGACCTCAGCCAGGGCGCGGTGATCGGGCTTGCAAGCGTCGTCGGCGGCGCGCTGCTCGCGGTCGGCGGTTCCGGCGCGGTGCTGGAAAACTCCCCCCTCTGGGGCACGGTGCTGACCGAACAGGGCGGCCCGCTCGCCGGCGTGCCCTGGGGCCTCGCGCTCGGCATTGCGGCCATGCTCCTGACCGGCGCCCTGATCGGCTTCGCCAACGGCTTTTCCGTTGCCTACCTCAACATGCCGCCCTTCATGGTGACGCTGGTCGGCCTCATCGGCATCGGCGCCTTCGCCATCTGGCTCACCCAGTCGGAGAACATCCGCCCGCTCCCCGACAGCTTCGTCGAGCTGGGCAAGGGCGACATCGTCTCGGTCTATCTCGGCCCGCAGGACGAGCCGAAGATCCCGCGCCGGCAGATCTATTCGCTCGTCACCTACCCGGCCGTCATCGCCATCGCCATCGCGCTCGCCGCGCACATCCTGCTGTCGCGCACCGTGTTCGGCCGCTACGTCTACGCCATCGGCGCCAACCGCCGCGCCGCGGAGATCTCCGGCGTGCCGGTCAGACGCGTGGTGATCGCCGTCTTCACCATCTCGGCCGTGTGCGCGGCGGCCGGCTCCATCCTCTATTCCGCACGCCTCGAGGCCGGCCGTCCCACGCTGGGCGACGGCGCCTTCCTGCTCGACGTGGTGGGGGCCGTCGTCATCGGCGGCACCAGCCTGTTCGGCGGCAAGGGCAAGATCCTGTGGACCGTCTTCGGCGTCCTCTTCTTCGTGGTGCTGTCCAACACGCTCAATCTCATGAACCTGTCCTCCTTCCATATCGACATGGTGAAGGGCGCCGTGATCCTCGCCGCCGCGCTGCTCGACGTGCTCAGGACGCGGCTCATGCGCGAGCGGGCCGCATGAGCGCGCTGCTCGCCTTCAAGGGGCTGTCGAAGGCCTTCTTCGGCGTCCCCGCCGTCGCGGACGTGACGCTCGATGTGGCCGAGGGCGAGGTGCTCGGCCTCATCGGCGAGAACGGGGCCGGCAAATCCACGCTGATGAACATGGTCGGCGGCGTCGTCGCCCCCTCTGGCGGCACGATGGCGTGGCGGGGCGAGCCATACGCTCCCGCCGATGCGGCGGCAGCGGCCGCCCGCGGCATCGCCTTCATCCACCAGGAGCTCAACCTCTTCCTCAACCTGTCGGTCGCGGAAAACCTGTTCGTCGACGGCTTTCCCAAGAAATTCGGCCTCATCGACCGCCGCGCGATCCGCGAACGGGCCGCCGAGCTGTTGGCCGCCCTCGACCTCGACGTCTCCCCCGACGCGCCGGTGGAGGACCTGTCCCCCGGCGAGCGACAGCTGGTGGAGATCGCCAAGGCTCTGCACCGCGACGCCGAGCTGATCATCTTCGACGAGCCGACCACCTCGCTCACCCCGCGCGAGACGGCGCGCCTGTTCGAGGTGATCGGCCGCCTCAAGGCGCAGGGCAAGACCATCATCTACATCTCCCACGTGCTCGGCGACGTGGCCCGCCTTTGCGACGCCGTCGCCGTGCTGCGCGACGGCCGCCTCGTCGACGCGGGGCCCACCGCCGTGTTCGACATCGCGCGCATGATCCGCGCCATGATCGGGCGCGAGCTGTCCGGCCTCTTCCCCGAGCGCACCGCGCGCCCGTCGGACGAGGTCGCGCTCCGCGTCGCCGGCCTCGGGCAGCCGGGCGTCCTGGAAAACGTCTCCCTCTCCTTGCGACGCGGCGAGATCCTCGGCCTGTTCGGGCTCATGGGGTCGGGCCGCACCGAGCTCGCCCGCGTCCTGTTCGGCCTCGATCCGGCGGCGACGGGCGAGGTGGAGCTCGCCGGCACCGCCCTCGCCGGCCCGCCGCGCCAGCGCATCGCCGCCGGCCTCGCCTTCGTCACCGAGGACCGCCGCGCCGAAGGGCTGATGATGGAATCTCCCATCGAGGAGAACCTCGCCCTCGTCTCCATCGCCCGCTTCGGCCGCGCGCCCGCCGCCCTCATCGACGCCGACAGCCTCGCCGAGGAAGCACGCGAGACGGCGCAGCGCGTCCGCCTCAAGGCCGGCAATATCGCCCGCCAGCCGGCCAAATCGCTGTCGGGCGGCAACCAGCAGAAGGTGGTCATCGGCAAGTGGCTGATGAACGGCCCTCGCGTCTTCATCCTCGACGAGCCGACGCGCGGCGTCGACGTGGGGGCCAAGTTCGAGATCTACACCCTTGCCGACCAGCTCGCCGCCTCGGGCGGAGCGGTGCTGTTCATCTCCTCGGAAATCGAGGAGCTGATGGGCGTGTGCGACCGCATCCTCGTCATGAGCCGCGGCGAGATCGTGGGCGGCTTCGACACGGCGCCCTTCGACCAGTCGGCGATCCTCGCCATGGCATTCCGGGAGGCCGCATGAGTATCAAGGACCGGATGACCCGCCTGTTCCTGCGCAACGCGACGATCCCCATCTTCGCGCTCGTCCTCCTCTTCTTCGGCCTCCAGTCGCCCGACTTCGTGTCGGCGGAAAATTTCGCCAACATCGTCAAGCAATCGTCCTTCATCGGCATCGCCGCCGTGGGGATGACCTTCGTGCTCCTGACGCGCGGCATCGATCTGTCGGTGGGCTCGGTGATGTACCTCGGACCGCTCATCGCCGGCATCGCGATGCGCGAATTCCCCATCGGCGTGGCGGGCGGCCTCGTCACGGCCATCCTCGCCGGCATCGCCATGGGGGCGGTCAACGCGCTCTTCATCGTGCGCCTCAACATCGCGCCCTTCATCGTGACGCTGGCGACGCTGTTCTTCTTCCGCGGCGCCGGCACCTGGATCACCTCCTCGCGCCAGTTCGATTTCGACCGCTCGCTGCTCGATTTCGGCCAGGCGCACGTCGCCGGGGTGCCGCTGCCGGTGATCATCTTCGCGCTGTTCGCGCTGGCGGCCTATGTCGTGCTGTCGCGCACCACCTTCGGGCGGCAGATCTATGCCGTGGGCGCCGATCCGGAGGTCGCCCGCAAGGCGGGTATCCGCGCCGACTGGGTGCGCGCGCGCGTCTACCTCATCTCCTCGGCGTGCGCGGCGACGGCAGGTTTCATCCTCATCGCCCAGATCGGCCGGCTCGACGTCGCCTTCGGCGAGGGACGCGAGTTCGACGTCATCGCCGCCGCCGTCTTGGGCGGGGTGAGCCTGTTCGGCGGCGTCGGCGGGGCGCTGGGGGCGGTGGTCGGCGCGGTTTTGATCCAGACGGTCAAGACCGGCCTCGTGTTCACCTCGGTCAACCTCTACCTTCAGCCCATCGTGCTCGCCGCGATCATCTTCGTCGCCGTCCTCATCGACGG
>JAUIJH010000123.1 GCA_030431335.1 Alphaproteobacteria bacterium
CCTCGATGTCGCCGCACCTCGAGGGCTTTTCCGCCCGCGACATCGAGGTGCTGCTCCTGTCCGACCCGGTGGACGCCTTCTGGGTTCGCACGGCGCTCGGCTTCGAGGGCAAGCCGTTCAACTCCATCACCCAGGGCTCGGCCGATCTCGACAATATCCCCATCGTCGGCGAAGAGCGGAAGGTGTGCCAGCCCGCCAGCGCGTCCGACGTCGCCACCCTCGCGGCGCTGGTGAAGCAGGCGCTCGAGGGCCGCGTGTCGGAGGTGCGCGCCTCCTCGCGCCTGGCGACCAGCCCGGCCTGCCTCGTCGCCGCCGATGCCGGCTACGACAAGCTTATGGAGAAGATCGTCTCCCGCCATGGCCAGACCGGCTTCGGCGGCAAGCCGATCCTCGAGCTCAACCCCAGCCACGCGCTGGTCAAGACGCTGGCCAAGAAGGCGGCCAACGGCGGCTCGGCGCGCGAGGTCGAGGACGCGGCCTGGCTGCTGCTCGGCTCGGCCGAGATCCTCGACGGCGAGGCACCGTCGGACCCCGTCGCCTTCAACCGCCGCCTGCTCGACGTGATGGCGATGCACTTCACGTCCGAAACCCCTCCGGGGATGGCCGATGCCATCTCCGCCGACGGCGATCACGACGGCGGCAGCGGCGACGCCTGACGCGTCGCCGGGCGCGCTATTGCGCCCGCGCCGCCAGCAGCTTGATGGCGAACGCGCCCAGCACGGAGGCGAACACATAGTCCACCGTGCGGCGCAGCCGAGCCGAGCGCCGCAGCGCGTTCGCGAGGCCGCCCGCCGACATGATCATGCCGACGCAGATCGGCGCCGACACCACCACGTAGAACACCCCCAGGATGAACAGCTTGCTGCCCGCGTACGGGTCGCCGGCCGATACGAACTGCGGCAGGAACGTCAGGAAGAAGACGATCACCTTGGGGTTCAGGATGTTGACGAGGAAGCCCTTGAGGAACACGCGCCGCAGCGGCGGATGCCGCCCGCCGAGGCCCTCCAGGTGGAACGCCGAGCCGTTGCGCAGCGCGTCGATCGCCAGCCACAGCAGGTAGAGCGCGCCGACGATCTTGAGCACGAGGAAGGCCGTCGCCGAGGCGACCAGCAGCGCCGACAACCCCACCGCCACCAACGTCGAGTGCAACACGATGCCGAGGGCGGAGCCGGCGAAGGCCGCCAGCCCCGCGGCGCGCGACCGGCCCACGGTCTGCGACAGAAAGTATGTCATGTCCGGGCCGGGCGTGATGGTCAGCGCCGCGGCCGCCAGCGAAAATGTGAGCAACACTTGCCACGATGGAAACATTTCCATTCGACGGACCCTCTTGCCGAACTAGCTTGTGAGCCATGGACGCTTTGATCGACGAAGTCACGCGCCTCCCGGGCCAACCCGGCACCGTCGTCGCCCTGCGACTGTTCGGCGCGGCCATCCTGTGCGCCTTCATCGGGCTGGAGCGCGAGTTCCGCGAGCGGTCGGCGGGGCTGCGCACCAATATGCTGGTCGGCCTCGCCGCGGCGACGTTCGCGATCCTGTCCGAGGGCGTCATCGACCAGTCGTCCCAGTCGACCGTCGTCCGCGCGGACCCCACCCGCCTCATCGAGGCGGTGACGAGCGGCGTCGCCTTCCTGGCCGCCGGCCTCATCATCGTGACCAAGGGCCATGTGAAGGGCCTCACCACCGGGGCGACCATCTGGCTCGCCGCCGCCGTGGGCCTCGCCATCGGGCTCGGCCAGTGGCTCACGGGCATCCTCGCCTGCGTCGCGGGCCTGTTCGTGCTCCTCGCCGTGCGCCGTCTGGAACAGGTCATGGGCACCAAGGGTCCGCGCTGACCGCCATGGCTCCGCTGCTCGGGCCAACTTGCAAACGCGGCGGCCAAGGTAGAATAGTACGGCGCTGCGCCCCCCTGCTTGCGGCGCCCCACCAGAGCCTGCCCGATGACACCCGCCACACCTGGCCTGTCGGCCGAGACACTTGTCGCGCTCGCGGTCTTCGCGGCGGCGTCGGCCTGGTCGCCCGGCCCCAACAATTTCATGCTCGCCGCCTCCGGCGCCACCTTCGGAATGCGCCGCACGCTGCCCCATGTCCTCGGCGTGATGTTCGGCTTTCCGCTGATGCTGTTCGTGCTCACGCTCGGGCTCGGCGAGGTCTTCCGCACCGAACCGGCCGTGCGCACCGCCATCTCCTGGGTCGGCTTCCTGGTGATGCTCTATTTCGCCTACCGCCTGGCCCGCCAGTCCGGCGGCAAGTCCATGGGCAGCGCGCGCACGCGGCCGCTGTCGTTCCTGCAGGCGGCCGCGTTCCAGTGGGTCAATCCCAAGGGGTGGGCCATGTCCATCGCCGTGGCGGCGACATTCGCCAGCGGCATCTCCCCCCTGCTCGACGCGGCGGTGGCCACCGCCTTCTTCGTCGTCATCGGCGGCGGATCGGCGGCGAGCTGGGCGATGGCCGGCACCGGGCTCGGCCGGCTGCTGGGCACCGGCATCCGGTTGCGGATCTTCAATCTGGCGATGGCGTTTCTGCTGGCGCTGTCCGCCTTCGTTCTTGTCTTGGGCGACTAGGGGCGCAAAAGTGACGGCGATGAGCGATCTGCAATCCCCCTTCGAGCGCCTGCGCACCCGCCTGGCCGGCATCGAGCCCGGCGCGCCCGCCATCGACCTCACGGTCGGTGCGCCGCGCCACGCCGCGCCCGGCTTCGTGGCCGAGGTGATCGCCCGCAACATCTCGAGGTTCGGCGCCTACCCGGCCATCGGCGGCACGCCCGAGTTCCAGGAGGCGACGCACGACTGGCTCGACATGCGCTACGGCCTGGGCGGCTTCCTGCGCGAGAACGGGGCGGTGCTGCCGGTCTCGGGCAGCCGCGAGGGGCTGTTCTTCGCCGCCATCGTCGCGCGCGACATCCTCGCCAAGCCCGACCCGGCGATCCTGTTCGCCAATCCCTACTACCAGGTCTACGCCGCCGCCGCGCACGGCCTCGGCATCACCGGCGTGCCGCTCGCGGCCCGCGCGCCCGACGCGCTCCTGCCCGACCTTGCCACCCTCGACCCCGCGACGCTCGACCGCGCCGTCGCCTACTACGTCGCCTCGCCGAGCAACCCGGAAGGCAACTGCGCCACGGTGGACGACTGGCACGCCCTGTTCGACCTCGCCGAGCGGCACGACTTCTACGTCTTCGCCGACGAGTGCTACTCGGAGATCTATCGCGAGGCGATGGGGCCGCCGCCGGGCGCCCTCGCCGCCGCCAGCACGCGGCCCCAGGCGCTGCGCCGGCTGATCGCGTTCAACTCGCTGTCCAAGCGCTCCAACCTCGCGGGGCTGCGGGTCGGCTTCGTCGCCGGCGACACGGCGACCATGGCGGCGATGAAGGACTTCCGCAATCAGGCGGGCCCGCAGGTGCCGGTGCCGCTGCAGGCCGTCGCCGTCGCCGCCTTGCGCGACGAGACGCACGTCGCCGACAACCGCCGCCAGTACGACGAGAAGTTCGCCGTCGCGGAGCAATTGCTGGCGCCGCTGTTCGGCCCCGTCACCCCGCGTGGCGGCTTCTGCCTGTGGCTCGATGTCGGGGGCGACGACACCGACGCCGTCGCCGAGCTGTGGCGCACCTGCGGCGTCAAGGCGCTGCCGGGCTCCTACCTCGCCGCGCGCGCCGGCGGGCCCAACCCCGGCGCGGGCCGGATTCGCATCGCCCTTGTCAGCGATATCGGCGAGACGCGCGAGGCCCTCGAGCGGGTGCGCGGCTTCTTCGCGGAGCGAATGGCGCTGCCGCGCGCCTCCTGAACCCAGGCCCGCCGCCGCATTTCATCCGGGTTACCCGCCCTTAACACCGTCCGGTCACAAGATGCGTCGACGGGGCCCGCCAGCCCATGCGCAATGCGTGCCGCTGCGACGAGACTGCCCCAGTGAGAAGAAGCCAGGGGCGAAGCTGTGTCCGTGTTGCGAATCCGAGTGCTCGAAGAGCTGCTTGACGATCCGTCCGTGTTGTTTGCCCGCCGGGCGATTGCCTGTCTCGCCGGGGTGGGCCTGCTCGCCCTGTCGGCGGCCATGGGCCTGGCCCTGGCCACCTGGACCGTGAGCGATCCGAGCCTCACCCATGCGACGGCCGCCCCGGTCCACAACCTGATGGGTGCGACCGGCGCCGCCTTCGCGGACCCGGTGATGCAGCTGTTCGGCCTCGCGGCGCCGCTGTTGATCGCGCCGCTGCCCCTGTGGGGCTGGCGCCTGATCATGGGGCGCCCGCTCGGCCTGGCCGTCGGCCGGCTCTTGCCCGGCCTCCTCGCGCTCGTCACCGCGCCCGGCTTCTTCAACGCCTTCCCGGTGACCGCGTCCTGGCCGCTGCCGCTCGGGCTCGGCGGCGTCGTCGGCGAGTTCTGGGGCGATGTGCTCACGTCCTGGTTCGGCATCAGCTCCGGCATGGTGCGCGGCGCGTTCGGCGGCATCCTCGGCGTGGTGGCGCTGGGGGCGCTGGTGCGGGCCGTCGCGGCGCCCCGCGCGCCGGTGCGCGGCGGCGGCGAGCTCGGCTTCCAGATCCGCCGCAGGGCCCCCGTGCGCGACGAGTACGGCCTCGACGACACCGACGCCTTCGAGGCCGAGCCCTCGACGCTGTCGTCCTATCGCGGCGCCTTCGCCCACGCCGCCCTCACGATGCGGGCCAAGATGCGCCGCAAGCCCGAGCATGAGCGCCGCGAGGAGCCGCGCCTGAGCGACGCCCTCGCCCGCGCGATGGAGGACGAGCTCGACGGCCCGGCCGTCTACCGTGCCCGCGGCGCCGAGCCGGCCCGCCAGCCCGCACCGCAGCCCCAGCGCCAGGCCCCGCCCCCGGCCGAGCCGCGCCAGCGGCCCGCGGCCCGCATGCGCCCCGCCCCGGAGCCGCAGGCCGAGCCCGATCCGGAACCGCGCGCGGCCGCCCCGCGCCGCGTCGCCCGCGTGCGTCCGGCGATGGAGGACATGGCCCGCAGCTCCCTCGCCTTCTCGGCGCCCCTGCGCGGGCCGGCCGCGCGCGTGCGCACCGCGCCGACCGAGCTGCCCGCCGACGAAGCGCCGCGCGACGAGCCCCCGTTCGACGAGTTCGACGACGACGCCGCCGCCGAAGCCATCGGCACCGAATACGCCCAGGACGAGGCCGTCGAGCCGGACGATTTCCTGGACGACGACACCAACGCCTACGAGACCGACACCTACGAGGCCGGCGCCTACGACGCGGCCGCCTACGAGGACGACGCGGAAGCCGGCCTCGACCTCCTCGGCGACGAGGACGACGACGACCCGCTGCTGGCCGAGATCGCCCGCCATGGCGGCGGCCACCCTCCCGTCGCGCGGGTGCCGGCGTCCGCGCCCGTCTCGGCGCCGCCCATCGCGCCCTCCTCGGCGCGCGTCACCCCGCCCGCCGGCACCATGAAGCCCGGCCGCCGCGTCCTGCGCGAAGCCCAGCCGAGCCTGCTGCCTGGGGGCGAGTACGAGTTCCCGCCTATCGCCCTTCTCGCCGCGCCGCCCACCGACGGCATCGATTCGGAGCTCACCGAGGACGCGCTGGAAGCCAACGCCCGCGTCCTGGAAGGCGTTCTGGAAGATTTCGGCGTCCGCGGCTCGATCATCCACGTGCGGCCCGGTCCCGTCGTGACGCTCTACGAGCTGGAGCCCGCGCCCGGCATCAAGTCCTCCCGCGTCATCGGCCTCGCCGACGACATCGCCCGCTCCATGAGCGCGATCTCCGCCCGCGTCGCGGTGATCCCGGGCAAGAACGCCATCGGCATCGAGCTGCCCAACCGCAAGCGCATCACCGTGTTCCTGCGCGAGCTCCTCGCCAGCCGCGACTTCGAGCGCACCAAGTGCAAGCTGCCCTTGTGCCTGGGCAAGACCATCGGCGGCGAGGCGGTGATCGCCGACCTCGCGCGGATGCCCCACCTGCTCGTCGCCGGCACCACCGGCTCGGGCAAGTCGGTCTCCGTCAACGCGATGATCCTGTCGCTCCTCTATTTCCACACGCCGGAGACCTGCCGGGTCATCATGATCGACCCCAAGATGCTGGAGCTCAGCATCTACGAAGGCATCCCCCACCTCCTCACCGAAGTGGTGACCGAGCCCAAGAAGGCCGTCGCCGCGCTGAAGTGGGCGGTGCGCGAGATGGAAGACCGCTATCGCAAGATGGCCAAGCTGGGCGTGCGCAACATCGACGGCTACAACCAGCGCCTCAAGGAGGCCGGCCGCGAGGGCGAGGCGCTCACCCGCATCGTGCAGACCGGCTTCGACAAGCGCACCGGCGAGGCGATCTTCGAGGAGGAGGAGCTCAACTTCGATCCGATGCCGTTCATCGTCGTCGTCGTCGACGAGATGGCCGACCTGATGCTGGTCGCCGGCAAGGAGATCGAGGGCACCATCCAGCGCCTCGCCCAGATGGCCCGCGCCGCCGGCATCCACCTCATCATGGCGACGCAGCGCCCGTCGGTGGACGTCATCACCGGCACCATCAAGGCCAACTTCCCCACCCGCGTCTCCTTCCAGGTGACGTCCAAGATCGACAGCCGCACCATCCTGGGCGAAATGGGCGCCGAGCAGCTGCTCGGCATGGGCGACATGCTCTACATGGCCGGCGGCGGGCGCATCCAGCGCGTGCACGGCCCGTTCGTGTCGGACGAGGAGGTGGAGGACGTCGTCGCCCACCTCAAGCTGCAGGGCGTGCCGGAATACCTCAACGAGGTGCTGGACGACGACGACGAGGAAGACATGTCCGCCGCCACCAGCGGCCTCGAGGGCCTGTCCGAATCGGACGACCTCTACGACCGTGCCGTCGCCCTCGTCCTGCGCGACCGCAAGGCCTCCACCAGCTACGTGCAGCGGCGCCTGTCGATCGGCTACAACCGCGCCGCCACGCTGATCGAGCGCATGGAAAAGGAAGGCGTGGTCAGTTCCGCCAACCACGCCGGCAAGCGCGAGATCCTGGTCCCCGACAACGAAGAGGTCGCCTGACGCGGCCGACGCAACCGCCCGGCCGCTTGCCCCGCCGGCCGGGCTCGCCTAGAGCGGTTTCGCGCTTGTCGGAATCGGCAAGCGACTCGGAAGAACGCGACCGGCAAAAATGCTGGCGCGGTTTGGGCGCACACGAGTGGGCCTGAACGGCTCCAGCCTCGCGGCCGCAACGCCATCCGGGAACGTCGCGCAGGAGATCCGAGGGAGCCCGTGGCCAAGCTCTGGATACACATCGGCTCTCACAAGACCGGCACGACATCGATCCAGAAGACGTTCGCCGGCTCGCGCGCCAAATTGCGCGAGGCGGGGCTGACCTATCCCTGGAACCGCCTCGCGTTCCCGGACGATCCCGGCACCAAGGGGCGCGGATCGGCCCAGCACTACCTCGCCGATGAAGCCAAGGCGCACACGCTGAAGCAGAACCTCGACGCGATCCATGCCGGCTTGGACGGCGAGGAGTGGATCGTCAGCTCCGAGCTTCTCAGCGCCATCCACAAGCCGGCCGCCCGGCATTTGCTCGACGCGTTCTCGGTGCGCTTCGGCGAGATCCGCGTCGTCATCTACGTGCGCGAGCCGGGCTCCCTCGTGGTTTCGGCGACGGCGACGCTCATCGTCATGGGCCAGACCACGTACGAAGCCGCCTGCGCGGAGCCCCGGATCTTCGGCTACCGCCGCGCCATCGCCCCATGGCTCGACCTCCTCGGCAAGGACCGCCTGTGCGTGCGCGTGTTCGACAAGAGCCGGCTCCGCAACGGCAGCGTGGTCGACGATCTGCTCGACCTCATGGGATACGGCGGCAAGTCGCTCGCACTCGACCGGGAGACGCAGTTCGTCACCCCCTCGCACGACGCCGTGCTCGCCATGAGCGAACGCAACGCCCGCGGCGAGGGGCACCTGCGCGGCGGCGGTTGGGGCCGCATTCCCGGCCCGCCCTTCACGCTGCCGTCCGACGTCATCGAGACCGTGCGGCGCAAGAGCGCCGACGACCTCGCCTGGCTCAGGCAAGAGTTCGGCATCGCGTTCTGATGACGCGGCGAGGGAGGCCGCCCGAGGTGGTGGACGGCGACAACCCCTCCAACAAACCCTTCGCAGCCAGAAATAACTTGCGCGCCTCCTGCCGACCACCTACCCTTAATCATTGAAATGATTGTCGTATATTTCTTGCCTTAATTAAGGAGAAGATGTGGCCAAGATTTGGATTCACATCGGGTCGCACAAGACCGGCACGACATCGATCCAGAAGACCTTCTCCTCCTCCCGCGACATCCTCCGCGATGCTGGGCTGACATACCCTTGGAACCGCATGTGGTTTCCGACGGATCCGGAAAACAAGCCGCGCGGATACGCCCAGCACTACCTGGTGAAGGAAGCCAAGGCCGGCACGCTGCGGGCCAATCTCGCAGCGATCCACGCCGGCTTCGAGGGCGACGAATGGATCGTCAGCTCCGAGCTTCTCAGCGCCATCAAGCCGCGCGCCGTGGCGCACGTCCTGGACGCCCTGGCCGCGCAATTCAGCGAGATCCACGCCATCATGTACGTGCGCGAGCCCGGCAAGCTGGTGGTCTCGCGCACCGCGACGCACATCGTCATGGGCCGGACCACCTACGAGGCGGCCTGCGCGGAACCAAAGATCTATCCCTATCGCCGCAACATGACGCCGTGGCTCAGGCATCTCGGCAAGGACCGATTCACGGTGCGGGTCTACGACAGGCAGAGGCTGCGCAACGGCAACGTGGTCGACGACCTGCTCGACGCTACCGGCCGCGACCCGGATGCGATCCCCCTCGACTACGCGCGCAAGTTCGTCACCCCCTCGCACGACGCGGTGATGGCGATGAGCGAGCGCAACGCCCGCGGCGAGGGGCACCTGCGCGGCGGCGGCTGGGCGCGCATTCCGGGGCCCCCCTTCACGCTGCCGCCCGAGATCGTCGCGCACGTGCGGCGCGAGAGTGCCGGCGACGTCGCCTGGCTGCGCCGGGAGTTCGGCATCGAGTTCGAGCCGTCGATCGCCGAGAAGCCGGCCCGATCGGCCAAGCCCCGGCAACAGGCGGCGCCCCGGCACAACGCGGCCGAATGGGTGCCGCAACTGTCCGGCGGGTCGTGAATCAGGCCATCATGTAGATGCCGAGATCGCCGTCTTCCGCCAGCTGGATCACCACGCTTTCCTCGACGCCGCGGAAAAACAGCGAATAGTCGTTGAGGTAGTCGACCAACGTGCCGTCCCCCACATCGGTGATCTGCGTGATCACCGCGTTGGCAGCGCCGGCATAGACCATCACGATGTCCGTCGCCGCATCGAAGTCGGTGATCACGTCGCTGTCGCCGTCGTCCAGGTTCTCGATGAAGAAGCTGTCGCTGCCGGGGCCGCCCGTCATCGTGTCGCTGCCGCTGCCGCCGACGATGGTGTCGTTGCCGGCGCCGCCGAACATGCGGTCGTCGCCGCTGTCGCCCTCGACGGCGTCGGTGCCGTTGCCGCCCTTCAGCAGATCGCCGCCGCTGCCGCCGGTCACCTCGTCGTTGCCGTTGCCGCCGATGCCCACATCCGCGCCCGAGCCGCCGGTGATGACGTCGTCGTCGCCGTTGCCGAACATGGTGTCGGCGCCCGAACCGCCGAAGAACTGGTCCTCGCCCGCGCCGCCCCTCATGCTGTCGGAGCCGGCCGAGCCGACCATGAAGTCCACGCCCGCGCCGCCCTCGGCCGTGTCGTCGCCCGCGCCGAGATCGACATAGTCGTTGCCCGGGCCGCCGATGACGAAATCGTCGCCGTCGAAAGCGTTGGTGCCGGCCACCACGCTGTCGTTGCCCGCCCCGGCCAGCACGATGTCCGACCCGTTGAGCGCGAAGATCGTGTCGTTGCCGGTGAGACCGATCATGAGATCGTTGAGGTTGGTGCCGGTCAGGTCGTCGGGACCGAACGTGCCGATCACCAGGTTCTGCGGAACGCCGAGCTGGCTCAGCAGTTTCAAGAGCTCGGACATAAACTTTCCCACCTAAGCTGGTAAAATAAATGTAGATGTCTTGCTAACTGGACGATGAATAAAGCCCCGGTTGTGGGAAATCAAATTAACTGCGGTGTTTGCGTACCGGGCGCATTGCGGCAAAGGCTGCGTAAAAGCCGCAGCGCCTTGAGACGGACGCCGCGATGACGCACATTCAGCCCCAAGCAATGGGCCGACCGGTACGAGAAACGCCAGTCAAAGTCTGAGGTTCAACCATGCGTCACATGATCATCGCCGCTTTTGCGGCCCTTCTCATCGCCGGCACCAGCGCGGGTGAGAGCCGCGCGGCCACTGACGAGGCTCTCGCGGAAGTCAACGCCTACTTCAACGCCATCGAGACGATGCGCGGCGAATTCGTGCAGTTCGGGCCCGATGGCCGGCGCACGTCGGGCCGCTTCGCCATCCAGCGGCCGGGCAAGGTCCGCTTCTTCTACGACAGCCCCTCCACGCTCGACATCATCGCCGACGGCGGCTCGGTGGCCGTCCGCGACCGCAAGCGCGACACGCAGGACATCTGGCCGCTCCAGCGCACGCCGCTGCGCTTCCTGCTCGACAACACCATCGACCTCACCAAGGACAGCAAGGTCACCAAGGTGGACGTGCAGCCCGACCTGGTGTCGGTGACCATCGAGGAGAACACCGTGTTCGGCGACGGCTCCATCACGCTGCTGTTCGACGCCGAATCCAAGGCGCTGAAGCAGTGGAACGTGGTCGACAGCAAGGGCCAGGAAACCAGCGTGTCCATCTACAACGTGAAAACGGGTGTTGCGGTCGACCAGGATCTGTTCAAGATCAACTACCGTAAGCGCATCCGTTGAGAATATGAGCGAAACACCACGCGAGCCGCGCAAATTTCTGGTTGTCGTCGACGAAACGCCGGAGTGCGAGCAGGCGCTGCTGTACGCCGCGCGCCGGGCCGAGCGCACCGGCGCGTCGGTCGTCGCCCTGGTGGTGGTGGCGCCGAGCGAGTTCCAGCACTGGCTCGGTGTCGAGGAGCGGATGCGCGAGGAGGCCGAGGAAGAGGCCAACGAGCTGCTCGACCGGGCGCTTAACCGCCTGTCGAAATACACCGTCAAGGAGCCCGAGCGGCGCGTCGTCATCGCCGACCGCACCGACGGGATCCGCCAGCTCATCGCCGAGGATCCGTCCATCGCCGTGCTGGTGCTGGCCGCGGCGGGGGGGCCGGACGGGCCCGGACCGCTGGTCAGCGCCATCGCCGGCGGCCAGGCGGGGCGCTATCCCGTGCCCATCACCCTCGTTCCCGGCGGGCTGACCGTGGAGGAGATCGACGCCATCACCTGATGGCGCCGCCGCCCGCTATTCGGCGCGCTGCGCAGCCACCTGCGGGTCGACCAGCGGCTTGCGCTGTCCGGCCGCGATGAACTCGGGCCGGTAGGGCTCGCGCGAAAACACCTCCACCACCAGCGGCTGGAAATGCTCCACCGGCATCGCCTCGTAGGAGGGGTCGAAGGAGGCCTGGTCCCAGCGCTCGCAGAAGAGCACCCCGTCCTCGTAGTAGGGGCTGTCCTTGTGGCGGCGGCGCACCTCGCGGTCGCCGCCGAAATGGTGCGCGTAGTAGTAGCGTTGGAACAGCCCGTGGTGGGCCACCACCCAGGTGCACTGTTCGCGCAGGTAAGGCCGCAGCACCGAGGCGGCGTACTCGTCGTGATTGTACGGCGCGTAGAGGTCGCCGATATCGTGCAGCAGCGCCGCCACCACCCAGTCGATATCGGCGCCGTCGCGCCAGGCCCGCGTCGCGCTCTGCAGCGAGTGCTCGTAGCGCGACACGCGGTAGGCCGACGCCGCATCGTCGAGGTCGGCCAGCGCGGCCAGCAGCCGCGTGCCGACCGCGCCGGCCGATTCGCGCTCGTGCGCTTCCAGGAAGGTGTAATCCTCCCGGTCGCCTTCGGCCATCTGGGTGAACTTGACGTGCTGCATCGGGGCCTCCGCGCCTACGCCGCCCGCGGGAGCGTGGTTTCCACCAGCGTTGCCCAATAAGAGCAGCCGACGGGAATCAGCTCGTCGTTGAAGTCGTATGCTTCGTTGTGAAGATTGGCCACATTCTCACCTACGCCGGCAAAAATAAAGGCACCGGGCACCGTATTGAGCATAAAGGAGAAATCTTCTCCGCCCATGGTCGGCACGATGTTGCGGGTGACGTTTTGCTCGCCCACCACGCGCGCGGCGATGTCGGCGGCGTGGTGCGCCTCCACCTCGTCGTTGACGGTGACGGGATAGTCACGCCGATATTCCAGCTCCGCGCGCACGCCGTAGGCGGCGCCGACCTGGGCGACCACCTCGGCGAGGCGCGTCTCCATGATGTCGCGCATCTCCGGCTTCAGCGTGCGCACGGTGCCGCGCAACTCCGCCTTCTGCGGGATGATGTTGTCGGCCGAGCCGGCGTTGAACATGGTGACGGACAGCACCGCCGCTTCCAGCGGATCGGCGTTGCGCGACACGATGGTCTGGGCCGCCATCACGATCGCCGAGGCGGCCACGATAGGGTCGCGCGACAAGTGCGGGCGCGCCGCGTGGCCGCCGACGCCTTCCACCGAGATGCGCAGGCGGTCCGCCGAGGCCATCATCGCGCCCGGCCGGATGCCGAACGTGCCCACCGGCATGCCCGGCAGGTTGTGCATGCCGAACACCCGCTCGATGCCGTAGCGGGTGATCAGCCCGTCGTCGATCATCGCCTTGGCGCCGGCGCCGCCCTCTTCGGCCGGCTGGAAGATGACCACCACCGTGCCGTCGAAATTGCGCGTGTCGGCCAGGTATTTGGCCGCGCCGAGCAGCATCGCGGTGTGGCCGTCGTGGCCGCAGGCGTGCATCTTGCCCGGAACTTTCGAGGCCCAGGGCGCGCCGGTGTTTTCCGTCATCGGCAGCGCGTCCATGTCGGCGCGCAGGCCGATGACGTGCCGCGAAGTGCCGCGACCCTTGATCACACCCACGACGCCGGTGCGTCCGACGCCGGTTTCCACGCTGTCGACACCGAAGGCCCGCAGCTGTTCCGCCACGAAGGCCGCGGTGCGTGTCACTTCGTAAAGGATTTCAGGGTTTTGATGGATGTCTCGGCGCCAGGCTGTGATCTCTTCGGCCAGGTCGTGGAAACGGTTGACAATGGGCATCGGCAACTCCTCTGCGCGCCTGACGCACTTCAAACACAATGCTTCGCCAGCTTCAATCTGGCTTGGCGTAGCCGGCTCGGTGCATTCCTGGCAGAGTGGGAACACCCAAACGTGAGTGCGAACGTCCGACTGCGGGTTGCCGACTTGGCGCACACGACTAATCTGCTAGCGCTCTTAAGTTCGGACCTCGCGTATTGAGGGGGCATGAATGGCGTCACCGATGAATTCGCGGCTGCGCCGCCTGATCGCCAGCGCGCGGGCCGCGTTGGCGTGGGAGCGGCTGTGGCCCGCGCTGGCGCCGATGCTGGGGGTCGTTGCCCTCTTCGTCGCCACCGCGCTGATGGGGCTGTGGTCCGGTCAGGCGCCGCTCATCAAGGCGCTCGCGCTCGGCGCCTTCGCCGTGTTGTTCGTGGCCGCCGGGTGGCGCCTGCGGCGTTTGCGCCTCCCCGCCCGCGAGGACGCGATGCGCCGGCTGGAGGACGACGCCGCCCTGCCGCACCGCCCGCTCGGCACTTACGAGGACCATCTCGCCGCCCAGGGTGACGCGGTCACCGAGAGCCTGTGGCGCGTCCACCGTCGCCGGGCGAGCGAGCGGCTGGCGGCGCTGCGCTATGCGGTGCCGCGCCCGGACATCGTGCCGCACGACCCGTTCGCGCTGCGCGCGGCGGTCGGCATCATGCTGTTCGTCGGCATCCTGGTCGGGGCGGGGGCCGTCGCCGAGCGGCTGCTGGCGCCGTTCGACCTGTCCTCGCCCGGTAATCCCGCGCAGGAAACCCGCTTCCGGCTCGACGCCTGGGTCACCCCGCCGCCCTACACCGGGCGCGCCCCGCTCTTCCTGTCCGCGGCGACGCGGGTGGAGACGGAGGACGGTATCCGCGTGCCGGCCGGCTCCCTCCTCACCGTCCGCGCCCAGGGCGCCGACGAGATCGAGCTGCGCGTCGACCGTCCCGAGGGGGGCGAGACCCAGGAGATGGCCACCCTGTCGGAGGTGGACGCGAGCGCGCTCGCCCGCCAGGGGGTGGTCACCATCGACGGCACGATGGCCGTGGAGGTCCGCCGCGACGGCGAGGCGATCGACGAATGGGCCTTCGTCGCCGACGGCGACCTGCCGCCCAGGGCCGAGATCACCGAGGCGCCCAAGGCCGACAACCGCAACGGCTTCGAGCTGCGCTACCAGCTCGACGACGACTATGCCATCGCCTCGGCGGAGGCGTTGGTCCTGCCGCGCGCCGTCGGCCCCGGCCGTCGCCCGCTGGTGGAGAACCCCTCGTTCGCGCTCACGCTGCCGGGCGGGCCGGGCATGCGCGGCGCCGGGCGCACGGTGAAGGACCTGTCCGCCCACCCCTTCGCCGGGCTGGAGGCGACGGTGAAGGTGCGCGCCACCGACGGCGTGGGCCAGACCGGCCTCAGCGAGGCGCGCCCGTTCCGCATTCCCGCGCGCACGTTCGTCAACCCCATCGCGCGCGCCATCGTCGAGCAGCGCACGATGCTGGCGCTCGACGCCAACACCCAGGTCGCCGTCATCGACGCGCTGGACCTGATGCTGCTGACGCCCGATGCGCTCGGCGGCGCCGGCGCGTTCCTGGCCATCCGCACCGCCTATGCCCAGCTCGTCGCCGCCCGCTCCGACGACCAGTTGCGCGAGATGCTGGAGAACCTGTGGCAGCTCGCTTTGATGCTGGAAGACGACGGCATGAGCGACGCCGAGCGCGCCCTGCAGGCGGCGCAGGAGCGCCTACGCCAGGCGCTGGAGGACGGCGCGTCGGAGGAGGAGATCGCCCGCCTCACCCAGGAGCTGCGCGAGGCGATGCAGCGCTACATGCAGGCGCTGGCCGAGCGCGCCCAGTCGATGCAGCAGCAGGCGATGGACCCCGACGCGCAGATGCTGACCCAGAAGAACCTCGACGACCTGCTGCGCCGCATCGAGGAACTGGCCCAGCAGGGGCGCCATGCCGAGGCCGAGGCGCTGCTGTCCGAGTTGCAGCAGATGATGCAGAACCTGCAGATGGCCCAGCGCGGCCAGGGTCAGCAGGGCGACCCGATGGGCCAGGCCGGCCGCACGCTGGACGAGCTCGGCCGCATGATCCAGCGCCAGCAGGAGCTGATGGACGAGACCTATGGCATGGACCAGGGCAACGAGGGCCAGCAAGGCCGTCAGAACCAGGAAGGCCGGATGGGCCGCTACGGCGAGCAGGGCCAGAACGGCCGCCGCCAGCCCGGCCAGGGCGGCGACCAGCAGATGTCGCCCCAGGAACGGGCCGACGCGCTGAAGCAGCTGCAGGAGCAGCAGCAGGCCCTGCGCGAACAGCTCGAAGAGATGATGCGCAAGCTGGAGGAGCAAGGCTTCGAACCCGGCGAGCGGCTCGACGATGCCGGCCGCTCCATGGGCGACGCCGGCGAATCGATCGGCGAGGGCCAGACCGGCGAGGCCGTGGACGAGCAGGGCAACGCCCTGCAGGCGCTGCGCGAGGGAGCGCAGAGCATGGCCCAGCAGCTTGCCGAGGCCCAGCAGGGCGGCCCCGGCGGCCAAGGCGAGGACGTCGGCTCGCCCGACCAGGGCCCCGGGCGCGATCCCCTCGGCCGCGCCCGCCGCGAAGGCTCCTACGCCGACACCAGCCGGGTGGGCGTGCCGGACGAGATCGAGGCCCAGCGCGCGCGGCGCATCCTGCAGGAGCTGCGCAAGCGGCTCGGCGACATGGGCCTGCCCCGCCTGGAGCGCGACTATCTGGAGCGCCTCCTGCCGCAATAGGCCTCGCCGCCGGCGCGTGCGATCCCCTGTGGATCGCGCGCCGGCCGCGTCTGGCCGCGACGCCTCGTCCCGCCCATGCTAAAAAGGGCCGTCGGCGGCCGGGCCGCCGGCACTCGCAACGAGGCCGATGCCCAGACGCCGCGCGCGCCAGCCTTCGCCCCGTCGGGGCGCTCGCGCCGCGGCGCCCCGGCGTCCCAGTCGAAGGATCGCGTACCATTCAAGACCCGGCCATGATCGCGCTCGACAACGTGGGCCTGCGCTACGGCAACGGTCCGGAGATCCTGCGCGACCTCTCCTTCGAGATCCCGGCCCGCTCGTTCCAGTTCCTCACCGGCCCCTCCGGCGCGGGCAAGACCACGCTGATGCGCCTGCTGTCGCTGTCCCTGCGCCCCACGCGCGGCTTCATGAGCCTGTTCGGCGCCGACGTCAGCCTGCTGCGCTATGCCGAAGTGCCGTCGATGCGCCGCCGCATCGGCGTCGTGTTCCAGGATTTCCGCCTGCTCGACCACCTGTCCACGTTCGACAATGTCGCCCTGCCGCTCAGGATCCAGGGGCGCGAGGCCCACACCTATCGCGGCGACGTCAACGAGCTCTTGCGCTGGGTCGGCCTGTCGCACCGGAGCCACGCCTTCCCGCCGGTGCTGTCGGGCGGCGAGAAGCAGCGCGCCGCCATCGCCCGCGCCCTCGTCACCCGGCCCGACGTGCTGCTCGCGGACGAGCCCACCGGCAACGTCGACCCGCCGATGGCCAAGCGCCTGATGCGCCTCTTCCAGGAGCTCAACAAGCTGGGCACGTCGGTGGTGATCGCGACCCACGATATCGGCCTGATGAACGAGATCGACGCGCGCCGCCTCATCCTGTTCGACGGCCGGCTGGAGACCTCGCACTGATGGACCGCGGCCCCGTGGATCGACGGCCCCCGCCGCCCGGCCGCCCGCCCGAGGGCAAGCCGCCGCGCGAGCGC
>JAUIJH010000124.1 GCA_030431335.1 Alphaproteobacteria bacterium
CGAGCTGAGGTCGGAGCCCGGACGGATCATTGCGCCGGTTTGCGCCCAGGTTATCGGCCGTGCGACCAACCCGATCAATCTCGCGGTCCAATCTCGCGACAGCGACGCCCTATGAACCGGCCCGGGAATTTTGCTTATGCGCAAATCCGAACGGTGGACTGCCCGCTCAATTGGGATTGCTTGGAGCGGGTGTAGACATTGCGCCACTCGGGATGCCGCTCGAAAGCGTCGCACAGGCCGAGCGTCGTCTCCGGACCGCCCAGGATGAGGTAGCCGTCCGGGGCGAGGATGCGCGCCATCCGGCTCAAGACGTCCGACTTAGTCGGCCGGTCGAAGTAGATCAGCACGTTGCGGCAGAAGATGATGTCGAAATTGCCCAGCGAATCGAACTCATCCAGCAGATTGCGCGACTTCAAGGTCACGCGCGAACGGATCCGTTCCGCCACGATGTAGTGGTTGTTGGGGCCCTTGGTGAAATAGCGAGCCAGCATATCGGCGGGGATGCCTCGCCCCACCTCGAACGACGTGTATTCGCCGGAGCGCGCACGCGAGAGTGCCGCCTGGGAAAGGTCGGTCCCGAGGATGGAGACGTCGCGGCCGCCGAACTTGGCGCTGTTCTCCTCCAGCAGCATTGCGATGGAGTATGGCTCCTGCCCGGTCGACGCGGCCGCGCACCAGATCCGCAGCGGCCGCCTTGGACCGCGCGCGGCCGCCAGCGCGGGCAGCATCATCTGCGTCAACGCTTCGAACGGCTTGCTGTCGCGGAAGAACAGCGATTCGTTGGTCGTCATCGCGTCGACCACCTCTTCCGCCATCCCGGCGAGGCGCCCCGCCTTCATCTCGCGCACCAATTCCGCGATGTCGCGCAAACCGCGCCCCTCCAACAGCGGCTTCAGGCGAGTCGTGATGAGGTAAGTCTTGTCCGCGGTCAGCGCGAGGCCGGACTTGTCCTTCAAAAGACGGCTTAGATAGCTGAAATCATCGGCGTTCAGCATCACAGCACTCCAGTCGCCGCACGGGACAGCGCACTTCCAATTTCCTGCAGGGGCAAAACCTGATCCACAGCGCCAGTGGCAACGGCGGCGCCGGGCATCCCCCACACCACGCTCGATTCCTGATCCTGCGCGATAACGTAGCCTCCAGCGTCCTTGATTGCCCTCACCCCGTTGGCTCCGTCCTGGCCCATCCCTGTCAGCACGACGCCGAGCACCGAGCCGCGAAACAGCGCCGCCGCCGACATGAACAAGACGTCCGCCGCGGGCCGGCAGAAATTGACCGGTGGATCCTCGCTCAATCCCAGCTTCAGCTGGTTCTTGGACCCGGCGACGAGCAGATGCTTGCCACCGGGAGCGATGCGGATCTCGCCGGGCGTGAGAGGCTCGCCATCGGTCGCCTCCAACGCCCGCCACCCGGTCGCGCGGGTGATGTGTTCGGCGAGGATCGACGTAAACGCCGCAGGCATGTGCTGCACGATGAGAACCGGAAAGGTGATGTTGTGGGGTTTGAAGTCCTTGAACAGGGAGAGCAGAGCCTGCGGACCGCCTGTCGAGCTGCCAACCACGAGTGCCTGCGGTTTGACGAAGCTCGGCCGGCGGTGAGTTTTGGGCGGCTGAGCCCCCGAAGATTGATGGCTTGGCGAGGTGGAGCTGGTGCTCGCTGCGCTCGGGCTTCGGGGGGTCTCGCCCAGGCCGGTATCACCGCCGCCCCGCAGGGCGACGACGACCCGAGTCGCCATGTCCTTCAGGTCGCGCGGCTGGAAGGATTGGGGCATCACGAAGAACGCCGTCGCGCCGGCACGCAGGGCCTGCTTTTGCAGACCTCGTCCCCGCGGCGTATCGCTCGCAACCACCACCACGGGCATCTCCGCGCCGGCCGAAGCGATGTGCTCGAACAGCGCCACACCGGTCAGCCCCGGCATGTCCGCGTCGACCACCATGGCCCGGTTGCGCGCCGACCCGTCGCCTCCGTGCGCACCCGTCACCGACAGACTCAAGCCGCTGCCGGCGGCGTTGATGGCGCGGCGCAACGCCGTGCGCAACGTCAACGACTGGGACAGGAGATCGACCTCCAGGTCCGACGCCAACGGTCGCGACGGCGCAGCTACGGTCATGCAGCTACCAGCGACACAACGTCTTCGAACAGACGTTCCACTTCGACGATGAGCACCAGCTGATCGTCGACCCGCTGCACGCCCGTCACCAGGTCGCGCCACCGCTTGTCGAGGTTCGACGGGGCACGCTCGCGTTCGCTGCGCGTGGACGTCAACACATCGCCCATCTCGTCCACGGCCAGGCCGAACAGCTCATGACCGCGCTCGATGCCGATGGCGATCGTCGGCGTCGTCGTGCCGGACGGGAAGCCGAGGATCTGACGGGTGTTGAGCGCGGTGACGATGCGCCCGCGCAGGTTGAGCACGCCGATCAGCCCAGGCGGAGACAGCGGCACCTTGGTGATGCGGTTGAGCAGGAACACCTCGTGCACCGCATCGATCGGCACGGCGAACCAGTGGTTGGCGAGGCGCGCCGTCACGAAACCGTCCGGCTTGTCCGCGTGATTTTCCTTTCGCGAGGCGGCGCTCATGCGGCGATGTCCTTGTTGGAAGTGGGCCGCGTGAACTCCAGGAGCGCCTGGACCAGCCCGTTGCGGTCAAGTTTGGAGACGTAGTCCGAGAAGCCTGAGTTGCGCGCCTTCTCGATCGCCTCCGGGGTGATGAGGCCGGACAGGGCCAGGACCGGCGTGTCGTCGAAGGCTTTGATCTTGCGCACCGCCTCCGCGAACTGGAAGCCATCCATATCGGGCATGTCGACGTCGGTGACGATGACGGCGGGACGCAGGCCCGCGTTGAGCTTCTCCAGCGCCTGGGCGCCCGATTCGCACATGATCGGATCGAACCCGGCCGAGCGGACCACCGGTCCCACCAGGTTGCGGAAGAAGATGCTGTCGTCGACCAGCAGGATGCGCATCGCCTCGGCCTTGCGCATCTTCTTGATTTGCGGCTCGAACCAGTGGGCGGACGCCATCCCCAGGAAGTGACCGACGTCGATGATCTCGGCCGTGCGGCCGCCGATGATGGCCGCGCCCAGGATGCCGTCCTGCTCGGAGGGGATCTGGACTTCCACCTCGTCTTCCTCGATGTCGAGGATCTCGTCGACCAGGAGCCCCATGGAGCGGCCTTCGTCCGACATGACGAGCAGCGGCTTCTTCGCCTTGCTGTCCGCGCTCGGCGGATCGCCGAACCAAACGAGCGGGATCAGTTCCTCGTTATATTTGACGTGCCACTGGCCGTTGCTCTGATCGGCCTCGGCGAGGTTGATCTCCTCCAGGCGCGTGATGAGGCTGATCGGCAGCGCCTTGCGGTTGGGGCCGTTGGCGCGGAACATCAGCAGGAGCTGCGAGTTGCGCAGAAGCTCCGGTTCGACCTCCGCCTGCTTGGCGGCACCGCCCTGGATCGAGGAATCGGACGTGGAGGACGCAGCCGAGCGCATCCCGTTCGGATCGATGATCATGATGACGCGTCCATCGCCCAAAATCGTGGAGCCGGAGAAGACTTCGAGCCCGCGCAGCACCACCGGCATCGGCTTGACGACGATCTCCTCGGTGCGCAGCACCGTATCCACCAGCATGCCGAAGCGCGTGCCACGGGCCATGATGACCATGACGAAGCCCTCGGTGGTCTCATCGGCGGTGCGCGGCTTGCCGTTCTCGTCCACCGCGCCCGGCATGTTGAGCAGCCCCCGGAGGTCGACGACCGGTAGAAGCCGGTCGCGCGAGCGCAGCACCGGCGCGTTCTTGATCACCTTGATGGAATGGGCTCCGCCCGGCTCAACCTTGAGGAGCTCATCAACCGAGGTTTGCGGCACCGCGAAGTCCTGATCGTCGACACCGACGATGAGCGCACGGGAAATGGCCAGCGTGAGCGGGATCTTGAGGGTGAAGACGGAGCCGACACCCGGCGCCGAGCGCACGTCGATATAGCCGCCGATGCGTTCCACGTTCGACTGCACGACGTCCATGCCGACACCGCGGCCGGACACGCTGGTCACTTGGGCGGCGGTCGAGAAGCCGGCATCGAAGATGAACGCGAAGATCTGCTCGTTCGACATCCGCTCGATCTCTTCGGCAGAGACCAGACCGCGTTCCACGGCTTTTGCCTTGATCTTGTCGATGTCGAGACCTTTGCCGTCGTCGGCGATCTCGACCAGGATCTGGCCGCCCTCGTGGTAGGCGTTGAGAGTGATCCTGCCTTTTTCAGGTTTGCCGGCGGCGATGCGGTCGCGTGTCGTCTCCAGGCCGTGGTCGGCTGCGTTGCGGACCATGTGCATCAGCGGATCCTTGATCGCCTCGAGCACCTGCCGGTCCAACTCGGTCTCCGAGCCGTTCATCTCCAGCTCGATCTTCTTGCCCAGCGCGCTCGACACGTCACGCACGATCCGCGGGAGCTTGCGCCAGGCATTGCCGATCGGCTGCATGCGCGTCGACATCACCGCCTGCTGCAGTTCGCCCGTTACGCTGGAGAGGCGCTGCAAGGCCAGCTTGTGGGTGGTGCCTTCGTCGTTGCGCATGATCTCCGTGAGCTCGTTGCGCGTCAGCACGAGTTCCGAGACCACCGTCATCAAATGCTCCAGCGTCTCCACCGAGACGCGGATGGAGCTGTCGCCGGCGCGCTCGCCCCCGTCGCCCCCCTCGCCCTTGTCGCCGCCGGCCGGCTTGGGCGGCGGCGCCTTGGCCGCGGGCGCGGACGGTGCCTTGGCCGCCGCCGGAGCGGGGGCAGGCGCAGCCGGAGCAGCGGGTGCAGCCGTGGCGGCCTCGGCCTGCGCCGCCGCCTTTGCGGCGGACGGCGACTTGCCTTCGGCCGCCGCTTTCAGCGCCGAGATCACGTCGTCATCGTTGCCTTCGGGCTCGGTCCCTTGCCCGGATTCGATCTCGCCCAGCAACCATTTGAGCCGGTCGACCGACAACAGCATCGCCTCGGTGATCGGCGCGGTGAGCTTTGCGCCATTGCGCAACCCGTCCATCAGGTTTTCCGCGACGTGCGCGAGCCCGGCCATGCGGTTCAGGCCGAGGAAGCCACACGTGCCCTTGATGGTGTGCATCATGCGGAAAAGGTCGTTGACCATCGCGCCGCTGTCGAAGTCACCGGCTTCATCGGAGGACCTGCCCTCCAACTCGACAAGACGCTCGTCGACGCGCTCAAGCGATTCCGTCGTATCGGTGATGAACTCGGCTAAGAGATCGTCTATCCCGTCCATGTTTTACCCCTATGCCGCGCGCGTATTGACTGTGCTGAGAAAGCTGGAGAGACGGTCGCGCAGCGAATCCGTTTGTTTGTTCAACTCACCGGCCTTGGCCATGATCTCGCTGGCGCCGCGGCCGGTGTCGTTCGCCGTCTTGGAGATGTCGATGATCGTGGCACAGACGTCTTCGGCGCTGGCGGCCGCGCGTTGCACGTTCTGAGCGATGTCGCTGCTCGAAGCACCCTGCTGCGCGGTGGCGGAGGCGACCGCCGCCGCGATGTCGTTGGCCTTGGCGAAGTTCGCCCTCAATGCCTCGATGGCGGCGACGACGCGCTTCACATCCTGCTGCACGGCGCCGATCTGGGCCGATATTTCCTTGGTTGCGCCGCCGGTCTGCTCGGCAAGCGACTTGACCTCCGCGGCGACGACGGCAAACCCCTTGCCCGCGGCACCCGCGCGCGCCGCCTCGATCGTGGCGTTCAGGGCGAGCATGTTGGTCTGACCGGCGATCTGCTCGATGAGATCCACCACCTCGTTGATCTTTCCGGCCGACTTGGACAGGCCCGAGACGACCGCAGCCGTCTCCTCGGCCTGGCGCATGGCGGCCGCGCTGATCGCGCTCGACTGGGAGACCTGGCCGCCGATCTCGTGCGTCGATGCCGACAGTTCCTGCGCGGCAGTGGCGACTGCTTCCACCCGGCCGGCCGTGGCCTGCGCGCCTTCCGTTGCGCGGCTCGTCCTGGATCCGCTCGCATTGGCCAGATCCATCAGGCTCTGCGCCGACGTCCCGAGCTCGCGCGCGGAAAGCGCAACGGCGTTGACGGCCGCGGAGATGTCGCATTCCAGGCGCTGTGCGATTTCGCGCTCCACCTGATGCCGATCGAGCGGCAGGCGCACGGTGGCGTTCGCCGCCAGCGCGGCACGCGCCTCGCCGAGCTGGCGCTCCAACACGATGGCGGCCCTGAGCAGCTCGCCGATCTCGTCCTTGCGGCTGGTGTCGGCAAGTGCCGCGCCGGACTGCCCCTCCGAAAGGCGCACCAGACCATCGCGCGCCGCGATGATCGGCGCGACGATGCCACGCTGACCGGCGACAATCGCCAACAGTGTGCCGAACATCAGCAGCCCGCCAAGACAAGCCACGATCAGAAGGATCCGATTGAGAAGATCGGCCTCGGCGGCCTCGCCGAGGGTGCCATAGCGGCCCTCGATGGCCTCTCCGAGCGCCGCGAGCCGATCGACAACGTTCGCCATCGGCGTGCTCTCACGCCCGGCGCCGTTCTTCGTGCCACCGAAGGAGCCGGCTCCGGCGGCACCGTTGAGCGCTTCGGCGGCGAGTTGGCGCCGCTCCAGCAGGACCCCGTCGAGCGCCCGGCGCAATGCGGCCATGGCGGCTTCTCCGGGAGGCACGGCGCGGGACAGCTCGCGGGCGGTGCCATCGAGCGCATCCAGCGAGCGCTCCAACTCGTCGGCCAGGCGGATCTGTTCATCCGCGAAAGCCGTCGATGAAATCGTGCCTGCCAAACGTTCAGCAGTGAGCACGCGCCGCTCCAGCCGCGAAAGGGCGGCGAGGGCTTGCTGCTCCCGGTCGAGCCCGTCGAAGGTCGCGCGCAGTTCCGAGATCGACCAGACGGCGAGCCCGCCCACCGCGAGGCCGGTGAACGCCATGACCGCCACTATGAGAAAAATGCGCGATGCGATCGACACGGATTGCCACCCTTCCCGATCAGCGTTCGGAGCCGGCCGCGGCCGGCTCCCGGGTCGCCGCGCCGGATGCCGGGAGTTCGCCCGCTCCCGGCATCGGGCCGCCTTTGCTCGCGGTCGCGATGTCGATGTAGTTGAGGCCGTCGACCAGCAGATCCTGCACCACCTCGTCGCCCATGCGCTCGTTGACGCGCTTGCGGATGGTGTCGGCCAGTTCGCCGAGATCGAGGCGGACCAGGCGGCCGAATGCGGTCTCGGCACGACCGTAGAGGGCGCGGAACACCTCGTCGCTGATGAAGGGGTCGGGCTCGCTGGCGAGGGTCCGCAACACGGCCGAATCGGCGGTGTAGACCATACGCACGACCACGTAGCCCTGGACCTTGCCGTCCTGCAGGACCGGGACCGACATCGTCGGCAGCGAAGCGTATTGCAGTCCTTCCAGACGCCGTTCCGGCTCCTCAGCCTCCCCGCCCATCTTGAACGAAGCGACTGCGTAGCTCGTGCCCAGCGTGACGGCGACCGCCCAGATGCCGACGAGGATAAGCTTCATCGACCAACTCGTTCGTTGGCGGCGGTCTTGGCGCCGGTGGTACTCACGGTCGCGACCACGCGCCGCGTGGGGACGGGGCCATAGGTACCGTCCCAATCTTGCGCGATCATGGCTTCGCCGATCAGGCGCACCACCAGCTGCGAGGCGTCGAGACGGCGCTCCAGCATCTGATGCTCACGCGTAAGCTTCTCGCGCACGCGCTTGATGGTCTGCTTGATGTCGTCCGGCAGCGTGGTGGGCGACAGATCGCCGGACAGGCGCGCCAGCGCCAGCAGCGCCCGCCCCTTGGCACTGGCCATCGCCGCATCGTCCATCGCGGTCTTTCGCGTCATCGCAGTGATCGCCTCGTCGAGGATGCCCTCGAGACGATCAAGCGTCGATTGGAGATGATGGATCATCCTTCCCCTCCCTGTTTGGGTGCGGCGCGCGCGGCAACCGCCTCGTCAATCATCGATGCGAGGCCGAAGCCGCCGGAACGCGCGGTGACAGCCGCCAATTCCTCAGCGAACAGGCCGCGCCAGAGCTTGCCGGCCGCCCCACCCCACACCATGCTGTCTTCTGGCGGCAGAATCGCCGCGACGAGCGGGGTGAGCACGGATGCCTCGAAGCGTTCGCCCAGCCCCTCGCCATCGGCGCGCGCCCCGCCGAACCCGTCGAGAATGTGCGCAAAGGGCACCGCGCGGCTCGCCGTTGCGGCCGCCTCAACGGCAGCGGTGCGGGCGGCGGCGGCCGGAGCGTCGGACAGAGCGGGCAACGGGGCAATATCGTGCATGGGTGATCGGTCCAGGTTGAGCTCGGTGTGCGCGAGGCGGCACTCGAGCCTCGCCTTGGAGGATAGTGGGAATGGCTGTCGGCAAGCTTGCTCATGCCGTGGGCCGGCGCCCCGCGAGGGCGCGCCCGCCCGCCGTCAACGGCGCGGGACAGCGTACTCTTCGAGAAGGATTTCCAGCGCCCGACGCGCTTCACCCTTGGACAGCGTGCGGCGGGCCTTTTCGGCGCGCCGGTCCAGGGCATCGGCGCGCACATCCTCGTGGCGCTGGAAATCGGCAGCCGCTTTGCGCTGTTGATCGAGGCGCGCCGTGACGATGGCGTTGCGTGTCAGCGCATTGGCCATCACGTCGGTGAGGAGGCCGTGCAGCGGGCTCTCGTCATTGAGGGCCTCGACGATCTTGCCGGCCTCGGCGGCGCTTTCGGCATGGGCGTCGGCCAGGCGGACATGCGCGCGGGCGGACATGTCCGCGAGCACGCGTTGCGCGCGCGCCAGCCGGGCGAGGCGTTTGACCCGTGCCGGTGTCACAGGCTTGTCAGCATATCGGTGAACGCCAGCTCGAATGCGTACATCACCTCGCGGATCGCGTAGGCCATCACGATCAGGCCCCCCGCGGTGACGGCCGGCAGCGCGACGAAGAAGATCGGCAATTGCGGCGTCAGCTTGTTGGTAAGGCCGACCGCGAAATTGACGACGACAGAGTAGATCACGAACGGCGAGGCGAGCCGCAGGGCGACCATGAAGGCGGCGCCGATTTGCTCGCCCACCTCGCTCAGGGCGGCTTGCGCGTCCAGCACCGCCCCCGGGGGCAGCACATGATAGGAACCGACCGCGGCACGAATGATCTGGTGGTGCAGGTCGGTGATGAAGATGATCACCACCGCCGTGGTCGTAAACAGCGCCGCGGCAGCCTGGCTCGGCTCGGTTTCGTCGATGGAAATTCCTGGAATGCCGCCGAGGCCGACCATGTTGGCGATGCCGATCGCCATCGTCTGCATGGCCATCAACAAAAGGCGGGTGAGCAGACCGATGAAGAAGCCGACGATCGTTTCCATCGCCAGCACGAATAACAGGTCGGCCGGCGTGCGCGCCCCCACCGCCGCCACGGCCTGGTCGATCAAGGGCGGCGACAGCGCCAGGGTGATTCCGAGCGCGATGAACACGCGCACCATGATCGGCGAGCGCGCCGACGACAGCCCCGGCGCGATCAGGAAGATGCCGCCGATCCGCGCGAACAGTACCGCGATCGCAAGGACGTAGGCAGCCGGGGCGTCTGCATTCACGACACGGCGCCGATTGGCTGTACGGTCGCCCCTCGCGCGATCTCCAGGTGCGACAGCACCGGGATGGAGGGGAACATGCGCTCGATGATCATGCGCACATAGGGGCGTGCGTCGGGTGCGGTCACCACCGCGAAACGCGGCTCCCGGGCGAGCGCGTCCTTGATGGCGCGCGAAGCGGCTTCGGCGAACTCCTCCACCAGGCGCGGGTCCATGGCGAGCTCGGTCACTTCGCCCTTGGTGTCGCGCTTCAGGCTCTGGTGGAAAGCGAGATCCCAGCGATTGCCCAGGCGCAGCACATGCAGGACGCCGTTGCTCGAAAGGTCGCCGCAGATCTGGGCGGCCAGGCGAACCCGCACGTGCTCCGCGACCATCTCGGCGCGCCGGGCGTGCGGGCTCACCTCGGCAATCGCCTCCAGGATGAGGTTCAGGTTGCGGATCGAGATGCGCTCGGCGAGCAGGAGCTTCAGCACCGCCTGCAAGCCCGAATTGGTGATCTGAGACGGCACGATCTCATCCAGCAGACGCTTGTATTCCGGGTCCAGCCGGTCGAGCAGCGAGCGCATGTCCTTGTAGGACAAGAGCTGCGCCAGGTTGTTGCGCACCACTTCGACGAAATGGGTCAGCACCACGGAGGCGTTGTCGATGGGCACGAAGCCCTGGCGCGTGACGTCGGCGACGAACGCCTCGTTGATCCACAGCGCCTTCATGCCGAAGGCGGGATCGCGCGTCTCGTCGCCGGGCACCTGCGGCGCCGGCCCCTCACCCAGGACGACCATGTAGTCGCCCACGCGCAGCTCCTCCAGCGCGGTGTTGGTGCCGTGCACGCGCACCTCGTACCGCTTTGCGCCAAGCGCCAGATCCTCGCTCACCTTCACCTCGGGGATGACGAAGCCGTACTCGCGGGCGAACTTGCGGCGGATCTTGGCGACGCGGTGGGCGAGTTCGGTCGGCGAACGCAGCACGGTGCGGGCGAGTTGCTTGCCTACCACCAGTTCCAGCTCCGGCACGTTGAGCTCGGCCTTGACGCTGTCGTGCTGGGCGCGCGCTTGCTCATCCACCTTGCGCTTGAGCTCGGCGGCGGTTTCCGCTTCCGCCGCGCGCCGGGCGCGCGGGATCATGTAGCCGACGAAGGCAAGGATGAAGGCGAGGCCCATGAAGGGCAGCGTCGGCAAGCCCGGCATCACCGAGAAAACGGCCATCATGCCGGCCGACATGAACAGGGCCCGCGGATAGGCGCCCAGCTGGCCGAGCACCGCCTGCTGGGCCGTCCCTCGCGTGCCGCCCTTGGAGACCAGAAGGCCCGCGGCCAGCGAGATCACCAGGGCCGGGATCTGGCTGACCAGTCCGTCCCCCACCGAGGCGGGTGAAGATGTCGGCCGCGTCGGCCAGCGCCATGTCGTAGCGCGTCGTGGCGATGACGATGCCGCCGAAGATGTTGACCGCGATGACGATGACCGAGGCGATCGCCTCGCCGCGGACGAACTTGGAGGCACCGTCCATGGAGCCGAAGAAGGAGCTCTCCTCCTCCAGTTCGCTGCGCCGACGCTGGGCTTCGGTTTCGTTGATGAGGCCGGACGAAAGATCCGCGTCGATCGCCATCTGTTTGCCGGGGATGGCGTCGAGAGTGAAGCGGGCGCCCACTTCCGCGATGCGCGTGGCGCCCTTGGTGATCACCAGGAAGTTCACCACCACCAGGATCAGGAACACCACGATGCCGATGACGAAGTCGCCCGACATCAGGAAGTTGGAGAAGCCCGCAATCACCATGCCGGCGGCCAGGACGCCGTCGTGGCCGTCGGCCAGGATGAGCCGCGTGGTTGCGATCGACAGCGCCAGGCGCATCATCGTCGCCATAAGCAGGACAGTGGGAAAAGCGGAGAATTCGAGCGGTTTATCGATCCACAGGGCGACCATCAGGATGAGGACGGCCAGCGCCATGGAAAAGGCGAGGCCCATGTCGATCAGGAAGGTGGGGATCGGCAGGATCAGGACGCCGAGCATCGCCACGACGCCGATGGCGAAGGCGATGTCGCGCAACCCCGTCGGCAGGTAGGAGATGAGGTTGCGTCGGGCGCGAGGCGCTGTATCGGCGCTGCTCATGGTCGTCGGCCTTCATGGCTTTCGTGGACACGGGGTGGCGACGCGGCACGTCATGCGCCGGACTTGAGCCGCCGCCCGACACTTTGGGGCGGCTGGCTTGATCGAAGCTGATCGGGCGGGTGCCGTCAGAAGCCGAATTCGATGCGGCGGTAGATTTCCTCGGTGAACCCGTAGACGTGCGCACCGATGAAGGTGGCGCTGACGGCTGCCGCGATCAGGATCGCGACGATCTTCGGGATGAAGGTCAGCGTGATTTCCTGCACCTGGGTGAGCGCCTGCATCAGTGCCACGGAGACGCCCACCACCATCGCCACCGCGACCGCCGGGGAGGCCGCGACGAGGACGGTGAAGATCGCTTTTTGAACGAGATCGATGGCGTCGACTTCGCTCATCGCTCAAGACACCGTGATGCCGTCGCCCACGCTGACCACGCTGCCGTCGGCCAGCGTCGCCATCATCTCGCCGGAGGCGATCTTGACGCTGGCGACGACACCGCTCTCGCCGGTGGACGTGGTTACGGTGTGGCCGATCAGCGCCTGTGCATCGGTCAGTGTGGTCGCCGTGATCAGCGACATGAGCCGATCGTTGGTGATGATGTTCTGCTCGACGTTGGAGAACGTGGCGAGTTGCGCCACGTACTCCGTATCGCTCGTGGGTTCGAGCGGATCCTGGTTCTTCATCTGCTCCACGAGAAGGCGCAGGAAGGCGTCATAATCGAGCGTCTGCTGTTTGGCAGCCGCAACCGAGGCCTCGTTGGCGACCGCCAGCGGCTGAGCGGGGGCGGTCGGGTTCAAAGGATCCATCGTCGAAACTCCTGGTGCGCCTTACTGCAGCGTGGGCAGATGGCGGTTGGGGCCCCCGGGGGCAGCATTTTCGCCTGCGGCGAAGCCCTGGGGCGAAATGACGGGCGGTATCGTCTCCACCTCGCGTCGGCGGGCGGCCTCGCCCGGACGGCGCTCGGCCGGCGGGTGGGGCACGCCGCGTTGGGCGAGGACGTCGGCCTCCTCCTCGAACAGACCGCGCAACGCTTTCAGCGCTTGGAAGGTGCGGTCCTGGCTGACCAGCGCGCACACCTCGTCGAGCCCGGCGATAAGCTTGCCAGTGGCAAGACATCGGCGTAGATCGGCCGCCATCGCGTCGAACAGCGAGCGGCTCGCCTTCGCATTCTGCGGGTCCATCAGCATCGCCTGCGCCGCAAAATAGAGCTGCCGCAGAGGTGTGGTCGTATCCTCCACCTGAAGGACGTGGTTTTCGAGGAGGAACGTCGCATCGTTCAAAAGTTCGAGGGTTACTTTACGGTCGACGCGCAATACGGCTCCGTTTAAGAACAGTCTCTCACCGGAACGCAGCGAGATATGCATCGGCCTGAGCCCCGACGTATTTTGCTTCTGCTCCTCTGACGAGCGCAGGCGCCGAGTACGCTGTCCATTCATGTTGAAAGTCCTTCCCGCACGGTGCGGTTGATGTCGATCAGGCCGGGCCAGTTCTTTCCCCTGCCCGCCAAAATCGCGTCGGTCTCTTTCAGCACCCATAGGCCGATCGAGATCAGGTTGGCTTTCAATTCATCTGAAAGGTCGTTACTCGGATCCGATAGATCCTTGATCAGGAAGCTCCAAAGCCTTTGCATGTGACGCACAGCGTCGATCGATTGTTGCGAATCATTCGCGGTGCCTTGGGCTGCTTCCATGAGCTTGATGCCGGCATCGAACGCCTCTCGCTCCTGGTTGCGAGCAATACCAGGTGCCGTCTGCCGCATTTGCGCATAGGTGTCAGCCTGCACAAAGTTACTCCTAGGCGTAGTTGAGGATACTGAGCCGGCTCAACTGGCCGGTTAGCGCGTAGCTCATTTCAAGTTGCGTGGTGAGGAGATCGACATGCACCTTGGCTTCGGCTGGATCGGCCCCCTCGGACGCAACGATGGTGCCGGTCAACAGATCGCGCGCGAGGGACATTCGCTGGTTCGCTTCGGCGATGGCGTTCTCTGAAAAGCCGATTTCGCCTTGCAGCGCGGCCACGTCGGCGATCGCCTGGCCAAGCTTCAGTCGTCCCGCATCGACCACCACCTGCCGCGTTTCCTGGTTGAGCGCACCCAGGCCCAGACCGCCCAGCATCGCCAACCCCTCCGTCACCGCGCGGATGGCCGCCTCATTGGCGTTGGTGCCGGTGGTGACCCGCTCGGACACGGCAATGCGCGAGACGATGTCGGTCGACGAGGCGGCGGACCAGTCGGTGGTCCAGCCCGGATCGTCGAACAGGGCCGCGAACTCGTTGGCGAGGAAGTCGGCCATGTCGGTAGTGGTGATGGCGGCTGCTGCCGGATCGCCGACCGCGACGCCGAACTTGGCAAGGAACGCGGCCTCCACCACGGCTTGCGGGCCGGTACCGAAGCGGCTGAACGGCGGGTTCTGGGTGTTGATGCCGCCGAAGATAAAGCTCCCCCCGTCCGACGCGTTGAGGCGGTCGGCCAACCGGTCCAGCGCCGACAACCCTTCGAGTTCCAGAAGGTTCGCCGACTGCGCGCCCGGAGGCAGCGCGATCAACGCTTCCAACACGCTGGTCACGTTCTCGCGGACGTCGGTGAGCGCGGCCTGAACCAGCGTGAGCCGGGCCGAGGCGCTGCCGTTGGAGCGTGTCAGCGTCTCGATCAGCGCCAGTTCGTTGCGCAGTGCGACCATGCGGCCCGTGCCGCTGCCGAGCGACAGGCCGACATCGGCAACGCGACCGGTGGCGAGTTCCTTCGCTCGCTGGGTCAACTCACCTTGCAGGCGGATGATCTCCAGCCGAGGCTGGTTCCGCAGCGAGGACGTCGAAATATAGTTGGCTTCCATCAGGCCACCTGCAGCAGGATGTCAAACATTTCGTCGATGATGCCGAGGAGGCGCGAAGAGGCCGAGAAACTGCGTTCGATCTGCAGCTGCTTGGCGTACTCGTCGTCGAGATTGACGCCGGTTTCGCGCGACAGGGCATCGGAGGTCTGAGTGAGAATGGCCGCTTCGGCGCTGGCCTGGGTGTTGACGGTCTGGCGCAAACGCTCCACCCAGCCGGCCGATTCGCTGGCGAAGTCGAGGACGGTCGCGCTGGCCGACAATTGTGCGTCGGGATCGAAGGCGGTGACCGTCTCCAGCGCGTCGCCCAGTGCCAGCAGCCGGTCCGCATAGGCGGCATAGCCCGACAGGTTGCCGGTGCCGTCGCGCAGGTTCTCCACCGTGCCGCCCTGCAGCGGATCGACATCGGGCGCCACGGCGATGGTGCCGGCATAGTCAGGCCCGCCGCCGTTGACGAAGAGGCTGCCGACACCGTCCGCGAACAGATCGGTGAGTTCGCGCGCGATCTCGTCCATCTGCAGCTGAAAAGCCGGCACCACCTCGTCGCGGATATAGGCGTGGCCGACGATGCTGCCGGTGGTGGAGGGCATCACCGCCGCGTCGCCGGTGATGGGCATGCCATCCACGATGATATAGCCGCCCACCGTGGTGGGCGTGTAGACGGCGGTGCGCGAGAAGGAGACCTCGCGGATGCCCCTGTCGTAGAGGGTGATGCCCCCGTCGGTGAAGAGGGCGAGGTCGTTATCCTCGCGCGACAGCGTGGTGACGCCCAGGTGGGCCGAGATCTCGGCCACGATCCCATCGCGCCGGTCGAGATCCATCGTGATGTCCTGGCCGAGGTTGGTGCCGATCACGATCTGCCGGTTGATCTCGTCGAACTCCACCAGCAGCCGGTTGACCTCCTCGACGCTGTCGCTGATGGACTGGTCGGCCGCCTCGCGCATCAGCAGCATGTCGCTTGCCGTGCGATTGAGCTGGTCCGCCACATCGCGGGCGCGCTCGACGACGGTGCGTCCGAACAGGGGATCGTCGGGCGCGTTGGCGTAGTCGGCAAGGGCGGCTTGCAGCGAGCCGACCGAAGCACCGATGGAGGTGTCGTTCTGCGGGTCTCCGACGGACTGGGACAAGACCTCCAGATGCGTGAGCACCGCGTCACGCTCCGCCGTGGCGGCGGTGGCGGCGATCATGCGCTTGTAGATCGCCACGTCTTCGGCGCGGCGGATCGACTGGATCTTGACGCCACCGTCCACGGTGGTGACCAGCTGGGCATCGACGCGGGAGCGCGTCGGGTCGTTGGCCGCGGCGATGTTTCGCCCCGAGAGCGCAAGTTGCGTCTGCGAGGCGAGGAGTGCCTGCCGTGCAACGTTGGTAGCGACGTCGAGATTCATCGCCGTGCCCTAGCGCTTCAGGTTGACGAGGACTTCCAGGAGGTCGCCGCCCGTCATGAAGCTCTTGGAGTTGGCCGTGTAGGCCCGCTGCGCGATGATCATGTCCGTGAGCTCGGTGGCGAGCTCCACATTCGACTGCTCGAGCGCTCCGATGATCAGCGACCCGTTGCCCGCATCGTCCGGCAGCGCAATGCGGATGTCTCCCGATTCGTTGGTCACCGCGTAGGCGTTGCCGGCGATCGGACGCAGTTGGTCGGGACTGGGCACGTTGGCGAGCGGCAGACGGTAGAACTCCACCTCGGTGCCGTCTTCGTAGAGCGCGTAGACGCGGCCCTCGTCGTCCACCACCACGTCTTTCACCGTCGCCGGAGCGTTGCCGTTGATCTCCACCTGCAGCGGCTCGAAATCAGCGGCAAGCTGCGAGGTTTCGGTGATGTCGACCAGCACCGGCAGCGACGCGTTGGGCAGCTGGATCTCCAGGATTGCCGCCTGGGCCGGATCGTTGAGGTCGACGGGACCGGAATAGCCGGTCGCGGGCACCGTGGAGGTGACGTTGTTGATGGAGCCGGTCGATGCGTCGAACGTGACCGTGGCTTGGGCGAGGATCGGGTTCGCCGGGGTCGCGCCGCCGATGGGCGGGTTGGGGTTGGAATAGGGGAAGGAGGTGGTGGGCGTGAGGGCCGCGGTCGATTGATCGTAAACGGCCACCTCCCACTGGGCCGATTGCGGCACCGCGGGGTCGTAGTCCTGGGTCTTGGTCCAGTAGACGTCCAGCGTCACCTCGCGGCCGAGATCGTCGTAGGCGACCACCGAGCTCTTCACCGTGAATTCGGACGTGGCGAGGTTGTCGGACGGGCTGCCCGGGAGGGAGGATTTCGACGTTCTCCTGGGGGACACGGTGGGCGATCTTCCG
>JAUIJH010000125.1 GCA_030431335.1 Alphaproteobacteria bacterium
GGTCGGGGTCGACCTGGTCGATCGCGACACCCCTCCACCGGCGCTCTCCCAGGAAGGGAAACTCTTTCACGATCTGGCAGTCGAGATGGTGAATCGCCTCGAAGATACCCGCAGCGTCCTGCGCGACGATGACCAGCGGCAGGTTGGAGAAGAAGACGATGCCGACGATACCGGCCATGGCGATGGCGATCGCGACCGGAATGCCGAGGACCATCGCGGCCATCAGCGCGATGAGCATGGAGATGGCCATCAGCGAAGCCCCGGCGGATCGGTGATGCCGTATCGGCGGTCCAGGAAGAGGCGGACCACCGACAACAGCGCGATGGCGAAGCCGACCGGGATGGCCGCGTAGCCCCAGGCGATGGATATGTCGAGACCGGCGATGGTCTGGAAGGAGACGCGTTTCGCCATCTGGATGCCGTACCAGAAGCCGGTGGCGAGTACGGAGACGTTGGCGAGAAGGACGACGAACTCCAGGACGCTGCGCAGGGTCGGCGGCACCAGGCGGTGCAGGAGGTCGACGGCCACCATCACGCCCTTGTGGTAGGCGGTGGCCAGAGCCAGGAAGGCGGCCCAGATCATCAAGGTGCGCACCAGCACCTCCGACCAGGCCTGCGGCACGTGGAAGACGAAGCGGGCGAGAACCTGCCACATCGTCACCGCTGCCATGATCGCGAGCAATGCGGCGGCGAGGTAAAGCGCCGTCCGCGACAGTGTCGTGTCGAGCGCCCGCACCAGCCGAAGCGGCACGGGTGCTCTGGCGGAATCGTATCCGCTCATTCCGCGTTGACGATCCGATCGATGAGGTCGCCGCCAAAGCGTCCGCGGTACTGCTCGTAGGCCGGTTCCAGCGAGGCGCGGAAGGCTTCACGATCCGGATCCTCGACGATCTCCATCCCCTCGGCGCGCAGGAAGTCGAGACCTTTGGCGTCGTCCGAATCGATGCGGGCGCGCAGCGCCGTCTGACCCGCGATGGCCGCCTCACGCATCCAACCCTTCTGTTCGTCGCTGAGCGTGTCCCAAACAATCGGCGAGACGAGGAAGAGGGCGTTGGTGAGCGCGTGACCGGTCAGCGAGAGGTACTTCTGCACCTCGTAGAGTTTGCCGGCGATGATGACCGCGATCGGGTTCTCCTGGCCGTCGAGTGTGCCGTTTTGGAGCGAGGTATAGAGCTCGGTGAACGACATCGGCGTCGGCAGGCTGCCGAGCGTCTTGAATGCCAGGACGTGCGCGTCGTTTTCCATCACGCGGTGCTTTAGCCCGGAGATGTCGTCGGGCGAGTGAACCGGATGCTCGCTGTTGGTGAAGTGGCGAAAGCCGGCGTCGCCCCAGGCGAGCGCGACGAGGCCCTTGGGCTCGAACGCCTCGAGCAGTTCCTGGCCGATCGGGCCATCCTGAACGCCGCGGGCGTGCTCGTAGTCGCGGAAAAGGAAGGGGATGTCGAAGACCTGCACCTCCGGCACGAAATTGCCGACCGGGCCAGTGGAGGTGATGACGATATCGATCGAGCCGATCTGCAACCCTTCCACCATAGCGCGCTCGCCGCCGAGTTGGCTGTCGGGGAACTGGGTGACGGTCAACTCGCCGCCGGAGAGTTCGGCGAGCTTGTCGCCAAAGGCCGTTGCGGCGTCGCCCCAGTGGGACGTGGCGGGCAGGCCGTAGCCGAGTTTCAGATCCGTCGCGGACGCAGGTGCGATTGCTGCCGCCGCGATGCTGCCGCAGACGGCCAATCCGATTGCCAGGCGGTGCAAGCCGCCGATCACGGGGTGACGTACCAATTTAACCTCCCAATGCGCTTAATTCGCCATGTCTGTGAAGCGACATGTGAATGCCCCTATAATTCATATTTTATGACTTTAAAAGGTTGGGAGATGGAGAAGGAACGTGGCATGACCGAACCCGAAAGGCCGAAGAAACTTCCTTATATACAGGAAGTTACCGATGCTCCGGTGCAGCGATCGACGTTCTCGCGGCGCAGTATGCACGGTCAACTCGCAACACTGCTCGGCGGTAAAATCGTGGCTGGGATGCTGCCGCCGGGTGCGATCTTCCCGCCCGAAGCGCAGATCATGGCCGAGTTCGATGTCAGCCGGTCGGTGCTGCGCGAGGCCTTGCTCGTGCTGACTGCGAAAGGGCTTCTGGAGTCGCGCCAGCGGCTCGGGACGCGCGTCCGGCCGCGGGACGATTGGAACCTCCTCGATCCGGACATCATCGAGTGGCTGATGGATTCGGCGACCGACAAGGAGGTAATGGAACTGTTCGAGGTGCGGGTGGTCGTGGAGCCAGCGGTGGCAGCGATTGCGGCAAGCTCGGCGTCCGATGAGGACATCGAGAAAATCGGCCTCGCGTTGGGAGAGATGGAGGGGGCGGTCCAGTCGCTGCGGCACTTCATCGGGCCGGACCTTCGTTTCCACGAGGAGATCCACAAGGCATCGAAGAACCAGTTTCTGGCGGCTCTGGGGAAACTCGTCGGCGAAGCGGTGCTGACGCTGATGGTGGTGGTGCAGGTCGACGAGGAGATGCGCCGCGCGCGTCTCGCTCTGCACCGTGCGGTTTACGAGCGCATTCGCGAGCGCGATCCAGATGGCGCGGCTAACGCTATGACGGTCCTGCTCGAGACAGCGCGCGCCGACCTCCTGACAGCGGTGCGCGCCCGAAACGAGACACCGGAACGCAAATAGCGACTTCCTCTCTCCGTCATCCACGCCGATTGTCTGCTCGACGGTGACCAATCGCAGAATGCGACATCAACTGCGGACAAGGACAGCCTGCATCCAAACTCGTTGAAGTCGTTTCGAGCTTCGCTTTCGAGAGGCGCTTTTAGGAGGGGCACCGACCTATCCACGCGCGGACCGAGCCGGTATGGCGACGCGAGAAACCAATCAAAGTGATTGGATTTGGTGGCTCCCCGGGAGGGATTCGAACCCCCGACCAACCGGTTAACAGCCGGTTGCTCTACCGCTGAGCTACCGAGGAATAGCGCCATCGCGTGTTGCGTGGCGGCGATATAACAATGCCAGAGCGTCGGCGCAACATGGAGCATGCGTGAAACCACATCCCCTTGTGCTCGTGCTGGGTGGCGCCCGGTCGGGAAAATCGCGCTATGCGGAGCGGCTTGCCACCCAAACGGCAAGGTCCGTCACCTATCTGGCGACGGCCGGACCACCGTGCGACGACGAAATGCGTGCCCGTATCGATGCGCATCGCGTGCGCCGGCCGCAAGCCTGGCGCACCGTCGAGGTGCCGATGGACCTTGCCGCCGCCATCGCCGCCACCCGGGAGATCGCCCTCGTGGATTGCCTCACGCTGTGGCTCACCAACGTCGTCCTGGCCGAGCGCGACGTGGAGGAGGCCATCGCCGCCCTCGTCGCCGCGATGGCTGCCCGCAACGGGCCGTTGGTCGCCGTCTCCAACGAGGTGGGCGAGGGGATCGTGCCGGGGACGCCGCTGGGCCGCCGCTTTCGCGATTGGCAGGGTGTGCTAAACCAGCGCGTCGCGGAAGCGGCCACCGACGTGGTGAAGCTCGTCGCTGGCTGCCCCCTCATCGTGAAACCGCGCACCGAGCCGGAGCCTCAGCTATGAACAAGGATCGTGTCCCCGTCACCGTCGTCACCGGCTTCCTGGGGGCGGGAAAGACGACGCTGATCCGCAAGCTGATCGAGGCGACGTCGGGAACGCGTTACGGGCTGATCGTCAACGAGTTCGGCGACATGGGCTTCGACGGCTCGATGCTGTCGTCCTGCCTCGACCCCACGTGCGACGGGGGCGTGGTGGAGCTCACCAATGGGTGCCTGTGCTGCACCGTGGCGGACGATTTCGTGCCGGCGCTGGAGGCGCTGCTCGGCCGGGAGAACCCGCCGGAGCGCATCATCATCGAGACGTCGGGGCTCGCCTTGCCGCAGCCGCTCATCGCCGCCTTCGCCTGGCCCAGCGTCAAGCCGCGCGTCACGGTGGACGCGGTGGTGACGGTGGTGGACGCGCCGGCCGTGATCGCCGGCCGCTTCGCCGACGATCCGGACGCGGTGGAAGCCGAGCGCCGCGCCGACGACGCGCTCGACCACCACGGTCCGCTGGAGGAACTGTTCGACGATCAGCTCAGGGCCGCCGACCTCGTGATCCTGTCGAAGACCGACGGGTTGGACGCCGCCGCCCGCGCCGCCGTCGAAGCGCGCGTGCGCGAGGATACGCGCGCCGGGGTCGCCGTGGTGGCGCAGGCAACGCCGGCCGTGTTCGGCATCGGCGCCGCGGCCGAGGACGACCCCGCGGCCCGCGACGGCCACCACACCCACGACGACGACCACGAGCACGACGATTTCGAGAGCCACGTCATCGACGCGCGCTTCGCGAGCCGGAGCGAGGCGGAAGCGGTGGTGGAGCGGCTGTCGTCGGCGTCGGACGTCCTGCGCGTCAAGGGCAGCGTGGCGCTTGCCGACAAGGCGGCGCCGCTGTTCGTGCAGGCCGTCGGCCCGCGCGTGGAGACCTGGTTCGGCACCCCCGGCACCAAGCCGACGGGGCTGGTGGTGATCGGCCTCAAGGGGTTCGCGGCCGAGAACCTCGCCGCCTTCGGGAGCCGCCGCGCGGCCTGATGCATCTTCTCGCCGCCGACGCGCAGCGCATCGACGAGGGGGACGAGGCGGTCGACCTCGACCTTGCGCCCGCGCCCATCGTGTTCCTGTCCGCCGCCGATGGCGAGATCGCGGCGATGATGGCGGCCGTGCACCGCGCGCCCGACGGTCCGCCGGTGCGGATCGCGAGCCTCGCCGCGCTCACCCACCCGATGTCGGTGGACCTCCTCGCCGACAAGACGCTGCGCGAGGCCCGCGTCATCGCGCTGCGGGTGATCGGCGGTGAGGCGTTCTTCGCCTACGGCGTGGAGGTGCTGCGGCGGATCGCGCGCCAGAGCGGGGCGCGGCTGATCATCGTGCCCGGCGAGCCGGCCTTCGACGAGGCGCTCGCCGCGCGCGGCACCGCCGACCTTGCCGACGCGCGCCTGTTCCACGCCTGCTGCCGCGAGGCGGGGCCCCACAACCGCGACAAGGCCCTGGCATTGTTGCGCCATCTGGCCGGGGAGGGCGCGCGTCCCGGTCCGCCCGCGCCCGTTCCCGCCGCCGGCCTCTACGCGCGCGGCGCGCTGGTGCGCGATCTCGCCGCGCTTGCGGCGCAGATGCCGAGCGGGCCGCGCATCGGCCTCGTGTTCTACCGCGCCCATGTGATGGACGGGCTCACCGGCGGGATCGACGGGCTCGTCGAAGCGCTGGCGGAGGAGGGGCTGTGTCCGGTTCCGATCTTCGCCGCGAGCCTGAAAGATCCCGTCGCCGGCCCCGTGGTGCGTGAGCTTCTGGCGGAGGCCGGCTGCCGGCTCGTCCTCACCACCATGGCCTTCTCCGCAGGTGGCGCGGGCAACCCGCTCGACGACGGCAGCCGCGTCGTTCACCAGGTGGTGCAGGCGAGCGGGTCGCAGGCGGCCTGGCAGGAGAGCACCGCCGGGCTCGGCGTGCGCGACCTTGCCATGAGCGTGGTAACGCCCGAGTTCGACGGGCGTATCCTCACCCGCGCCAGCGCCTTCAAGGACCGCGGCGGGCGCGATGCGGCCACCGGCGCCTTCCCGGTCACCTTCCGCGCCGAGCCGGGGCGGGCGCGCTTCGTCGCCGCCGCCGCCAAGGCCGAAGTCGCGCTGGCGCTGACGCCGCCGGCCGACAAGCGCGTGGCGCTGGTGCTGGCCAACTATCCCGGCAAGGCCGGCCGCCTCGCCAACGGGGTCGGCCTCGATACGCCCGCCTCCGCCGCCGCGCTGATGGCGGCAATGGCCGATGCCGGCTACGACACCGGCGCCGCGCCCCAAGATTCGGCCGCGCTGATGGCCCATCTCCTCGCCGCCCACGAGGCGCCGCCCGCCCGGCTCGACCTTGCCGAATACGAAGCCTGGTTCGCCGCGCTGCCGCAGGCCGCCCGCGCCGCGATCACGGCCGAGTGGGGCGCGCCGGCGGCCGATCCCGCCCTGCACGCGGGCGCGTTCCGCCTGCCGATCCACCGCTTCGGCAACGTCGCCGTCGCGGTGCAGCCCACGCGGGGCTATGAGCGCGATCCCAAGGCCACCTACCACGACCCCGCGCTGGTGCCGACGCACGCCTACCTCGCCTTTTATCTTCATCTGCGCAGTGCCTTCGCGGCCCACGCCATCGTGCACGTCGGCAAGCACGGCAACATGGAGTGGCTGCCCGGCAAGGCGGTGGCGCTGTCGCAAGAGTGCTGGCCGGAGATCGCGTTCGGGCCAACGCCGCACATCTATCCCTTCATCGTCAACGATCCGGGCGAGGGCACCCAGGGCAAGCGCCGTGCCCAGGCGGTGATCGTCGACCACCTCACCCCGCCCATGACGCGGGCCGAAAGCCACGGCGCCTCCATCGCGCTGGAAACGCTGATCGACGAGTACGCGCTCGCCCGCGCGCTCGACCCCGCCCGCGCGCAATTTCTGGCCGGCGAGATCATCGAGCTCGCCGAGCGGGAGGGCTTCGCCGCCGACCTTGGGCTCGACCTGTCGGGTGACCGCGACGGCGCGATCGCGGCGCTGGACGCGCACATCTGCGACCTCAAGGAGATGCAGATCCGCGACGGGCTGCATGTCCTGGGCGCCAGCCCGGCCGGCGTGCAGCGGACCGAGACCTTGGCGGCCATCGCCCGCACCCCGCGCGGGCCGGCGGACGGCGAGCGCTCGATCTTGCGCGCGCTCGCGGCCGATCTCGAGCTCGGCTTCGACCCGCTGGCGGCCGATTTCGCCGCTGCCTGGGAGGGGCCGCGCCCGGCGCTGCTGGCGGCCGAGCCGGGCGTGTGGCGCACGGCAGGCGACACGGTGGAGCGGCTCGAGGCCGTTGCCGCCGCGCTGATGGCCGGGGCGCCGCCGCCCGGTCCGCAATCGGCGGCGGTGATGGCGGCGATGGCCTCCGTCGCCGCCGATCTCGACGTTTCGGGCGCGCACGAGATCGCGGCCGCGCTCACGGCGCTCGCGGGCCGGTTCGTGGCGCCGGGCCCGTCCGGCGCGCCGACGCGGGGGCGCCCGGACGTGTTGCCCACGGGGCGCAATTTCTACGCCGTCGATATTCGCGGGGTGCCGACGCGGGCGGCCTGGCAGATCGGCGCGGCCGCCGCCGAGCGCGTGGTGGAGCGCTACGTGATGGAGGAGGGCGAGTGGCCGCGCGTCCTCGTCCTCACCTGTTGGGGCACGGCCAACATGCGCACCGGCGGCGACGACATCGCCCAGGCGCTGGCGCTGATCGGCGCCGAGCCGGTGTGGGAGGGCGCGCGCCTCACCGGCTTTTCGGTGAAGCCGCTCGGCGCGCTCGCCCGCCCGCGCATCGACGTGACCTTGCGCATCTCCGGCTTTTTCCGCGACGCCTTCCCCGAGCAGATCACCCTGTTCGATCAGGCCGTGCGCGCCGTCGCCGCGTGCGACGAGCCGGCCGACCAGAACCCCATCCGCGCCCGCTTCGCCAGCGCCGACGAGGGCGCCGACATCTCCGTCTTCGGCGCCATGCCGGGTGCCTATGGGGCGGGCCTGCAAGCCTTGATCGACACCGGCGCGTGGGACGCGCGGGCCGATCTCGCCGAGGCGTTCGTCGCCTGGGGCCGCTATGGCTACGGCAAGGGCCGCGCCGGGGAGGCGAGCGAGGCGGGCCTGCGCAACCGCCTGGCGCAGGTCGACGTGCTGGTCCAGGCGCAGGACAACCGCGAGCACGACATCCTCGACAGCGACGACTACTACCAGTTCGAGGGCGGCCTCGCGGCGGCGGTGGGGGTGGCGCGCGGGCGTCCGGCGCTCAGCCTCCACGTCGACACCAGCCGCGGCGAGCGGCCCGTGGCGCGCACCTTGGCCGAGGAGATCGGCCGCGTGGTGCGCGGGCGGGCGGCCAACCCCAAGTGGATCGCCGGCGTGATGCGGCACGGCTACAAGGGCGCCTTCGAGATCGCCGCCACGGTGGACTACCTGTTCGCCTTCGCGGCCACCACCGACGCGGTGGGTGACCACCACTTCGACCAGCTCTATGCCGCCTACCTGGAGGCGCCCGAGGTGGCGGACTTCATCGCCGCCCACAACGCGCCGGCGCTGGGGGAGATCGCGGCACGGTTTCGCGAGGCGATCCACCGTGGGTTATGGTCGCCGAAGAAGAACAGCGTGCACGCGCGGCTCGACGCGCTGCTCGACCCACCCGCGCGCACCAACGATACCGAGGTCCCAACGTGAGCGACATCACCCCCGAAGACGACGCCCGCCACGCCGAGAAAATGCGCAAGAAGAAGGCCGCGCGCGACAAGATCATGGCCACCAAGACGATCGAGAAGGGGCTTCTCGTCGTCCACACCGGCAAGGGCAAGGGCAAGTCCACCGCGGCCTTCGGCATGGTGATGCGGGCCGTCGGGCACGGTATGCGCGTGGGCATCGTGCAATTCATCAAGGGGCGGCTCGAAACGGGGGAGAAGGTGGTGCTGGACCGCTTCGGCGATCAGGTCACCGTGCGGCGCATGGGCGAGGGGTTCACCTGGGAGACCCAGGACCGCGAGCGCGACGTCGCCGCGGCGCAGGCGGCCTGGCAGATCGCCAAGGAGATGATCGCCTCACGCGACTACAAGATGGTGCTGCTCGACGAGCTCAACATCGTGCTGCGCTACGACTACCTCGACCTTGCCGACGTGGTGGCGACGCTCAAGGCGAAGCCGGACGACGTTCACGTTATCGTGACCGGCCGCAATGCCAAGGATGAACTGATCGAGATCGCCGACCTCGTGACCGAGATGACGATGATCAAGCATCCGTTCCGCTCGGGCGTAAAGCCGCAGGCCGGGATCGAGTTCTGATTGTCGATCCCGGCGCGGCGGAGCGCTTGAGCTCAGTAGCTCCGGCAGACGCGGTAGCCCGCGGCATTGCGGTAGCAGCGGCGGCGCTCGGGTGCGGTCGCCGCGCCGATGATCGCGCCGCCAGCCGCGCCCGCAGCGGCGACGCCAAGGGTCGTACCGGCGTTGGCACCTGCGGCGGCCGCAATCAGACCTGCGCTGGCACCGCCGATGGCGGCACCGCCGAGGGCACGGTCGGTGGGGTCGTTGGAATTGCAGCCCGCCGCCATGCCAGCAATCAGGGTGACCGCAATGATCGTCTTCTTCATAAAGCCTCCTCAGGCGCGCGAACGGACGCGCATCGACACCATTTCGTGTCCGCATGTTAACGCTGCATGAAGGCGGTGGATCCATGCAACATCAACGAAAGGTTCCAGCGTCGTTGACGCCGTCGGTGATGCTTCAAGGCACCGGGTCGGACGTCGGCAAATCGCTGATCGTCGCGGGCCTGTGTCGCCTGTTTTCCCGGCGCGGCCTCAAGGTGGCGCCGTTCAAGCCCCAGAACATGTCCAACAACGCGGCGGCGACGCCGGACGGCGGCGAAATCGGCCGCGCGCAGATGCTGCAGGCGCGCGCTGCCGGCATCGCCGCCAGCGTCCACCTCAATCCCGTGCTTCTCAAGCCGCAGTCCCAGACGGGCGCGCAGGTGGTGGTGCAGGGCAAGGTGCGCACCAGCGTCGCCGCGCGCGACTATGCGGCGCTCAAGCCGAGCCTGATGGCGCCGGTGCTGGACAGCTTCGCCCGCGTCGGGGCCGGGGCCGACCTCGTGGTCGTGGAGGGGGCGGGCAGTCCGGCGGAGATCAACCTGCGTGCCGGCGACATCGCCAACATGGGGTTTGCCCGCGCGGCCGGGGTGCCGGTGGTGCTGGTCGCCGACATCGACCGGGGCGGGGTGATCGCCAACCTGGTCGGCACCGCGGCGGTGCTGGAGGCGGGCGACCGGGCGATGGTGGCGGGCTTCGTCATCAACAAGTTTCGCGGCGACCCGGCCTTGTTCGAGGATGGCGCGCGCGAGATCGAGCGGCGCACGGGGTGGCGCTCGTTCGGCATCGTGCCGCACTTTGCCGCCGCGAGCCGGCTGCCGGCCGAGGATTCGCTCGGCATCGCCGCCGCGTCCCGCGAGGGCGGCCTCACCGTGGTCGTCCCGCGCCTGCCGCACATCGCCAACTTCGACGATTGCGACCCGCTGCGGCTGGAAGAGGCCGTCTCGCTCCGGTTCGCGCCCCTCGACGCCCCGCTCCCCGGTGACGCCGATATCGTGATCCTGCCCGGCAGCAAGTCGACCCGCGCCGACCTCGCGGCGCTGCTGGCGGCGGGTTGGGACATCGACCTCAAGGCGTTCGTGCGGCGCGGCGGCATGGTGGTGGGCCTTTGCGGCGGCTACCAAATGCTCGGCCGCACGGTGCGCGACCCGGACGGGCTGGAAGGCCCGCCCGGCGAGAGCGCCGGCCTCGGCCTCCTCGACGTGACGACGACGCTCGCCGCCCCCAAGGTGACGCGGGCGACGCGCGGCCATTCGGCGTTGTTCGGCGCCTCGCCGCTGCCGGTAGAGGGATACCGCATCCACATGGGCCGCACCGAGGGTCCCGATTGCGCGCGCCCCGCCGTGCAGCTCGACACCGGCCCCGACGGCGCGGTCTCGCCCTGCGGGCGCGTCATCGGCACCTATGTGCACGGCCTGTTCGGCGCCGACGGTTTTCGCGCCGCCTTCCTCGCCGCACACGGGCGCGGCTCGAGCCTTGCCTACGAGGCGCAGGTGGATGCCGTCCTCGACGCGCTCGCCGACCACCTCGCCCAAGCGCTCGACACCGAGGCGCTGCTGGCGCTGGCTCAGACGAGGGCGAGCGCGCCGTAGAGAAGCGCGTGGACGATCCCGATGCGCACCGACAGGCGCAAGCCCCGCTCGATGTCGGCGCCCGTGGCCTCGCGCCCCTCGGGGTTGAGCCACGCGCCGTCGACCTCCCGCGTGCCGTAGCGGCGCGGGCCGCCGAGCGCGACGCCCAAAGCGGCCGCGAACGCCGCCTCCGGCCAGCCCGCATTGGGCGAGACGTGCCGCCGTGCCTCCCGGACCACCGCTCGCCAGCGCGTCCGGGCGCGGGGGGAGAGGGCGAGCGTCGCCAATGCCGTGAGACGCGCGGGCACGTAATTCATCGCATCGTCGAGCCGGGCGGCGGCCCACCCGAAGGCCTCGTGGCGCGGCGTGCGGTGGCCGATCATCGAATCGGCCGTGTTGACCACCTTGTAGGCGACGATCCCCGGCAGCCCGCCCAGCGCGAACCAGAAGGCCGGCGCCACCACGCCGTCCGACAGGTTCTCGGCCAGCGTCTCGATGGCGGCGCGGGCGACCCCCGCCTCGTCGAGCGCATCGGGATCGCGGCCCACCACCAGGGAAACGGCGCGGCGCCGCTCCGCCAGCGTCGCCGCCCGCGCGACGGCGGCGACATGGTCGTAGAGGCTGCGGTGCGCGATCAGCGCGCTCGCGAGTAGCGCCTCGGCCACAACTCCCAGAAGCGGCGGCAATGCCCCGAGGACGACGCCGACTGCCAGGGCCGGCAACGCGAACGCGGCGACGACGACGGCGAGCGCGATCGCGCCACGCGCGCGCCGCCGGGAGCCGGCGTTGAGCCGTGCGTCGGCGGCGGCTATCGCCGCGCCGAACCAGGTGACCGGATGCCCGATGCGCCGCCACAGGCGCTCCGGCTCGCCGGTCGCCGCGTCGATGGCGAGCGCCAGCGGGAGCGCCGCGAGGCTCACGCCGTCCGCGCGAGGGTGGCGAGGGTATCGGCGAAGCGTCCCGCCGCTGTTCCGGGGAGGCCGAACCGCAGCCACGTCGGGTGGTCGTCGAAGCGGCGCGTCCACACGCCCGCCGCCGCCAGCCTGGCGTGCCAGCGCTGGGCGTGCGGATGCGCGGCGAGGCAAAAGAGGTCCGTGCCGCCGGCCACGGCGAAGCCTGCCGCGCCGAGCATCGCGTCGAGCGCGGCGCGTTCGCGGGCGAGGCGGGCGCGCATCGTCTCGGCCCAGACGGCATCGGCAAGGGCGTCGGCGCCGATCTTGAGGGCCGGCGTGCCCACCGCCCAGGGGCCGAGCGCTTCGGCGAGCCGCGCGAGGGTCGCCGGCGCGCCCACCGCGAAGCCGAGCCTCAGCCCGGCGAGGCCGTAGAACTTGCCGAAGCTGCGCATCACCAGGGTGCCGGGCGCCCCCGCGACGGTCTCGCCGGGGGTGGGGTCCATGAACGCCTCGTCCACCACCAGCACCGGTTCGCCGCGCGCGGCATGCTCCCGCCCCCGGCCCTGCGCGAGCGTGCGCGCGAAGCCGGCGAGGGTGGCCGCATCGATGCGCCGCCCGTCGGGATTGTTGGGATTCACGACGACCCACAGGTCGGCGGCATCGGGGTCGAGCCGGTCGTGCACGCGCACCTCGGCTGTGCGTTCCCAGGCGGCCTCGTGCTCCTGGTAGGTGGGGCCGAGAATCGCGACGCGCCGGGCGGGCATGAGGTGCGGCAGCCACTGGATGATCGCCTGCGTGCCTGGCGCGGCCACCAGACCGGCCTCCTTCGGCACGCGGTAGGCAGCGCGGGCGGCGGCCACGAGACGCGCCTCGTCGGCGCTCTGCGGCAGGGCGTGCAGCGCGCCCATGCCGATGGCGGCCGGGTAGGCGTGGGGATTGATGCCGGTGGACAGGTCGAGCCAGATGCTGCCGCTCGCGGCGCCCGCTTCGGCAAGGTCGCCACCGTGGGGGACGCGCCCGCTGCGGCCGGTCGGCAGCCCGCTCATCGCGCCCGCCGGTTGCGGTGTGGGCGGCAAGCCACTAAGCCCCTGAGCGCGGGGAACAGGACAGGCATGATGCCAAGCGTAGCGTTGTCGGGCGAGCCATTCACGGTAGCGGAGGGATACGACAATTTCTGGCGCAAGGCGACAGCCGGGCGCTGGGAGCCGGCGACGTTCGAAGCGATCCGCCGCTGCGTCGATGCCGACACCGTCGTCCTCGATATCGGCGCCTGGATCGGGCCGACGGTGCTGTACGAGGCGCGCCGCGCCCGCCGCGTCGAGGCGTTCGAGCCGGACCCGAAATCGGCCGAGATGCTGCGCCGCAACCTCGCCCTCAACCCGGCCGAGGCGGCGAAGGTCACCGTGCACGAGAAGGCGGTGTGGACCGAGGCGGGCCAGCGCACCATGGGCAACCCCAACGCACCGGGCGATTCCATGTCGAGCCTCCTGGAAACCGCCGCGCCGCACGCCTGGACGGTGGATTGCATCGCCGCCGACAGCCTCGCCGCGCTGGTGGAGCCGGAGGCGAAGCTGTTCGTGAAGATGGACGTGGAGGGCGCCGAGTACGACATTCTGCCCGCGCTCGCCCCGCTGTTCGACCGGCCGCAGGTGGCGGTGCTGATCGCCTTTCATCCTCATGTGGTGGAGCGGCAGCGGCCGCGCTTCGCGCACACGCGCCGCATGACGCGGGCGGCGTTCGCCCCCTTCGACGGGTTTGCCGTGGAGCGCGTGTCGCGCCGGCGCATCCGCCCCTCCATCGGTGCCGGCCTCGCCCGTTCCACCGGCCTCTGGCTGTTCGAGGCGAAGGACAATTTTCTGTTCCGCAAGGGCGTCTGACCGCCCCTGACGCGTTGCCGTCGAGGACGAAAAAAAGGCCGGTGCAGAGCACCGGCCTTCCAGTTTCGTCTGGGAGACGTTCGGATCAGACCGAGTAGTAGAGATCGAACTCCACGGGGTGCGGGGTCATCTCGTAGCGCATGTTCTCTTCCATCTTCAGCTCGATGTAGGCATCGATCTGGTCGTCGTCGAACACGCCGCCGGCCTTGAGGAAATCGCGGTCGGCGTCGACGCATTCCAGCGCCTCGCGCAGCGAGCCGCACACCGTCGGGATGCCCTTCAGCTCTTCCGGCGGCAGGTCGTAGAGGTCCTTGTCCATCGGCTCGCCCGGATGGATGCGGTTCTTGATGCCGTCGAGGCCGGCCATCAGCATCGCGGTGAAGGCGAGATAGGGGTTGGCCGACGGATCGGGGAAGCGCACTTCCAACCGCTTGCCCTTCGGCGAGGACGAGATCGGGATACGGCAGGAGGCGGAGCGGTTGCGCGCGGAGTAGGCGAGCAGAACCGGCGCTTCATAACCCGGGACGAGACGCTTGTAGGAGTTCGTCGACGGGTTGGTGAAGGCGTTGATCGCCTTGGCGTGCTTCAGGATGCCGCCGATGTAGAACAGGCAGGATTCCGACAGGTCGGCGTAGAGGTCGCCGGCGAAGGTCGGCTGGCCGTTGGTCCAGATCGACTGGTGCACGTGCATGCCGGTGCCGTTGTCGCCGAACACGGGCTTGGGCATGAAGGTGGCGGTCTTGCCGAACGAGTGCGCGACCTGGTGCACGACGTACTTGTAGATCTGCATCTTGTCGGCGATGCGGGTCATGGTGTCGAACTTGAGGCCGAGCTCGTGCTGGGCGGCGGCCACCTCGTGGTGGTGCTTTTCGACGGCCACGCCCATGTCGGTCATGATCGACAGCATTTCGGAGCGCATGTCCTGCGCCGAATCGATCGGCGGCACGGGGAAATAGCCACCCTTGGTGCGCGGACGGTGACCGAGGTTCCCGGTCTCGTACTCTGTGCCCATGTTGGTGGGCAGCTCACCCGAATCGAGCTGGAAGCCGGTGTTGTACGGGTCGGTCGCAAAGCGCACGTCGTCGAACACGAAGAACTCGGCTTCCGGACCCATCGTGATGGTGTCGCCGAACCCGGCCGACTTCACGTAAGCCTCGCCCTTCTTGGCGGTGGTGCGCGGGTCGCGGTTGTAGGCTTCGCCGGTCGAGGGCTCCAGGATGTCGCACACGATCGCCATGGTCGACTGGGCGAAGAACGTGTCCATGTATGCCGTCTCGGGATCCGGCATCAGGAGCATGTCCGACTCGTTGATCGCCTTCCAGCCCGCGATGGAAGAGCCGTCGAACATCGTGCCATCGGCGAACAGGTCTTCGTCGACGATGCTCGAGTCCATCGTGACATGCTGCATCTTGCCGCGCGGGTCTGTGAAGCGCAGGTCAACGAACTTGATATCTTTGTCTTTTAGGTCCCGCAGGATGTCTTGGGCTGTGCTCATGCGCTCCGCTTTCTGATCACGCTTGTTTGCTTTAGTTGGCAGTTGGTTCGACTAGATTGCGTCTTCACCAGCTTCGCCGGTACGAATGCGAATGGCGTCCTCGACGGGGAGTACAAAAATCTTGCCGTCGCCGATGCGCCCCGTTTGAGCCGCAGTTCGAATGGCGTCAATGGCAGCCGGGAGGAGGCTGTCGGGTACGACCAGCTCAATCTTAACCTTCGGCAGAAAATCGACCACGTACTCGGCGCCGCGATAGAGTTCGGTATGGCCCTTTTGGCGACCAAATCCTCGCGCTTCCAGTACTGTAACCCCTTGCAGGCCTACATCTTGAAGCGCCTCCTTCACTTCGTCGAGTTTGAACGGTTTGATAATGGCTTCGATCTTTTTCATGGGGCCCCATTGGCTCGCCAAGCACGCTCGGACGGCTGGCCAGCGCGCAATATGCAGCAAGTGTGCCAAACGGAAATTCGCGCCAATGGCTCGCCTTTGGTCAGATGCCCGATGAGCGGGCAATTAGACTGCCGAAAAAACGATCATTCGCCCAAATATCGGGCAATTGCGGGAGCGGACCCTTTGCTTGAGCTTCTTACCCCGGCCGAAGCGGCCAGAGCCGATGCCGCCATGGCCGCCGCCGGCGTGCCGGTTGCGGTGCTGATGAAGCACGCCGGCTATGCCGTCGCCGATGCGGTGGCGGCCGAGAGCGGGTTCGGTGTTGCCATCGTCGCGATCGCCGGGCCGGGCGACAACGGGGGCGACGCCTGCGTGGCCGCCGAGGTGCTGCGCGCGCGTGGCTTCAAGATCGCGCTGGTGGATTGCAGCGAGGGCAAGGGCGGGGAGGCGGCCCGCGCCGCTCGCGCCGCCTATCGCGGCGAAGTGATCGCGCCCGACGATCGCGCCGTCGCGCGGGCCGACGTGTTCCTCGACGGGCTGTTCGGCGGCGGCCTGACCCGGCCCATCGAGGGCGAGGCGGCCGCGCTGGTGGAGCGTATCAACGCGTCGCCGGGGCGGGTGTTCGCCATCGACCTGCCCAGCGGGGTGAACGGGGCCACCGGCGCGGTCGACGGCCCCGCCATCATGGCTGACCGCACGGTGACGTTCGAGCGCCGCAAGCCCGGCCACCTGCTCCTGCCTGGCCGCAGCCACGCCGGCCGCGTGCGCGTCGCCGGCATCGGCATCACCGAGGCCGCCATCGCCGCCGCCGGTTGCGCCACCTATGAAAATGTCCCCGAACTGTGGTGTGCGCACGTGCCGCGGCTTGCGGCGAACGGCCACAAATACCGTCGCGGGCACGCGGTGGTGGTGTCGGGTCCGATGGCGGCGACGGGCGCGGCCCGGATGGCGGCCCTGTCGGCACTGCGCACGGGTGCGGGGCTGGTCACGGTGGCCTCGCCCGCCGACGCGCTGCTCGTCAACGCCGCCCACCTCACCGCGGTGATGCTGCGCCGTGTCGACGGCCCGGGCGAGCTCGCCGACCTCCTCGCCGACGCTCGCCACAACGCGGTGTGCCTCGGTCCGGGCCTGCCGCCGCAGGACGAAACGGCGGCGCTGGTGGCGGCGGCGCTGGC
>JAUIJH010000126.1 GCA_030431335.1 Alphaproteobacteria bacterium
TGCCCACCGTGATCTTCGTCTCGGCCTGGAAGAGCTACCCCTTCTTCACGGTCATGCTGATCGCCGGCCTCAACGCCGTGCCGAAGGACGCGCTGGATGCCGCGCGCATCGACGGGGCGGGCGCGGCCAAGTCGTTCTTCTGGGTCACGCTGCCGGCGCTGCGGCCGGTGATCGCGGTCTCGCTGCCGCTGTCGATCCTGTCTTCGTTCCGCGAGATCGAGACCATCTTCGTCCTGACCAAGGGCGGGCCGGGGCGCGCGACGGAGACCGCCTCCGTCGCGATCTACAACCAGGCCTTCCAGTTCTTCGAGGTCGGGCGCGCGTCGGCCCTCGGGGTGCTGGTCTTCCTGATCTGCCTCGTCATCGCCGTCGTCAGCCTGTGGCTGCTGCAGGACAAAGGCCCTGCCCGATGAGACCCATTCCAACCGCCCTGCGCACCCTTGCCCTGGTCGCGTTCGCCACCGTCGCCATCATTCCCGTCTACTGGATGGCCCTCAGCGCCTTTCGCCCCAACGCGGTGGTTATGCAGTGGCCGCCCGCGGTGCTGCCGGGCAGCTTCAGCCTGGAGGCGATGCGCTCGCTGTTCGCCGAGACCCCCATCCTGTCGTGGCTGGCGACCTCGCTCGCCGTCACGGTCGGCTCGACGCTGCTGACCGTCACCATCGCCACCCTCGCCGGCTATGCCCTCTCGCGCAGCCGCTCGAGGCTGACGGGCCTTGCCGGCTACGCCATCCTCATCGCCAAGATGCTGCCGGGCACGCTGCTGATCGTGCCGCTCTACGTGATGTTCTTCCAGGCCGGGCTCCTCGACGGGCGCCAGGCCGTGATCGCGGTGATCCTCGCCAACTGCAGCTTCGCCACCCCCTTCGCCACCTGGATGATGAAGGCGTTCTTCGACGGCATCCCCAAGGAGATCGAGGAGGCGGCCCTCATCGACGGCTGCTCGCCGTTCACGGCCATGCTGAAGACGGTGCTGCCGGCCGCCGCCCCTGCCCTCGCCGCCGTCACCATCTACGTCTTCATCGTCGCCTGGAACGACTTCCTGTTCGCCCGCACCTTCCTGCCGGGCGGCGAGACGATGACCATCGCCGCCGCCTCCACCCAGTTCCTGGGCGAAGTCGAGATGGCCTGGAACAAGGTGATGGCCGTGGCGCTCATCGCCGCGGCGCCGGTGTTCGCCATGTTCCTCATCCTCGAACGCCAATTCGTCGCTGGCTTGACCGGCGGGACGCATTGAAAGACCGATCCATGACCCGTGTCCTGCAATTCTCCGACCTGCATTTCCGGCAGGCGCTGCCCGGCCACTCCGGCCACGCCGAGCGGCTCTCGCGGCATGGCCCGGCGCTGCTGGCCACCCTCGCCGCGCAGATCGCCGCCGAGGATCCCGACGTCGTCGCCTTTACCGGCGACATCATCGACGCGCCGCACGACCTGCTGCACGGCACCGCCGGGCCGGACCTGCAGCGCGTCCTGGGCGATGCGGTGCGCGCCGACTACCGCACCATGCGCAAGTGGCTCGACGATCTGGGCCGACCCTGGATGATCGCGCCCGGCAACCACGACTACCGGCCCGTATTCGAGGAGGTCTTCGGCGATGCGCCGCGCCGGCTGACGCTGGGCGACATCGCCCTGCACGCCTATTTCGACTGGGAGGTGCGCGACAACACGGCCGAACGGGTCGGCACCGAGAAGGACCGCTTCGAGCGCGCCCTCGCTGAGGCGACCGCCGCCTGGACCGTGCATCTGCAGCACTTTCTCATCTGGCCCGAGGTGCCGCACGGCTACCCGATGCGCTACCGCGAGGCTGACGATCTGCGCGACCGTCTCGCCAAAGCCGAGGCGCCGCACCTCGTGCTGTGCGGGCATTTCCACGAGGGGACGGATTTTGTCGATCTGGGGCCGACACGCTTTGCGGTGTGCCCGTCGACGACCGAACCCCCGCACCGGTACCGCGTCTTCGACCTCGCGCCAGGCACCGCCACGATGCGCGAAGAGCGAATGGCCCCCGGCCCGATGGCCGGCCGGCGCATCCTCCTGATCGACCGGACCGATTTCCTGACCATGCCGGACAACGCCGACGACGGCGGCTTCGCCCTCCGCCCCGACGCGGCGCAGGCCTTCGCCAGGGCGCGCGCGGCGGGGTTGCTGCCCGTCGTCCTGTCGGTGTGGAACGACGACCAATCCGCCTCGCTCAGATGGGGCGACGTCCTCAAGAAGCATGACCGGATGTTCCTCGCCCTCGCCGAGGCCGGCATCGATCAGGGCGAAGGCCTCGTCATCGCCATCGACGAAAAGCGGCCCTTGCCGGCGAAGATGCCCTCCGAGCCGATCGTCCGGCTGAACGAGCTGCCGGACGCGGTGGCGGCGCGGTTCGGCATCGAGCCCGAGGCCATCTGGCGGCTGGGCCGGAGCCCGTCCGGCGGCCCGCGCATCCTGGGCGGCATCGACGCGCTGGCTTCGCTCCCCAAGGCGGACGCGTAGGACCATGTCCGGACTGGAGATCGAAGGACTTCGCAAGGCATTCGGCAGCACCCCGGTCCTGCGGGACGTGTCGTTCGAGGCCGCCGCGGGAAGCTTCGTCGTCATCGTCGGCCCCAGCGGGTGCGGGAAGACGACGCTCCTGCGCTCGCTCGCCGGGCTCGAAACCGTCGATCGGGGCGCCATCCGGCTGGACGGCCGGGACATCTCGGACCTCACCCCCGCGGCGCGCAACATCGCCATGGTGTTCCAGAACTACGCGCTCTACCCGACCAAGTCCGTGCGCGAGAACATCGCCTTCGGCCTCCGGCAGAGGCGCACGCCACGGGCCGAGATCGCCAGGCGGATCGCGGACGCCTGCGAGGCGCTGCAAATCGGCCATCTCCTCGACCGCCGGCCGTCGCAGCTGTCGGGCGGGCAGCGCCAGCGGGTCGCCATCGGCCGCGCCATGGTCCGCGACCCCGCCCTCTTCCTGTTCGACGAGCCGCTGTCCAATCTCGACGCGGGACTGCGCAACGACCTGCGGATCGAAATCAAGCGCATCCACAACAAGATGGGCACCATCTCGGTCTTCGTCACCCACGACCAGCTCGAAGCGATGAGCCTCGCCGATATCCTCGTCGTGATGCGGGACGGCCGGATCGAGCAGATCGGCGCGCCCTACGACGTGTTCCGCAAACCCGTCAACAAATTCGTGGCAGGGTTCATCGGCACGCCGGCCATGCACTTTCTTGCAGCCCACGTGGAAGACGGGCACGCCGTCCTCGGCGGCGGCAGCCGGGTCGAAATTCCCTCGCTCGCGGCGGTGCCGAACTCGACCCTGGTCGAGATCGGCGTGCGGCCCGACGACGTGTCGCTCGTCGGCCAGGAATCCGGCGCAATTGCCGGGCTGGTCGACGTGACCCAGGAGCTGGGGACGAACCGCCTGGTTCGCGTGAACACCGTTGCCGGCGAACTGAGCGTGCTGCAATCGGCCCACGAGCCACGGCCGGCCGGCCCGGTGGGCGTGAGACTGTCCCCCCAACGCGCCCTGGTCTTTCTCAGGCCCTCCGGCGAAATACTGGGTTGAGAACGGCCCCCCGCTCCGCTTGAGCCCCGTCGGCTCAGCCTGCCGATAGCGGCTCCGAAGTCACGGATCAGCCAGTGAGACGCAGGGGCGACCGCTGCGCGGCCCTGGCGGGGTTGTCCGATGCGTGCTAGTGCACACATTCTCCGGGACAGGCGCCGTGACCCCGCTGCGGGGATCGCATTCGTTTCGCCCCGGGTGGACGCGGCCCGGACCAGACCGGAGACATTCATGGTTCCCCATTCCGTCTTGGATCTCGCACCGATCCCCGAAGGCGGCACCGCGGCCGACGCCCTCGCCGCCAGTGTCGACCTCGCTCAACAGGCCGAAGCGTGGGGTTACACGCGATACTGGGTCGCCGAGCACCACAACATGCCCGGCATCGCGAGTTCCGCGACCGCCGTCCTCATCGGTCACCTCGCGGCGAAAACGAGCACGATCCGCGTCGGCTCCGGCGGCATCATGCTGCCCAACCACGCCCCCCTGATGGTAGCCGAGCAGTTCGGCACATTGGAGACGCTGTTCCCCGGACGCATCGATCTCGGCCTCGGTCGCGCCCCCGGCACCGACCAGGCCACGGCCCGCGCCCTGCGCCGCTACGCGGAGCAGGCGGACAAGTTCCCCAACGACGTGATGGAGCTGATCGCGTTCCTCGACGTGGCGCCCGGCGCGACCCGCGTCAGCGCCATTCCGGGCGCCGGCACCCATGTGCCGGTCTGGATCCTCGGCTCGTCCACGTTCGGCGCCGAGCTCGCCGCGATGCTCGGCCTGCCGTACGCCTTCGCGTCCCACTTCGCGCCGAACATGATCAGCGATGCGCTTGCCGTCTACCGCCAGAACTTCCGCCCGTCGGACCGCCTCGCCGCGCCGCACGCCGCGATCGCCATCAACGTCTACGCCGCGGGCAGCGACGAGGAGGCGCGCTACCTTCAATCCTCGCAGATGCAGGCCATCGCCAACTTGCGCTCCGGCCGCCCCGGCCCCCTGCCGCGCCCGACCCACGACCTCGCCAGCGTGATCGACCCGAACCTTATGCCGCTGGTGGAGGGGATGCAGCGTGTCTCGGCCGTCGGCACGATGGCCAACGTCCGCCGCCAGATCGCGGGGCATATCGCCCGCTACGAACCGGACGAGATTTTCGTCGTCGGCGCCATCCACAATCACCAGGCGCGGCTGACGTCGTTCCAGCTCGCCGCCGAGGCGATCGCCGGCCTACCGAGCCGGGCCGTCGCCGAGTAGGGGCGCGAGCCGGACTGGTTGTCGTCGGCTCGGGCCCGCGGCGGCTCCCCCGTTCCGCCGATGCCGCACTGCGCGGAACCTCAACGTCCGCGCAGGGCGAGCACGAAGTCGGCAAGCGCCAGGCCGACCGTGAGCAGCGCGACGGCGGCCAGATCGGGTTCGGGCACCTTCCAGATCAGAATCGCGATGAACACGATCATCAAGGCCATGGCGAACACCGCGGAAAATCGCCTCATGTCGCATCCTCCAAACTCTCGAACAGCCAGCGTGCTGTCCGCATCAGGCGGGCGTCGCCGCCGCGCGCGCCGACGAGTTGCACGCCCATCGGCATACCGTTCGATGCGGCGAGAAGCGGCAGGGTAACGGCCGGAAGGCCGCACAGCGTCCAGACGCCGTTGAAGATCGAGTTGCCCGTCGTGGTGAGATCGCGCGGGGCGGGGCCGAGGGCGGCCGGGCAAAGGATCGCGTCGGCCCGCTCGAAGATCGGCGCCAACGTCGCGGCCAGCACGCCCTGCCAGTCCCTGGCGCCGAGATAATCGAGCGCGCTCAGCGCCGTCCCTCGCTCGATCGCCTCGCGCACGTTGGGACCGATCGCCTCGCCATAGCGTGCATAGCGCCGGTAGGCGCGCGCCATCTCCGCGTCGTTGATCCGCTGGCGAACGGTCGCCGCATCGGCGAAGACGCTCGGCAGCTCGGCCTCGAACACCCGTTCGCCGAGTTGCTCGGCGAGCGCGGCGAACGCCTCGTGCACATCGGGTTCCGCCTCGTCCCAGCCCGGCAGGCGAAGGAATGCGAGGGTGGGAGGAACCGGAGGCGCGGTGAGCGCGGTCTCCAGCAGCGGCGGCATCGGAGACGGGCGCGTAGCCGGATCGCGATCGCAATAGCCCGCGAGGACTTCGGCAAGGAGGCTCGCGTCGACCGGGTTCCGGGCGAAGACCCCCACCGTATCGAGCGAGGCGGACTGTTCCAGGATGCCGGTGCGCGGGATCATGCCGAACGTGGGCTTGAAGCCGACGACGCCGCAGAACGAAGCCGGCCGAACGACCGAGCCGCCCGTCTGCGTCCCGATGGCGAGCGGCGTCATCGCGCTGGCGACCGCGGCCGCGGACCCGGCCGACGAGCCGCCCGGCGTATGGGCGGGATCGTGCGGGTTGCGCGTCGGCGAGGGATCCAGGAAGGCGAGCTCGGTCGTCACCGTCTTGCCCAGGATGAGGGCGCCCGCCGCCTTGAGCCGCGTGACGACGAAGGCGTCTTCCGTGGGCACGCGGCCGGCATCGGCCTTCGTGCCGTTCTCGGTCCTGATCCCGGCCGTGTCGATGATGTCCTTCACCCCGACCGGCACGCCGTGCAGCGGACCGATGGGCCGGCCGCTGCGGCGGATCTCGTCCATCGCCTCAGCCTGGTGGCGCACGAATGCCGGCTCATGCCAAGCCCACGCGCCGACGTCCCCGTCCCGCGCCGCGATCTGGGCATTGTAGGCGTCGGCCACCTCGACCGCCTTCAGCGCACCGGCGGCGAGCCGGTTGCGAAGCGTCAGCGCATCGAGGGCGAGAATCTCGGCGGCTCGAGTCACTGCCGGCTCAGTTCCCATACATTTGTTCGGGCAGGTAGAACACGATCTGCGGGAACATGTACATCAGCGCCATCGAGATGAACACGCAGAGCAGGAACGGCATGCAGCCGGCGAAGATCTGCGTCAGACGGACCTCTGGCGGCGCAATACCTTTGAGGTAGTAGGCAGACATCGCCATTGGTGGAGTAAGGAAGCTCGTCTGCAGGTTCAACGCGACCAGAATACCGAAGAACAGCGGGTCGATATTGAAAATCGCGAGGAGAGGCAGGAAAATCGGCACGAAGATAATGATGATCTCCGACCATTCCAGTGGCCAGCCGAGCAGGAAGATGATGATCTGCGCGAGGATCAGGAACATCAACGGCGACAGATCGAGGCTTTGCACGAACTCGGCGATGACCTGCTCGCCGCCGAGATAAGAGAAGACGCTGGAGAACGTGTACGACCCGACGAAGAGCCAGCACACCATCGCCGTCGTGCGCACGGTGAGGTAGACGCTCTCACGCAGCCGCTGCCACGTCATCGACCGGTAGATGATCGCCAGCGCGATCCCGCCCAGCGCTCCGATCGATGCCGCTTCCGTCGGCGTCGCCAGGCCGAACAGGATGGAGCCGAGGACCGCGAGGATGAGGACCGCGAGCGGAAGGAAGGACGTCGCGATCATGCCGATGAGTTGCAGCGCCGGCACCTTCGGCACTTCGTCCTCGCGCGGGCGCGGCGCCACCGATGGCTGCAATATCGACCGCCCCACCACGTAGATGAGGTAGAGCCCCACCAGGGTGAGCCCCGGCAACAGCGCCGCGGCATAGAGCCGGACGATCGAGACGTTGGAAGCCGCCGCGTACACGATCAGCATGATCGACGGCGGAATGAGGATGCCGAGCGTTCCGCCCGCGCAGATGATGCCGGACGCGAACGAATGGTCGTAGCGCGCCTTCAGCATCGCGGGGAGCGCGAGCAGGCCCATCAGCGTCACCACCGCTCCGACGATGCCTGTCGCCGTGGCGAACAGCGCGCACGTGATCAGCGCGGCAACGCCCATCGACCCCGGCACGTTGCGCGACGCGATGTTGAGCGTCGAGAAAAGCCGATCGACGATGTTCGCCCGCTCGACGATGTAGCCCATGAACAGGAACAGGGGGACGGCGGTGAGCACCTCGTTCGACATGACCGTGTAGGTCTGGTTCACGAAGAGGTCGAAGATGCGGTTGTTGAACAGGCCGTCGAGCCAAAGCCGCGTTTGGTCGAACGTGCTCGCGTCCACTTCCAGGCGGTTGAAACTGCGCCACATGCGGCCTGGGTCGAAGTAGGCGTAGTAGCCGAAGCCGATGCCCATCGCCATCAGCGTGAAGGCGATTGGAAAGCCCAGGAACACCGTGAAGATGAAGAGCCCGAGCATGGTGAGCGCGATATAGGGATCGCTCATGGGTGGGCATCCTTCTCGGCCTTCAACGCTTCGCGCATCAACTTGTCTTCGGTCTCGTCGATGTCGTCTTCGGCTTCCAGCCAGTAGCCGTGCCGCAACGCGATCACACAACGCATCACTTGTGCGACCCCCTGGATGAACAGCAGGATCCCCGCGGCCGTGATGACGGTCTTGAACTGGAAGATCGGCACGCCTGCTGGGCTATTGACCGAAACTTCCATGTAACGCCACGATCTGGACGCGTATTTCCAGCCAAAGAATATCAGCGCAAGGACGCCTGGGAAGAAGAATACAAAGTACAATACCAGGTCGACACCACCCTGCACCCGGATCGGCCAGGGCCGGTAGAGGAAATCGCCGCGCACATGGCCGTCGCGCGAGAGGGTGTAGGCGCCGCCCATCATGAACATCGTGCCGTACATGATGAACGACACGTCGAGTGCCCAGGCCGTCGGGTCGTTGAGCACGTAGCGCACGAACACTTCGTACCCCGTGCCCGCCGCCATGAAGATGATGAGCCACCCGAAAGCCTTGCCGAACCACGCCGAAAGCGCGTCAGCGAACCTGATATAGGAAACCATATCGCCTCGAACGCGTAAGTGGACACAATGCGGGCGCCCGCTTCGGGACGCCCGCGCCGTCTCGTCTGGCTAGAGTGCCAGCTTGTTCGGGAAGTAGTGGTTGTAGGCGAGCGCGTAGTCCGGCGCGTTCATCAGCTCGTAGAACGCCACCTTCTCACACCACTCGCGCTGCGACTGCATCACGCGCGCGCTGAACTCGTCTTCTTCGAGTTGCCCGATCAGCGTGTCCCAGGCGTCCAACTGGGCTGCGAGGATGTCTTTCGACGTCCGGTGCACGGTGACGCCATCCTCGTTGATGAGGGTCTGCAGGTCTTCCGAGTACCGCAGCATCGCCTTCGCCGTGTTGGCGGTGGAAACAGCCTCCACGCCGTACTTCAGGATGGCCTGGAGGTCGGGCTCGAGGTCTTCCATGAAGTCGCTGTTGAACAGGTATTCGAAGCTCTCCGACGCCTGGTGGTACGAGGAGAGGTAGTAGTTCTTCGCGACGTCCTGGGCGCCGAAGTCGCGGTCCGATGACGGATTGTTGAATTCGAACGCGTCGATTACGCCGCGCTCCATCGCCGGGACGATTTCGCCGCCGGGCAGCTGAGCCACTGACATGCCGATCTTGGACATCAGGTCGGCTGCCAGACCCACCGTCCGGTACTTGAAACCCTGAAGGTCGTCAGGTGAGCCGACCTCGCCCTTGAACCAGCCGAACGGCTGGGCGAACATCGGGAAGCCGAGATAGCCGACGACGTTCAGGCCCATGATGTCCTGCGTCAGCTCCCGGTAGAGCTCCTGGCCGCCACCCGCGTAGAACCAGCCCAGCATCGTCGTTGCCGAACCGCCGAACACCGGGCCGGTGCCGAAGAACGAGGCCGCCTTGTTCTTGCCGTACCAGTAGACCGGCACGGAGTGCGCGGCGTCGAGCACACCGTCGGACACCGCGTCCATCACCTGGAACGCACCGACGACCGCACCGGCGGGAAGAACGTCGATCTTCAGGCGCCCGCCCGACATCTCCTCCACGCGCGTCGCGTAGTCCTTTGCAAACTCATCCCAGATGTTGGATGCCGGCCAAGAGGTCTGCATCCGCATGACGATTGGCGACTGGCCGAGGACCGCTGGTGCTGCCAGAGTCGACGCGGCCACCACACTGCCGCCTGCAAGCGCGGATCGCTGCAGGAAACGACGGCGGTCGAGATGCTTATCGGACATTGTATCTCCCCTATTATCGTTCTCTTATTCGCCGATGCTTGTTGCACCGGCCGTTGATTCTGCTCGCGCAGCATTGCGCAACTCACGCGAGTGGACCGACCATGACAGAGCGGCGGCCGGTTGCATAGCGCCGAGGATCGAACTTATGCCTGCATCCTCAGGCCGTGCGCGCCGTTGTCGCGTCTTGCCGTTTGTGCAGCGGATCGACGCGTCGATTTCACGTTTCAAAGGAACACCGTCGCCGTTGCGGGGACAAGCGCCACGACGACCAGCACCGCCAGCATCACCGCGATGAACGGCAGCGTCGCGGCGAAGATCTGCTCGACCGATACGCCGGGATCGTTGAGCGTGTTGTGCACGGTGAAGACCGACAGGCCGAACGGCGGCGTCAGAAGGCCGATCTCCACGGCGAGCACGACGATGATCCCGAAATGCGTCAGGTCGATCCCGAGGCCCTGCGCGATCGGCGCGGCGATGGGGACCATGATCAGGAGGATCGACGTGGAATCGAGGATCATCCCCATCAGCAGGATGATGGCGGAGCAGAAGAACAGGAAGCCCATCGGCCCGAATCCCGCGTCCGTCACCAGGCCGGCGATCGCGTTCGGAAGGCCCGCGATGGCCAGCATCCGCGAGTAGAAGCTCGCCGCGATCAGGAGGAGCAGGATCGACACCGAGATGACCCCGGTCTGCTTCATCACCTGCCAGAGCTTGTGCCGGTCCAGCGAGCGGCGCGAGAGCGCGACGAGCAGCGCGCCGAACGCGCCGATCCCGCCCGCCTCCGTCGGCGTGAAGTAGCCCGAATAGAGCCCCCCGAGAACGAGGACGACGAGGAGAACGATCGGCACCAGCTTAGCGATCATCCGCCCCAGCGGCATCCTCTTGGCGTCGGCGTCCTGCCGCCGCTTGCGAGTCGCGTCGGGGTCGATCAGCACGAAGCGCGGGAACAATATGGTCACCGTCACCAGCATGGCGACGAACCCGCCCGCGAGCATCAGGCCCGGCAGGATCCCCGCGATGAACATGCCGCCGATCGAGACCTCCGCCAGCACCCCATAGATGATGAGGAGGAGCGAGGGCGGGATCAGCATGCCGAGGACGGACGACCCCGCGACGGTGCCCGCGGAAAAGGCCGGCCGGTAGCCGTGGCGGGTCATCTCCGGCACCGCGACCCGCGTGAAGACCGCGGCGGATGCGATGGAAACCCCGGTGACGGCCGCGAAGATGGTGTTCGCGGCGACGGTCGCGACGCCGAGCCCGCAGATCATCCGGCGCAGAAGCTCCTCGGCCACCTCGAAGGTGTCGCGCCCCACGTTCGACACGCTCACGAGCAGCCCCATCAGGACGAACAGCGGGATGGTGGCGAACAGATAGTCGGCGATGCCGCTATAGGCGGTCAGCTCGAGCATCCGGAACGAGAGGTCGATGTTGTTGCGGATGATCCAGATGCCGACGAAGGCGACGCCGAACAAAGCGTAGGCGATCTGCATGCCCAGGAGGACGAGCAGGACCAGCGCGCCGATCAGGAGGAAGCCGATGGTGAGCGTTGTCATGCGAGGCTCCGGAAGCGGCGGATGTCGTCCTGCGCGCTGTAGAGCGCCGCAAGCGAGGCGACCGCCGAGCCGAGCACGGTGATCGCGCGGAACGGCCAGGTCGCGATGGTGAAGACGCCCTGCACGCCGAAGAATTCGGAGGTGGACCAGGCATCGACGAAATTGGGGAAGGAGGCCCACAGGATCAACGCGAAGACCACGGCGCCCGCCAGCGAGAAGGCGGCTTCGATCAGCGCGACGGAACGCGGCGAGACGCCCTCGATCATGCGGACGAAGAAGTCTGCGCGGGTCAGGCGCTTCTGCAGGACCGCCGCGGCGACCTGGAGGAACACGATGGCGACGACAGAGCGCGCGGCGACCTCGGAGACGCCGGTGATCGGCGCGTCGAGGAAATTGCGGCCGAGCACGTCGGCGACGATCAGCAGCATCAGCGCACCGATCCAGACCGTGCCGACCGACGACATGACCGCGGCGATCGACCCGAGGACCGCACCCACCGGCGCTTCCGAGAGTTGCGGAACGAAGGCGTCCTCCACCTCGGTGCTGCCCTCGTCGCTCATTCCGCCTCCTGTCTGGCCCGCAGGTGCCCGCCCGGACGCACCGTCCGGGCGGGCTTTTTCATGTGCTCGCTGGCTCTCAGAGCCCTTCGTCCCAGGCGCGCGCCGGCTCCACCCCGCGTGCGCGCAGCGCATCGAAATAGGCCTTCAGCACGACGCGGCCGTCGTCGCCGGTCTGCTCGAGCCACGGCTCGATGATGTTAGGCAGGTTTTCGACCCATTTCGCCTTTTCCGCCGCAGGCAGCTCGTGGATCGTGAGGCCGGCCGCCTGCATCTCGTCGAGCGCGCGCGCGGCAAGGTCCGCCACATAGTCGCCGTGCGCGGTCGATGTGGCCTTGCCGGCCTCGCGCATCGCTTGCTGGACCGGCTCCGGCAGGCCCTCGAAGAAGTCCTTGTTGGCCGCCAGACCTCCGAAATACATCGAGCCGATGCCGACGCGGGTCAGCTCGGGCGCCACCTCGTAGACGCGGGTCGGCAGGATGCCGGACGCGAACGACAGCGTCCCCTCCGTCACGCCGGTCTGGATGTTGGTGTAGTAGGTGGTCAACGCGCCGTCGACCGGTGTCGCGCCGGTGTTGCGGAGCCAGTTCGCGGAGGTGCCGGGCGCGTTCAATTTGCGGTTCTTCAGGTCTTCCATCGAGGACACCGGGAAGGTGGCGTAGATATCGTAGCTGTCGGTGATCAGCGAGGACAGGTGCACCATGCCGTTCTCGGCCCAGCTGTCCTTCAGCTCGGGCAGGTTCTCGGACAGGTCATCGAAGATCTCGATGATCATCCGGTGGTCCTCGGTCGCGAACGGCGTGAAGTAGGTCACGTTCTGGAGCGGCATGTTCGCCCCTTCCCACACCGTGCCGACCATGCCGATGTCGACGATCCCGTCCATCACCGCCTCGCGGGTATCGGTGAATTTGTAGAGCGTGCCGGCGTAGTTTTCGACCCAGTTCACCTTGTAGTCGCCGGTCTCGGCGAGGATGCGGTTCACCTCGGGCTGGAAGGTGTTCTTCATGGCGTAGACCCAGATGTTCTGCTCCGGGTGCGATGAGCCGATGTTCACGGTGATGGTCTGCTGAGCCGCGGCCGACCCGGCGATCAGCGCGAACGCCGCTGTAAGGACGATCTTCTTCATGGTGGTCCTCCCTTGTTGTTGTCCGGGCAACTCCGCGTCCGCCCGTGGTTCAGTCTTCGATCTTTCCGAGCGCGCGCAGGATGCGCTCGGGCGTGAATGGCATGTGCGTCACGCGCGCCGCGAGCGGGCGCAGCGCGTCGTTGATCGCGTTCATCACGACGGCCGGCGCGCCCGCCGTTCCGGCCTCGCCCGCGCCTTTGGCCCCGAGTTCGCTCTCCTTGGTCGGGGTCTCGACGTGACCGATGACCATGTCGGGCATCTCGGCCGCCATCGGCACGAGGTAGTCGGCCATCGAGCCGTTCAGGAGCTGGCCGTCGGCGTCGTAGTGGATCTCCTCGAAGAGCGCGCCGCCGAGGCCCTGGACGATGCCGCCGCGGATCTGCTCGTCCACCAGCTGCGGATTGATGATCCGGCCGCAGTCCTCCACGCACCAATGCTTGAGCAAGGTCACGACGCCGGTCTCGGTATCCACCTCCAGGTAGGAGGCCTGGACACCGTTGGTGAACGCGAACGGGTATTCCGTCGTGATGAAATGCCGGGTCTGCACCAGCTCGCGCGGCAGCCCTTGCGGCAGGGTGTCCCCGCGGAAATAGACGATGCGGCCCAGCTCCTCGAGCGGCATGCGCTCGGCGCCCGTGTCGGCATCGACGACCGCACCGTCGCGAATGTCGAGGCTCGCCTGGTCGGCCTGCAGCATCGCGGCCGCCACCTCGAGAATGGCGCCGCGCAGCGCGCGCGCGGAGCGAAGCGCCGCCTCGCCGCCGATCCCCGCCCCGCGCGAGGCCCAGGTGCCGCCGCCATAGGGCGTGACCTGCGTATCGCCCGTGACGACGCGCACGTTCGACGGCGACACGCCGACGCCCTCGGCGACGATCTGGCTGAGCATCGCCTCGGTGCCCTGCCCCTGCTCGGTCACGCCCGAGAGCGCGACGATCGACCCGTCCGGATCCATCCGGACCGTGCAGCCGTCCTGCGCCGAGATGCGGGCGCCGCCGATGCCGTACATGAAGGGCGACGGGTTGGTCAGCTCGATGAAGCTGGCGATGCCGATGCCGCGATGGACGCCCCGTGCGCGGGCCGCGGCCTGGTCGGCCCGCAGCGCATCGTAGTCCATCAGCGCCATGAGGCGGTCCATCGAGGCATGGTGCGACAGCCCCTCGAAGCGCATCTTCGCCGGCGAGGTCACCGGGTAGGCGTCGTCGCGAAACATGTTGCGCCGCCGGATCTCGACCGGGTCGATGCCGAGCTCGGCGGCGGCCAGATCGACGAGGCCCTCGGTGATCGCCACGGCGATGGGATGCCCCACGGCGCGGTACTGGCACGTCGGCGTCTTGTTCTGGAACACTACCGTTGTGCGGGCCCGGTAGTGGGCGAAATCGTACGGGCCGCCGCACAGGTTCACCACCTGGTTGCCCTCGATGGCCGAGGTGCGCGGATAGACCGAGTAGGCGCCGATCGCCGTCCAGTCGTCGACGTCCATCGCGAGGATCTTGCCGTCGGCATCGACGGCGAGCCGCGCCTCGATCTCATGGTCGCGGGCGTGAATGTCGGTGGTGAAGCTCTCGAGCCGGTCGGCCACGAACTTCACCGGGCGGCCCATTATTTTCGCGATGGCCGCCGTCGCCACCTCGTCGGGATAGACGTGCACCTTGATCCCGTAGGAGCCGCCGACATCGCCGCAGATCACCCGCACGCGACTTTCCGGCAGGTCGAGATGCTGGGCGAGGACGGCCTGGATCATGTGCGGCGCCTGCGTCGCATGATAAGCTGTCATCTGCCGGTCGGCCGGATTCCAGTCGACGAGGATGGACCGGGGCTCGAGCGTGACGCCGGTGTGCCGTGCGGTAACGAATTTTGCCGAGACCACCTTGTGCGCCGAGGCGAAGACCGCGTCGGGATCGCCCTCCACGTGCTCGCGGCGGAAGGCGAGATTGTCCCCCAGCGCTTCGTGCAGCACGGGCGTCGCAGGGTCGAGCGCGCTCATCATGTCGGTGACGACGGGCAGCGGTTCGAGGTCGAGCTCGACCAGCGCGGCGCCATCCTCGGCCGCCGCCCGCGAGGTTGCGACCACCGCGGCGACGGGTTCGCCCACCCAGCACGCCCGGTCCACCGCCAGGGCATGCTCGGGAGGCGATTTCAGGCCCTTGAGGTGGGCGAGCACGGCGACCCACGGCGTGCAGACCTCGGCAAGCTCCGCCCCCGTGAAGACGCGCAGCACCCCGCGCACCTCGCGCGCGGCGGCCGTGTCGATGCCGGCGATCCGCGCATGCGCGAAGTGGGAGCGGACGAAGGCGACGTGCACCATGCGCGGCAGCACGATGTCGTCCACGTAGCGGCCTCGTCCCTCCACCAGCTTGGCCGCGTTGGGGCGCGGAACCGTCTTGCCGATGTAGGAATTGGGGCGGTCCGGATTGCCGAAGGGGATCGTCATGCCGCCCCCCTCCCCGCGCGCGTTCGCGCCACGCTCTCGACCGCGTCGACGATCGCCTCGTAGCCCGTGCAGCGGCAGTAGTTTCCCGACAGGTGCTCGCGGATCTCGGCCCTGCTCGGCACGCCGCCGCCGGCGAGCAGCTCCTCCGCCGCCACCAGCATCCCGGGCGTGCAGAAGCCGCATTGCAGCGCGTTGCGCGCCACGAACGCTTCCTGAAGGTCCTTGATCGCGGCGGTCTCGGACAAGCCCTCGACGGTCCAGATTTCGGCCCCGTCCGCCTGGGCGGCGAGCATCAGGCAGCCGCGCACGGCGATCCCGTCCACGCGCACCGTGCAGGCGCCGCACACGCCGTGCTCGCAGCTCGCATGCGCGCCGGTCAGCCCGCACTCGAGCCGCAGGAAGTCGATCAGGTGCTGCCCCGCTGGCACGCTGCCTTCGACGGCCTCGCCGTTCACCGTCAGCTCGATGTCGATTTTTGCGCGAAACATCTCGCTCACTTCGCGTCTCCCTCGATCCTTGCCACGGCGCGCCGCAGGAGGACGCCGGCGAGATGCCGGCGATAGCCCGCGCTCGCCTGGGTGTCCGATTGCGGGTCGATCTCGGCCCGGAGCGCGGCCACCGCACCGTCCATGTCGCCGGCGTCGAGCCTCGCCATCGCGCCCCGCGCCAGCTCCGGCTTGGGGCCGACCGAGAACGGCACGAGGCGATACCCCGATGCGCGGCGCACCAGCGTCAGCCCGGCAAGCGCGTAGTCGCCCGAGCGCCGGGCCACCTCTTCCAGCACCTGCGCTTCCCCTTCGGCGGCCTTCGGCACGCTGATCGCGGTCAGGATCTCGCCCTCGGCGATCACCGTCTCGAACACGCCGACGAAGAAGTCCTCGGCCGCGACGGCGCGGGCGCCGGAGGGGCCGTCGAGGTGCAGCGTCGCGCCAAGGGCGAGGATGCAGGCGGGGAATTCGGCCGCCGGATCCGCATGGGCCAAGGCACCCCCGATGGTGCCCCGGTTGCGGATCGCCGCGTGCGCGATGTGGCGCACGGCGTCTGCCAGAAGCGGCGCATGGCGGCGCACGAGCGGATCGCGGCCGACCTCGACATGACGGCACAGCGCGCCGATGCGAATGGTGTCGCCCTCGTCCGTCACCCCCGAGAGCTCCGTCAGGCGCGAGATGTCCACCAGC
>JAUIJH010000127.1 GCA_030431335.1 Alphaproteobacteria bacterium
CGATGGAATGGACCGTGGACGATGCGCCGGCCGCCGCGGCGGCCAAGCCGGCCCGCGAGCCGAGGTCCGGCCGTCGCGAGGCGAGGCCCCGCCGCGAGGACGCCCGTGCCGACCGCAGCGAGGCCAGGCCCAGCCGCGAGGAGACGGCCCCCGCCGCCGCCCCCAGCGAGGCCAAGCCGAGCCGCGAGGGCGCCGCGCCCGCCGCCGCCGAAGCCGGTGAGCCGGCCCGCGACGAGACGCGCTCGCGGCGCGCCAGGCCGCCCCGCGGCGAGGCTAAGCCGGCCGACGCACCCGCCGCCGCGCCGCAGCAACAGCCGCAGCCGCAACCGGTGGCCGCCGAGGCACCGCAGCGCGACACCGGACCCGCGTCGGGTCGCCGGTCGCGCCGCCGCGAAGAGCCGGCGGAGCCTGCCGTCGCCTTCGCCGACACGCCCTATGTGCCGGCCTTCCTGCTGCGGCCGATCGCAACGCGGCGGACCACCAAGACCGCCACCGCCGACTAGCGCGACGAGCGCGCCCCAAGCCGGGCGCCCTCGCCTCGCCGGCGATTTCGCCCGGCCGCGCCAGACCGTGCGGCTGCCGGCGTCGCGCCATGCCGGCGGAACGGCGCGGGTTTTCGGCGGGCGGACGCGGCGCTCCTTGCCGGTCCGGGCCGGCCGGACAAGCGGCCGCATCGCGCCGGCGCCCCTGGCGGGGCCGGCCCAAGCCCATTTCCCCGATTTGAGTTGGTTGCCACTGAAATTCGTTGCCATGGAATTGGCGCATAAGCGTCATACGCGCCGGATGGGCGCTGCAGGACGCGCCACGCATCCAGTGGCAGATGCGACTCTGCCAATGTTATATACTAGTTACTAGTGTTGGTCGTTCTTCGCCGTCCTGACTGCGTGTATAGGCGTGACGGCGTGCATTGGGTGTGATCTCGCATTTCGATGGGTGCGAGCTGGCCGGCAGCCGAAAACGCGTGTGCGACGGTGCCGGTCCGAGCACCGCCGCGGCTCAGTCCATCGTCGCCGGTGCGGCACCGATTGGGGTGTCCGCCCGAAGCGCCGGTGAGGCGAGGAGTAAGCGTTGAAGCTGTCGATCCACACGGTTCTGTTGGCCATGATCACCGTTCTGGTGGCACCGGCAGCCGTCTTCCTGGGCCTCATCCTGTATGAGCGGCAGGTCAAGGAAAACGAGCAGATCCTCAGGGCCGGCGACCAGATCGCCACCGAGATCACCACACGGCTGGAAAACGAATTCCGCAGCGCGCGCACCATGCTGGCCGTGTTCGCCTCCAGCGGCTGGCTCGAAGCGGGGGAGCTGCGCGAGCTGCACCAGCGCGCCCAGAGCGCCCTGCGCGGCACCAACCGCCACCTCATCGTGGTCGACCGGGGCGGCCACCAGCTTCTCAACACGCGCGTGCCCTACGGCACCGAGCTCGGCAGGTCGGCCGACGTCGATACCATCGAGCGCGTCTTCACGACCGGCATCGACGCGGTGTCGAACCTGTTCGAGGGACGCGTGGCCAACACGCTGGTCTACAACGTGCTGCGGCGCGCCACGACCGTGGACGGCCAGCAGCGGGTGCTGATCCTCACCCGCGACGTGGCCGACCTCGCCCCCATCCTGGCGCAGAACCTGAGCGACGAGGGCTGGGGCATCGGCGTGTTCGACGGCGCGGGCAAGCCGGCCTACATCGCGCTCGCGGCCGACAGCAAACCCGCCGACGTCGCCATGTGCGAGCCGAAGGTGGAGGCGGCGGACCAGGACTGGTCGTCGGGCCACCGGGTGGTGCGGCGCCTGGTGCGCCCGTCGGAGTGGCACACCTGCACCTGGACCGACACGCGCAGCGTCGCGCTGGCGGGCGGCGGATCGGGCCAGGTGACGTTCCTGATCCTGTGGGCGCTCGGGGCGGTGATCGCGGCGATCGCGCTGGGCTTCATGCTCAGCCGCTCGATCTCGAGCGCGGCCAAGGTGGCCGAGGCGCTCGATTCGGGCGGCGAGGTGCCGGACCTGTCCTCCCCCATCACCGAGATCTCCGACGTGCTGCGCGCCTTCGTCCAGGCGGTGCGCGCGCGCCAGGCGAAGGATGCGGAGCTGTTGATGATGGCCCGCGAAGCCTCCCACCGCGCCAAGAACCAGATCGCCATCGCCACCTCGATCCTGCGCCTGGCGGCGCGGCGGGCCACCAGCACCGAGCAGCTCGTCACCGACATGACGCACCGCATGGCCGCGCTGGGGCGCTCGGTGGACATGATGGTGGGCGGCTCCATCGATTCGGCGCCGCTGGCGAGCCTGGTGTCGCTGCAGCTCGGCCCCTTCGTCCACGACCAGCCGGACCTTTTCGTGGTGGAGGGCGAGCACTTCGCGATCTCGCAGAGCGCGGCCCAGTCGTTCGGCCTGATCCTGCACGAATTCGCCACCAACGCGTCCAAGTACGGGGCCTGGTCGCATCCCGGCGGACGGGTGCACGTGGGCTGGACGCGGCAGAACGATACGCTGAAGATCGTGTGGACCGAGACCAGCACCGCCGAGGCCCCCGCCCCGACCGGGACGGGCTTCGGCACCAACCTGATCGATTTCATCGTGCAGCGCTCATTCGGCGGCACCATCGAGCGGGAGTTCCTGCCCACCGGGTTCCGCGCCACGATCGTGGTGCCCGCCTCCAGGGTGGCGAGCCCGCACAGCGCCCAGGACGCGGACGCGGACACGGCGGACGACACCGACGCCGACACCGACACTGGCAACGACGCCGGCACCGCGGCGTCCGCCTGAACGCGCCTCAGGCGGTGGCGGCGTCCTGCTCGGCGAGGCGCAGCGGCGCGTCGGCGAGCGCCTGCAGCAGCGCGAAGCTCATGCCCGGCACCATCTCGACCACCGTGAAGCCGCCGTCCTCGATGTCGAGCACGGCGAGGTTGGTGTAGACGCGGCTGACGGCGCCCGGCGCGGTCAGCGGATAGCTGCACGCCTGCACCAGCTTGGCCGCGCCCTCGCGCGTCACGTGGTCCATCGCCACCCACAGCCGCCGCGCGCCGGCGGCCAGGTCCATCGCCCCGCCCACGGCCGGCGCCCGGCTGTTGTCGAAGGTGGCCCAGTTGGCGATGTCGCCGTTGACGGCCACCTCGTAGGCGCCCAGCACGCACAGATCGAGGTGCCCGCCGCGGATCATGGTGAAGCTGTCGGCGTGGTGAAAATACGAGCCGCCCGGCACCAGCGTGACGTGCTGCTTGCCCGCATTGACCAGCCAGGGCTCGATCTCGTCCTCCGGCGGCGCGGCGCCCAGGCCCAGGATGCCGTTCTCGGAGTGGAGCACCACCTCGCGCCCCGGCGGCACGTGGTCGGCGATGAGGGTGGGCAGGCCGATGCCCAGATTGACGTACCAGCCCTCGGGAATATCGGCGGCGATGCGGGCGGCGAGCGCATCGCGCCCGCGCGGCTCGACGCCCTCGGGAAGGGTGACGGTCATGCCCATTCCTCCTGCGGCAGATGGATGAGGCTGTCCACGAAGATGCCCGGCGTGACGATGGCCTCGGGGTCGAGTTCGCCCAGCTCGGCGACGTTGTGCACCTGCGCGACGGTCCGCGTGGCCGCCGTCGCGACGATCGGATTGAAGTTGCGGCCGGCCATCTTGTAGGTGAGGTTGCCCCAGCGGTCGCCGGCCCACGCCTCGACGAGGGCGAGGTCGCCGCTGAGCGCGTATTCGCGCACGTAGGTCTTGCCGTCCACCTCCAGCACCGGCTTGCCTTCCGCCAGGCTCGTGCCGACGGAGGTGGCGGTGTAGAAGGCGGGGATGCCGGCGCCGGCCGCGCGCATGCGCTCCGCCAGCGTGCCCTGCGGCACCAGCTCCAGTTCCAGGCGGCCGGAGCTGTAGAGCGTTTCGAAGATGGTGGAGCCGGCGATGCGGGGGAAGCTGCAGATCAGCTTGCGCACGTGCCCCAGCTCCAGGAGCCGCGCCAGCCCGATGCGGCCGTAGCCGGCATTGTTGGCGACGACGGTCAGCTCCCGCGCGCCGGTCTCGATCAGCCCCTCGATGAGCTGGTCGGCCTGCCCGACCGCCCCGAAGCCCCCCAGAAGCACCGTCGACCCGTCCGGCAGAGGCCCGATGGCCTCCGCAATGCTTGCAGCGAATTTATCGATCACGTGCGCCCAGAATGTTGGTTCGTTTCTGCCCTGCTTTCGGGCATTCCTGCGGCATATGTAGACAGCGGAACGCCAGCGCGGTCAACGCGCCCGCGCCGTGGGGGGCACCCGTTCCGCGCGCCGGCACGGACCGGCGGCCGGCGAAAGGGGCGCGTGCCCCGGCCGCCGGTCCGCCGGAAAGCCTCAGCAGCCGAACAGCGTGCTGAGCTGTTTGAACTCGTCGGTGGGCAGGCCCTTGTAGTCTTCCTCGGCGCGCTTGAGCGCGGCGCACACCTGCCCCGCCGTTTCGCTGGCCTTGGCCTTGAGCGCCTCGTCGGTCAACTCGTGCTCGCCCATCGCCGCCAGGTAGGGAGCGAACGCGGTCTGCGTGGTCCGCCGCAGCCAGATCGGATCGAATTCGTTGACCCCGACGAGCATGGCCGCATAGTCCATGATCTCTCGGTTGCCGAACGAATTGCCAAGCTTCTTCTCGGGCGAGCCCGCTTCCTGCTGGCGCCGCTTGAATTGGGCCAAGACGTTTCTGGCCTCAACATCCGAACGTTTTCCGTGAACAGTCGAAATGATGTCTGCGATGCTCGCAAACAGTCCGGTCAAAACCGTTTGATCCAAGGTAAAACTCTCCCATGACAGCGGTGCCTGTCGCTACGGACACCGATACTAGATTGCGTTTTGCGGTGGTAGCAATTCGGCGGCCGGAACGGAACCACCCCCGGCCGGCCCGAGCCGTTTCGCCCCCCGCCCTGCCCCTGCCCCGCCCCGGCCCTGCCCCGGACGGAGCCAAGTTCGGCGCCAAGGACCGGCACTCCGGTTGCTGACGCCCGTTTTATGCGTAATCTGCGGACAAACGCGCTCCACGATCGGGCGCGGCGCAACAACAGCTGCATCGGAGCAAACAGGATGAGATCAACCGTAGCGTTCGCCGCCGGCCTCCTGGCGGCGTCGTTCCTCGCCGGCCCCGCCGCCGCGCAGGACGACAGCCTCAAGGTGGGACTGATGCTCACCCTGTCCGGCCCGCCTGCCGTGCTCGGCGAACAGGCCAAGAACGGCTTCATGCTGGCGCTCGACGACATGGGCGGCAAGCTGGGCGGCCTGGAGACCGAGGTGGTCACCGTCGACGATCAGCTGAAGCCCGACGTCGCCGCCAACGAGGCGCGCGCGCTGGTGGAGCGCGACGGTGCCGATTTCGTCGTCGGCCCGATTTTCTCCAACATCCTGCAGGCGATCGCGAAGCCGGTGACCGATGCCGGCGCGTTCCTGATCAGCCCCAACGCGGGCACGTCCAACTTCGCCGGCGCGCAGTGCAACGAGAACCTGTTCGTCTCGTCCTACCAGAACGACCAGGTGCACGAGGTGCTGGGCAAGCACGCGCAGGACAAGGGCTACAAGCGCCTGTTCCTGATGGCGCCGAACTACCAGGCGGGCAAGGATTCGCTCGCCGGCTTCAAGCATTCCTATAAGGGCGAGGTGGTGTCGGAGCTGTTCACCCCGCTCGGCCAGCTCGACTTCTCCGCCGAGCTCGCCCAGATCGCCGCCCTGCAGCCGGACGCCGTGTTCGTGTTCATGCCCGGCGGCATGGGCGTCAACCTGGTGAAGCAGTATCGCCAGGCCGGGCTCGATTCGATCCCCTTCCTGTCCGCCTTCACCGTGGACGAGACGACGCTGCCGGCCCAGCAGGACGCGGCGCTCGGCTTCTTCGGCGGCGCCAACTGGGCCCCCAACCTCGACAACGAGAAGTCCAAGGCGTTCGTGGCTGCCTATGAGGCCAAATACGGCGCCGTCCCCGGCACCTACGCCATGCAGGCCTACGACGCGGCGCAGATGATCGACAGCGCCATCAAGGCCGCCGGCGGCGACCTTTCCGACAAGGACGCGATCCGCGCGGGCCTCGCCGCCGCCGACTTCCAGTCGCTGCGCGGCGACTTCAAGCTCGGCCCGAACCACTACCCGATCCAGGACTTCTACCTCGTCAAGGTCGCCAAGCGCGCCGACGGCAAGTACGAGACCCAGATCGAGGAAAAGGTGTTCGACGACTACCAGGACAACTACGCCGCCGAATGCCCGATGTAACAGGCGCCGGTCGGCGGCGGCGGCCGGTTCGCCCGGCCGCCGCCTCGGTGCGCGGCTCTCGGCGATGACGAACCTTCTTCTGCTGCAGGTGCTGAACGGCGTTCAGTTCGGCATCCTCCTGTTCCTCGTCGCGGCGGGGCTGACCCTGATCTTCGGGATCATGGACCTCATCAACCTCGCCCACGGCGTCCTCTACATGGTGGGCGCCTACCTCACGGCGACGTTCACGGCCCTCACCGGCGACTTCTTCCTCGGCCTGGCGCTGGCGCTGCCGGCGGCGCTGGTGTTCGGCATCGTGCTGGAGCGGCTGGTGTTCCGCCAGCTCTACGACCGCGATCACCTGGAACAGGTGCTCGCCACCTTCGGCCTCATCCTGGTCCTCAACGAGGGCGTCCTGATGATCTGGGGCGCGGCGCCGATCTCGGTGCCGATCCCGGAGATCCTGTCGGGCTCGATCCCGCTGGTGGGGCCGCTGCGCTATCCGGTGTTCCGCATCGTCATCATCGCGGCGGGGCTCCTCACGGCGCTGGGGCTGTGGTTCCTGGTGAGCCGCACCCGCGTCGGGATGCTCTTGCGCGCCGGGGCGAGCAACGCGCCGATGGTGTCGGCGCTGGGCGTCGACGTGAAGCGGCTGTTCATGCTGGTGTTCGGCCTCGGCGCGATGCTGGCGGGCTTCGCCGGGGCGATGGTGGCGCCGATCCTGTCGGTGGAGCCGGGCATGGGCAACAACGTGCTCATCCTCACCTTCGTCGTCATCGTGATCGGCGGTATCGGCTCGATCCGCGGCGCGTTCGTGGCGGCGCTTCTGGTGGGCCTCGTCGACACGGTGGGGCGCACCTTCGGGCCGATCCTGCTGCAGAAGGTGCTCGACCCTTCCGCCGCCTCGCAGACCGGGCGCACCCTCGCCCCGATGCTGATCTACATCATGATGGCGATCGTCCTCTTCGCCCGCCCCTCCGGCCTCTTCCCCAAGAAGGGCGGCGCGTGAAGGACACCGACACGGCCCCCGCCGGCGCCCGCACGCCGCGCCTTGCCGGGCGCGGCGCGCTGATCGGCGCGCTCGTCCTCTTCGCGATCTTCGCGGTGCTGCCGTTCGCGGCCCACGCGGCGGGCGACCCGTTCTTCATCGTCACGGCGACGCGCATCATCGTCTTCGCCATCGCCGCGCTGTCGCTCGACCTCATCCTCGGCTACGGCGCCATCGTGTCGTTCGGCCACGCCGCCTTCATGGGCATCGGCGCCTATTCGGTGGCGATCCTCGCCACCCACGGCATCGGCGACGTCCTCGTCCAGGCGCTGGTGGCGGTCCTCGCCTCGGCGCTGTTCGCGCTCGTGACGGGCGCGATCTCGCTGCGCACCAAGGGCGTCTACTTCATCATGATCACGCTCGCCTTCGGGCAGATGGCGTATTTCTTCATGGTGTCGCTGTCGGCCTATGGCGGCGACGACGGGCTGACGCTCTACGACCGATCCACGCTGTTCGGCGCCCCCCTGCTCGACGGCGACATCGGCCTCTACTACGCGGCGCTCGCGGTGCTCGTCGGCGCGTTCTTCCTGCTGCGCGCGGTGGTCGCCTCGCGCTTCGGGCGGGTGCTGCGCGGCACGCGCGACAACCGGGTGCGGATGCAGGCCATCGGCTTCTCGCCCTACCCCTACCAGCTCACCGCCTACGTGCTCGCCGGGGCGATCGCGGGGCTCGCGGGGGTGCTCCTCGCCAACCAGACCGAGTTCGTGTCGCCCGCCTATATGACATGGCAGCGCTCGGGCGAGCTCATCGTGATGGTGGTGCTCGGGGGCATGGGCACGCTCACGGGCGCCATCGCCGGCGCGGTGGGCTTCCTGATGCTGGAGGAGATCCTGTCCTCGCTGTGGGTCCACTGGCACATCGTGTTCGGAGCGCTGCTCGTCCTCATCGTGCTTTATACGCGCGGCGGGCTGGCGGGGCTCGCGGGACGCGTGTTCGGGGGGCGGCGGCGATGAGCGGGCTCCTGTCGGTGCGCAACCTGTGCAAGTCGTTCGGCGCGCTGAAGGTGACGGACGGCATCGATTTCGACGTGGCGCCGGGCGAGATCCACGCCATCATCGGCCCCAACGGGGCCGGCAAGACGACGCTGATCCACCAGCTCTCCGGCGCCCTCAAAAGCGATTCGGGCACGGTGCGCTTCGCCGGCGAGGACATCACGCGCCTGTCGATGGCCGCGCGGGTGAAGAAGGGCCTCGCCCGCTCGTTCCAGATCACCTCGATCCTGGAGGGCTTCACCGTGCTGGAGAACGCCGCGACGGCCGTGCAGGCGCGCTCCGGCTCCTCGTTCCGCTTCTTCACCCCCGCCGCCAGCGAGAGCGTGCTCAACGAGGCGGCGATGGCCGCGCTCGCCCGCGTCGGCCTCGCCGAGGCCGCCCACCGGCGCGCCGGCGACCTGTCGCACGGCGAAAAGCGGCAGCTCGAGATCGCGCTGGCGCTCGCCACCGACGCCAAGCTCCTGCTCCTCGACGAGCCGCTCGCCGGCACCGGCCACGAGGAAGGCGCCGTCCTCATCGCGCTGATGGCCGACCTCAAGGCGACCCACACCCTCGTCCTCATCGAGCACGACATGGACGCCGTGTTCGCCCTCGCCGATACCGTGAGCGCCCTCGTCTACGGCCGCCTCATCGCCTCCGGCACGCCCGACGCGGTGCGCGCGGACCCCGAAGTGCGCGCCGCCTATCTGGGGGAGGAAGGCTGATGCTGGTGGTGGAGGGCCTGGAGGCGGGCTACGGCCAGTCGCGCATCCTGTTCGGCATAGACCTCACCGTGGGCGCCGGCGAGGTGGTGACGCTGCTGGGCCGCAACGGCATGGGCAAGACGACGACGGTGAAGTCCATCTTCGGGCTGATCAAGCCGCGCGGCGGGCGCATCACCATCGACGGCGACGACGTGACCGGCAAGGAGCCGCACGTGGTGGCCCGGCACGGGCTGGGGCTGGTGCCGGAGGGGCGGCAGATCTTCCCGACGCTGACGGTGGAGGAAAACCTCGTCGCGACGCACCGGGCGGACGGTTCCGCGCGCTGGACCCTCGCAAACGTCTACAGCCTCTTTCCGCGCCTGAAGGAGCGGCGGCGCAACATGGGCAACCAGCTCTCGGGCGGCGAGCAGCAGATGCTCGCCATCGGCCGCGCCTTGATGACCAACCCGCGCCTCGTGGTGCTCGACGAGGCGACGGAGGGCCTCGCCCCCCTCATCCGCGAGGAGATCTGGGCGTGCCTCACGGCCATCAAGGACGCCGGCGAGGCGATCCTGGTGATCGACAAGAACGTCGACGCGCTCACCCGCTTCGCCGACCGGCACGTGGTGATCGAGAAGGGGCGCGTCGCCTGGGAGGGCACGTCCGACGCGCTGAGGGCGACGCCGGATATCAAGGACCGCTTCCTGCACGTGTAGCGCACCGCCTGTTGCGAGGCCGAAAGGTTGCGGACGGCGCTGCGCGCCGACTTTTTTCGCCGGAATGCGAGGGGTTTCCCCCCTCGCGCTCCCTCCATCTCGGCGATGGCCAGGGGTCCAGCCCCTGATGTCCCTTCGGGACGGGCTGGATCCCCGATCGAGGGTCGGCCGGGCGAAGGCCGCGTCAACGGGTTCGGGCTCCGCCCCCGTCCTCGCCATGCTCGCTGCGCTGCGCGTGGCTCCGGGCGGCCCGTTGACACGGCCGTCGCCCTCATGGCCGTCAAACGGCTCGATCGATGTGGTTAAGCATAGCTTAACGCGCGGCTTGACCGGATCCGCGCCGCGTGGTGCGGTTCGCGCCATCCGGCACCCGTGCGCGCTAAAGACGAGGACTATCGCCCATGATCATGACCGCAGGCATCACGCCCCATGGCAGCGGGATCGACGGGATTTCCTGGAACATCCTCGGCCAGACCTATGTGCCCAAACAGCTTTGCGAGGCGTCCCTGTCCTGGCACGCGACGCTGCCGCCGGGCACCTTCGTGCCGCCGCACATCCACCCGACGCAGGACGAGTTCATCTACATGCTCGAGGGCCGCATGACGACGGTGCTCGACGGCGCGGAGGGGTTCGCCGATCCGGGCGACCTCATCCGCCTGCCGCGCGGTATCCCGCATGGCCTGTTCAACCGGTCCGATGCGACGGTGAAGTGCCTCTTCTGGGTCACGCCCACGGGGCGGCTATACGATCTGTTCTGGGCGCTGCACAACCTGGGCCCGACGGCCGATCCGTCCGAGGTGGTGGCCGTGTCGGCCAAGCACGAAGTGGACTTTCTGCCGCCGCCCGAGAGCGCGGCATAGGGGGCGGCCATGAAGGTACTCATCGCCGGGGCCGGGATCGGCGGCCTCACCACCGCGTTGATGCTGCACCGGCGCGGCATCCGCGCCATGCTCTACGAGCAGTCGCCCGCCGTGCGCGAGGTGGGCGTGGGCATCAACACGCTGCCGCACGCGATCCGCGAGCTGGCCGAGATCGGCCTGCTGCCGGCGCTCGACCTCGTGGCCGTGCGCACGCGCGAACTCGCCTACTACAACCGCTACGGCCAGGAAGTGTGGCAGGAGCTGCGCGGCATCGATGCCGGGCACCCGGTGCCGCAATTCTCGATCCATCGCGGCCGGCTGCAGAAGGTGCTGCACGACGCGGTGATCGAGCGGCTCGGCCCGGACGCGGTCAAGACCGGCCTCTCCCTCGCCGGCTTCGTGGAGGACGACGGCGGCATCACGGCCCACTTCACCGACGCCGTGTCGGGCGGCGCCGCCGTGACCGCGCGCGGCGACGTGCTGATCAGCGCCGACGGCATACACTCCGTCACGCGGCGCAAGTTCTATCCCGACGAGGGCGCGCCGAAGTGGAACGGCGTCCTGATGTGGCGCGGCGCGGCCGAGTTCACCCCCTGGCGCGACGGGCGCACCATGGCGATCGGCGGCGGCATGGGCGCGAAGGCCGTGCTCTACCCCATCGCGCACCCGCAAGGCGGGCGGCAGCTGATGAACTGGGTGGTGAACATCAAGATGGCGGACGGGGCCACCTCGCCGCCGCCGAAGGAGAGCTGGTCGCGGCCCGCCCAGCGCGCGCTGGTGCTGCCCTATGCGCGCCGCTTCGCCATCCCCGGCTACGATTTCGCCGCGCTGGTGGAGGCGACGCCGCAGGCCTACGAGTACCCCATGTGCGACCGCGATCCGCTGCCGCGCTGGACCTTCGGTCGCGCCACGCTGCTGGGCGACGCGGCGCACCCGATGTACCCGGTCGGCTCCAACGGGGCGAGCCAGGCGATCCTCGACGCGCGCACCCTCGCCGATGCGCTGGCGGCGGCCGAGCACCCGCGCCAGGCGCTCGCCGCCTATGAGGCGGAGCGGCTGCCCAAGACGGCCGAGGTGGTGCACCTCAACCGCAAGGGCGGCCCCGAGCGGGTGATCGACGAGGTGGAAAAGCGCGCGCCGGGCGGGTTCGAGAGCGTCGACGCGGTGATGACCCGCGCCGAGCGGGCCGCCATCGTGGGCGGCTATGCGGGCAAGGCGGGCTTTGCCGCCGCGGGCCAGGCGCGCGAGGCGCGGCGGCCCTCGGTCATGGCCGCGCAGTAGCGGCGGAAGCAGCCGGCGGCGCGGGCGAGACGGTGGCGCACGAGAACACCGCGTCGCAGTAGCTGCGCAGCGGCACCAGCGCCGGCGGCTGGTTGCGGAAGCCGACATGGCCGTCGGGCCGGATGAGATAGAGCCCCGGTTCGGCAGCGCCGTAGACGCCATGCAGCGCGCCCGCGAGGTCGTGGAGGGCGGGCACCGCGGCGGTGACCTCCTCCGCCCCCTCCTCCTGCGCCCCCTCGCCCGCCACCACCAGATACGCGTGGATCATGCCGGCGAAGCGGGCGGCGAACCCCTCCACCAGCGCCGCCGTGTTGTCGAGGTCGCGCGTCGCGGGCTCGCTGCCGGCGAACACCAAGAGCGTGAAGTGGGTGCCGCGGAGGAGGTCGGCCAGCGTGGTCGGCGCGCCCCGGAGGCGCAGCGGGCCGGCCCCGGCCGCGACGGCGCCGGGCGGCGGGCCGGCGAGGAACGCCTTGTGCCGCTCCAGGTCGCGCACGTGCGCGCGCGACACCAGGCTCGCGGGATAGACGGTGTCGAGCTCCAGCGAACCGAGGTGCCGGTCGATCGCCTCCTTCGCCGGCACCTCGGCCCTCAGCCTGGCCACGAAAGCCTCGCGCGCGGCGGCGTCGAACAGGCCGAAATTGAGGAACGGCATGGACGATTCGCGCGTCCATTTGAGGTTGGTCGCGGCGGCGGGGCGGCGCTCGGCCTCGTAGGTGTCGAGGAGCACCTGCGGCGCCTCCCCGCGCAGCACCATGGCGAGCTTCCAGCCCAGATTGTGCGCGTCCTGGATGCCGCAATTCATGCCCCGCCCGCCGAACGGGTTGTGGATGTGCGCCGCATCGCCGGCGAGGAAGGTGCGGCCGTGGCGGTAGTGGGGCGTCAGGCGGTAGTTGACGCGGTACTGGCTGATCCACCGCGGGTCGCGCGCAACGCCGCGCGGCGTCACGCGCTCGTCGATCAGCGCCTGGACATGGCCGAGGTCGGGCTCGACGGCCGGGTCGTGCACCGCCAGCGGATGCCAGTTGCCAGCCACCAGATAGCGCCCGCCCGGCAGCGGCAGCATGAACATGATGCCGTGGCGGCTGGCGAACTGGGTCTGCTCGTTGCGAGGAAAATCGCCCTCCAGCACCACGTCGGCGATGAGGTAGCAGTGCTCCTCCGCATCGCCCGGAAAATGCTGGTGGTTGAGGTGGCGCACCGTGCTGTGGGCGCCGTCGCAGCCAACCACCCACGACACGTCGACGGTCTCGCTCGACCCGTCCGGCAGGGCGAGCGTCGCCGACAGGCCGTCCGCCCGCTCGGCAAGGCCGGTGAGCGCCGTGCGCCGCTCCACCTTTGCGCCCAGCCCCGCCAGGCACGCGCCGAGCAACCGCTCCGTCTCGTATTGCGGCAGGGCGATGTTGTAGGGAAACGGCCGGTCGAGGGCCGGGAAGACGTGGCGTTTGACGCGCTCCCCGTCGATGAAGACGTTCGCCGCGTAAATCGGCTCGCCGAGCGCATAAAAATCGTCCGCGATGCCGAGGTCGGCCAGGATCTCGAGGCTGCGCCCGTGCAGGCCGACGGCGCGCGTGGTCTGGGGAATGCCGTCGTTCTTGTCGATGATCCTGACCGGGATGCCGCGCCGGGACAGTTCGCACCCCAGCGTCAACCCGGTGGTGCAGGCGCCGACGATGAGAATTTCGGCGCTCATTCGCCCCGCGTCCACGCTTGCCGCGTTGATCCCACGCCCAACCCCCGCTCGTTCGTTGCCGCCCGCAAGGGTAGCAGCGATCCCCCTGCCCGCAACCGCGCGCTAGAGCTAGCGCATCGACCTCGCGGCCGAACGGGCGCGGTATGCGCTAGGGTTTCAGGTAGGCGGAGGTGGCGTCGAACTGGCCGGAGCCCGTCTGCCATTGGCCGTTGAACTTGGCGAGGCAGTCGCGCAGCGGATCGCCGAAGCGGGCCGTCTCCTCGATCATCGCCTGGCGCATGGCGGCGAGGCGATCGGCCGCCGCCGGCAGGTCGGCGAGGTTGTGGAGTTCGTCGGGGTCGGCGGCGAGGTCGTAGAGCTCGTCGTAATCGCCGGGGGAGAAGATGAACTTGGTGCCGGCCTCGTCGATCAGCGCGCGTTGCGAATAGAGGAAGCGCAGCCCGTGGAACTCCAGGAGGGCGCGGGTGCGGATGCGGGCCGCCGGGTCCGCGAGTGCCGGCGAGAGGTCGCCCCCGTCGCGCGGCGCGTGGCCGATGCCGAGGGCGGCGAGCACGGTGGGCATGATGTCCATGTTGAGGGCGAGGCCCGCGCGGGGGCCGGGCGCGATGTCGCGGTGGCGGAAGAGGAGCGGGATGCGCACGGCCTCTTCGTAGAGGAGGCCCTTGTCGATCAGCCCGCCGTGGGCGCCGGTCATGTCGCCATGGTCGGAGGTGAACACGACGAGGGTGTCCTCGGCGAGCCCGCTCGCGTCGAGCCAGGCGAGCAGGCGGCCGATCTCGGCATCCAGCATCGCCATGTGGTCGCAGTAGAGGCCGATATACTCCACCGCTTCGGATTCCGTACGCGGGTGCAGGCGGTAGAAATCATCGCGCTCGCGGCGCACGCGGCGCGGCTTTCCGGCGAGGTCGTCGGCAAAATTCGGCCACGGCGTCAGTGCCTTGCGGTCGGTGATGCCATAATATTCGTCGGTGACGAGGTGCGGCGCGTGCGGGTCCCAGAATTGCACCGTCGCGAAGAAGGGCGCATCCGCCTCGGCATAGCCTGAGAGGAGCGCCATGGTCTCCTCCACCAGATAGTGCGCCGGCGTCGAGGCGATGGGACCGCGCCAGTGGCCGGCCGACATCGTCTGCCCGTCGGGATTGAAGCAGAGCGTCGGCTCCACGGTGTAGGAAAGGCCATTCCGGGCGAGATAGTCGCGGAAGCCGGCTGTCCGCGTGATGTTGCCGTAGCCTGCGAGATCCATCCCCTCGAAGCCGTAGGCACCCGGCCCGCGCTCCGTGCCGACATGCCACTTGCCGACGAAACCGCAGCGCATCCCGGCTTCCCGCAACCCGTGGTGCATGAGGCGCGAGGGGTCGGCGAGCTCGGCGGCCAGCACATGGTACATGTCGCAGTTGGTGCCCATGCCGTGGCGGAAGGCGTAGTCGCCGGTGAAGAGCGAGGCGCGCGAGGGCGTGCACAGCGGACACGAGGCGTAGGCGCGAGGGAAGTGCGCGCTCTCGGCATAGAGCGCGTCGAGGTTGGGCGTCAGCGCCGGCACCGCCTTGCCGGGGCCGGCGACGTCGGCGCGCATCTGGTCGACGCCGACGAGAAGGACGTTCCTCGGCGCCATCAGCGGGCGATCGAGGGCAGGAAGAGCACGATCTCGGGGAAGACGGTGATGAGGAACAGCACCGCGTAGAGCACGATCATGAACGGCACGCTCTCGCGGAAGATCGGCCCGATGGGGATCTTGGAGAGCCCGCCGACGATGAACACCATCAGCCCCATCGGCGGCGTGATCATCGAGATCATCATGTTGAGGACGATGATGACGCCGAAGTGGACGAGGTCGATGCCGGCCGCCGTGAGGCCCGGAATGAGAGCCGGGACAACGACGTACATCATCGGCGCCTTGGTGAGGAACATGCCCATCACGATGAAAGCGGCGTGCACCACCATGAGGAGCTGAAGCTGCGTCAGCTCCATCGCCAGGATGAAGGTGGTGATCGCCTCCGTCACCTTCTCCACCGTGAAGACGTAGTTGAGCGCGAACCCGCCGCCGATGAGGAGGAACACCATGCCGGACTGCTTGGCGCTTTCCAGCAGCGCCCCGTAAAGGCCCGACCAGGAGGCCATGCGGTAGAGGAAGATCGACAGGAGCACCGCATAGGCACCCGCCACGGCCGCCGCCTCGGTGGGCGTGAAGACGCCTGAATAGATGCCGCCCAGCAGGATGACCGGCATCAGCAGCGGGCCGATGGCGCGGACCGTCGCCGTCAGAAGCGCACCGCGGGTTAGGCGCTCCTCCGTCGGGAAGCCGCGGCGTCGGGCCTGGACGGCGACGAGCGCCATCATCGCGATCCCCATGATGAGGCCCGGAATGATGCCTGCGAGGAAGAGCGCCCCCACCGAGGCGCCGGAGAAGAAGGCGTAGACCAGCATCGGGATCGAGGGCGGGATGATTGGCCCGATGGACGAGGACGCCACCGTGACAGCCGCCGCGTAGGCCGGCGGATAGCGGTTCTCCTGGCGCATCATGCGGATAAGGACCTGGCCGATGCCCGAGGCGTCGGAGGTCGCGTCGCCGCTCATGCCGGAGAAGATGATGGAGGAGACGATGTTGACCTGCGCCAGCCCGCCCGGTCGGTGGCCGACCAGGGCGAGGCAGAATTTCAACAGCCGGTCCGAGATGCCGCCATGGTCCATAACCTTGGCGGTGAAGATGAAGAGCGGGATCGCGATGACGATGATGTTCTCGACCGAGGCGAAGATGACGCGCTCGGCCATCAGGCTCATGTCGATGCCGGCGGCCAGCGAATAGACGACGACGGTGGAGATCAGCACGAAGCCGATGGGCAGGCCGAGGAGGATCTGGAGCCCGAAATAGAGCGCCGTCCAGATGAGCGGTTCGGACAACGGATCAGGCCTCGCTGGACGGATCGGCCCGCCACAGGCGGATCACGGTGAGGATCGCGCGCGCGATGTAG
>JAUIJH010000280.1 GCA_030431335.1 Alphaproteobacteria bacterium
ACGAAGCCCTGTCCACCCGCCTCGCCGCGGCCGATGTGGTGCGGGTCGACGCGCGGGCGACCGCTCTCGTTCCCGGCCTCCCCGCCACGGTGGCGACGGCGCAGGGCCCCGTCGCGGCGGACCTCGTCGTCGGCGCGGACGGCCTCCACTCCCTCGTGCGCGACGAGATGGGGTTCGGCGCGCGGCGCTGGTCCTACCCGCAGAGCGCCCTCGCGACGACGCTTTCGCACGAGCGCCCGCACGGCGACACGTCGATCGAGTTCCACACCGCCCACGGGCCGTTCACGCTGGTGCCGCTGCCCGGCGAGCGCTCCTCGCTGGTGTGGGTCGACCGGCCGCAGGAGACCGCGCGCCGCGCCGCGCTCGCGCCAGAGGCGCTGGCCCGCGAGATCGAACAGCGCGCGCACCACGTGCTGGGGACCATGCACGTCGACGGCCCGTGCGGCACCTTCGCGCTGGAGGGGCTGGTGGCCACCCGCTTCGGGCGCGCCAACGTGGTGCTGGTGGGCGAGGCCGGGCACCGGTTTCCGCCGATCGGCGCGCAGGGCCTCAATCTGGGCCTGCGCGACGTCGCGACGCTGGCCGAGCTTCTCACCGCCGCGCGCGAGGACGGCACCCTCGCCGGCCTCGCCGATGCCTACGACCGCCGCCGCCGTCTCGATGTCGGGGTGCGCACGGTGGGGGTCGACATGCTGAACCGCTCGCTGCTGTCGGGCTTCCTGCCCGTGAGCGCGGTGCGCACGCTCGCCCTCGCCGCCGCCCGCAGCGTCGGCCCCCTGCGCCGCACCATGATGCGGCTCGGGGTCGGCTGAGGCGCGCGCCGCTCGCCCGCGGCTAGAGGAGCCCGGTGGTGATCGCGTAGAGGATCGCCGTCACCGTCACCGCCGAGACGGCGGTGCCCACCAGCACCGCGTTGGAGGCCCCCTCCACATAGGTGCGGTACTGGGTCGCGAGCACGAACACGTTGGTCGCCGGCGGCAGTGCCGCCATCAGGATCGCCGTCGTCAACCACAGATGGTCGACGTTCGCGAGCGAGACGATGGCGAAGGCCATCAGCGGGTGCGCCACCAGCTTGATCGAAAGGAGCAGCGACAGCTCGCCCAGCGCGCCGCGCTCGGGCGGCGGCTGCAGGGCGACCGTCACCCCCATCGCGAACAGCGCGCACGGCGCCGCCGCGCCGCGCAGCATGGTGAGCATGCGGTCGAGCATCTCCGGCGGCTGCCACTCGAAGGCGGCCGCCGCGGCGCCGGCCAGCACCGCCAGGATGAACGGGTGGGTGAAGATCCGGTGCAGGATCCGCCGCGCCGTCTGCGCCGCCCCCCCGCCGCCGCCGCTGCCGGCGAGCGCCATCAGGATCGGCGTGATGATGAAGAACATCGTGTTCTCGAACGCGAAGATCAGCGCCACAGGCACCGTCGCGGAGGCGCCCAGCGCGGAGATCGCGAGGCCCGGCCCCAGGTAGCCGTTGTTGGCGTAGGCGCCGATGAGGGCCTGGATGCTCGCGCGCGGCACATCGCCCCGTGCACGGATCAGCGCGATGACGAAGCCGATCGTGAAGATCAGCAGCGTGGAGCCCAGCACGCACACGATGAAGCCGACGTTGGACAGCTCCTTGAACGGCGTCTCGGCCACGAGTTGGAAGAACAGCGCGGGCAAAGCGAGGTAGAATATGAAAACATTGAGCCATTCGAGTCCGGCGGCGGGCCGTTTCAGTCGTTTGCCAAACCCGAAACCAAGGAAGATCAGACCGAAAAACGGAACCGAAAGCGACAGAACCTCGCGCATGACAGGGGCGTTTCCAAAGATTTCCAAGGCGCCGGGCGGTGTGCCGCGACGGGGGGCGCTGCCGGGGCAGTGGTATAGACGGCCGGCAGTCGCTATCACAACCGCGCCGCCGGTACACCGCCGGACGGCGGTCGAACGATAGCGCTGCGGGATTGGTGTGACGTGAGTAGAGACAACGACAGTTCGGCGACCGCGCCGCAGCCGAACCGGGCGCGCCGCCGCACCAAGGGCGCCACCTTTCAGCATCGCCTCGAATATGTGGGCGTGCGCATCGTGGGCGGCATCCTGCGGGCGCTGCCCGTGGAGTGGACCTCCGCGGCCATGGGCTGGACCATGGGCCACTTCATGCCGCTCACCGCCAAGCACAAGCGCGCGCTGGAGCATCTGGCGCTGGCGCTGCCCGAGCTGAGCGAGGCCGAGCGGCGGGGCATCGCGCGGCGCATGTGGAACAATCTCGGCCGCGTCAGCGGCGAGGCCTTCCAGATCGACCGCCTGGTCGACGATTTCAGCCGTGTCGAGCTGCCGGCCGATTTCCCGGCCCTCCAGGCCGCCGCCGAAAAGGGCGTGATCGCGGCCAGCGCGCACCTCGGCAACTGGGAGATCACCGGCGTCCTGCCGCGCCGGTTCGGGCTGCCGTTCGCGGCCGTCTATCAGGAGCTGCACAATCCCTATGTGGAGCGCTACCTGAAAGCCATGCGCGAGCCGGCCTATCCGGCGGGCCTCTTCGCCAAGGGGCCCGATCTCGGCCATCGCATGGTGCGTCTCGCGCGCGAGGGCGTGTGCGTGGGCATGGCCGCCGATTTTCGCGAGCTGCGCGGCGTTCCGGTGACCTTCTTCGGCCAGGAGGCCTACGGCACCCCGCTGCCGGCGATGCTGGCGCGGCTGAGCGGCCGCCCGCTCTATGTCGGCGCGATCCTGCGCACCAAGGGCGTGCGTTTCCGCTTCGTGATGCAGGAGGTCCCGGTGCCGGTCACCGAGGACCGTGACGCCGACATCCGCCAGGCGACCCAGGGCATGCACGACGCGTTCGAGACCTACATCCGCATGGCACCCGACCAGTGGATGTGGAGCCACCGCAAATGGGCGCGCCGCGCCACCCCCGCAACACCGGAACAAAGGGACACAGCAACGCCCGCCACCACGCCTGATCCCAACTAGTCGTTGAGTAGCCAATCATTTGCTAAAATGATTTGTGAAGTGTCGCATCAT
>JAUIJH010000128.1 GCA_030431335.1 Alphaproteobacteria bacterium
GGCCGGTGGTCCCGTCGGGCCACCGGATCATGAGGCCGTCGGCCTCCGTCGTCAGTCGAGGTTGCATGTTCTCCGCTCCGTCGATGTCGTGATGTGTCGTTCGGCGCCATCACGCGGCGGGGGGAGGCCACCACTCGTGCATCTTCAGATGCGCAAATCCCGGTCGCCGTGGGAGAACCAATGTCATACGGCGAACCGTGTCGTCCTTTCTCGGCGTGCCTGGCGCCACCGGAGCGCCGGCCGACGCCCGCCGGCGAGGCGGGCCGTCCGAGCGCCGGGCGGCGGCCTTTGCCGGGCGACGGCACGGCAACCGATACGGTCGATGGCACGATCACCCGTGTCCTGTCTACGAGCGATGTGTACGAGCGATGGCGGCCGGCTCGGCAATGCCGGCGACTACGGCTCGCGTCTCGGCCACGCTACGGTTGGCAGGGGAGCAGCACCACGAGCTTGTAGTCGGGCCGCTCTGCCGGGCTGAAGGTGTGCTGCCTGTAGGCGAGCGGCCCGTCCGTGGGGTGCACGAAGGTTCGTACGCCGCCCTCGCGCGCCGTGACGGACTGGGCATTCCAGGCGCGGGCGAAGAGATCGGACTCGCCCTTCAACTGGTCGACGAGGTTTCGCATGGCCGCATCCGCGTGCGCGCGCGCGTAATCGGCCCGGAACTCCGCGAGGAGGCGCTGGGCGCGGTCCTGCCAGTCGGGAATGAGGCGGTGCGCCGACGGCGAGGTGAATGCGAAGCGCAGGAGGTTCTTCTGGTGCCCGTCGCCCAGCCAGCCGCCGAACAGATGCTCGGCCGCCGCATTCCAGCAGCACGCGTTCCAGAGACGGTCGAGACCGTAGGCGGGGTGGCTCAGCGTGGCGACCAGCGCGCGCACGGGTTCCGGCGCCTCGGCCATCGCCTCGGCCGCCGGCGCGTGGGGGTCGCGCCGCTCCGCCAGCTCGAAGAGATAGGCGCGCTCCGCCGGCGTCAGGGCAAGCGCGACCGCGAGCCGCGCGAGCGCCTCCGGGGAGGCCCGCACATCGCGGCCCTGCTCGATCCAAGCGCACCACGTCACGCCGATGCCGGCGCGGGCGGCCAGCTCCTCGCGCCTCAGCCCCGGCGTGCGGCGACGGCGCGTGGGCATGTCCGGCGCGAGGCGCTCCCGGTGCGAGCGCACGAAATCGCCGAGCAGGCGCCGTTGTTCGTCATCGTTCATGAGAGCAATTATAATAGGATAAATAGATCAATTGTAATAGGCTAATTGGGCGATATCCTCGGGCCCAGGAGGATGAATGATGACCCAGTCCCATGATGCCGTTGTCCGGGCCCAGTTCGGGCCGCGCGCCAACGCCTACGTCCAAAGCGCCGTCCACGCGGCCGGCGAGGATCTCGATGCCGTGGAGGCGATCGTGCGCCGCTGCGCCCCCGCGCACGCGATCGACCTCGGCGCGGGGGGCGGCCATGTCGCCTACCGCCTCGCGCGCCATGCCGCCGCGGTGACGGCCGTCGATCTCTCCGCCGAGATGCTGGCCGCCGTCGCCCACACGGCGCGGGAGCGGGGCCTCTCGAACCTTGCCACATGCGCCGCCCCGGCCGAGGACCTGCCGTTCGCGGATGCCGCGTTCGACTTCCTGGCCTGCCGCTTCTCCGCCCATCACTGGCGCGATTTCGAGGCTGGGCTGCGCCAGGCGCGGCGCGTCCTGAAAGGCGGATCGACCGCGCTCTTCGTCGACATCGTCTCGCCGGGCGCGGCCGCGCTCGACACTCACCTGCAGGCGGTCGAACTCCTGCGCGATCCTTCGCACATCCGCGACTATACCCGCCGCGAGTGGGAGGCGGCGCTGACGGGGGCGGGGTTCGCCGTGCAGGCCACGCAACTGCGCCGGCTGCGGATGGACTACCCGACGTGGGTGGAGCGGATGCGCACCCCCGAAGCCCATCGCGCGGCGATCCGGTCCCTGCAACGGCAGGTGTCCAGCGAGACGGCCGCCTACTACGAGATCGAGCCGGACGGCTCCTTCACGATCGATTCCCTGCAGATGGAAGCGGTCGCGGCCTGAGTTCGGCGTGTTGCCGGCGCCGTCGAGGGAGGCGGCGGCGCGCAACGACGGGTGCGGCTCCCGCAACGCGTCGAGGCGGTGTCTGACGGGGCTACACCATCGGCGGGAAAAGGCGCGCGAAACCTTCCTGCCGGCGGTAGGGGAAGGCCGGGTAGGCGGCGTCCGTCATCGAGGCCGCGGTGAGGCGGTGGGCCTGGTCCTCGTTCAACTCCCAGCCGACGGCCCCCAGATTTTGCCGCAGCTGATCCTCGTTGCGCGCGCCGATGATCACGCTGGACACAGTCGGCTGCCGCAGCAGCCAATTGAGCGCGATCTGCGGGACGGTCTTGCCCGTCTCGGCAGCCACCGCCGCCAACGCGTCCACGACGTCGAACAGGAGCGCCTCGTCGACCGGCGGCCCGAAACCCGCCGTTTCGTGCAGGCGGCTTCCTTCGGGGACGGGCTGGCCGCGGCGGATCTTGCCGGTGAGGCGGCCCCAGCCGAGCGGGCTCCAGATCATCGCGCCCACCCCCTCGCGCGAGCCGAGGGGCATCAGATCCCACTCGAAGTCGCGGCCGACCAGCGAATAGTAGACCTGCTGCACCGTCGGTTTCGGCAGGCCGTGGCGGTCGGCCCGCTCCAGCAATTGCATCAGCGCCCAGCCCGGATAGTTGGAGACGCCCCAATGGCGCACCTTCCCCGACCGTATCAGGACGTCGATGGTGTGGAGGATCTCGTCGACCGGGGTGAAACTGTCGAAGGCGTGAAGTTGCAGGATGTCGATCCGGTCGGTCGCGAGGCGACGCAGCGCCGCCTCCACCGCGCCGGTGAGGCGCGAGCGGGAGGTGCCCCAGTCCTGCGGACCGTCGCCGGTGGGCAGCGCCGTCTTCGTGGAAATGAGGACCTGGTCGCGCAGGCCCTCCAGAGCGGCGCCCAGCACCTCCTCGGAACGGCCGTCGGAGTAGACGTCGGCGGAATCGAACAATGTCACCCCCGCCTCCAGGCAGATTTCGACGAGGCGGCGCGCCTCGGCAACGTCGGTCCGGCCCCAGTTGGAGAACAGCGGACCGGTGCCACCGAAGGTGCCGGCCCCGAAGCTGAGGGCGGGAACACGCAGGCCCGAGTGGCCGAGTTGGCGGTAGTGCATGGGAAGCTCTCCAGCAGGTCGAGGGGAAGCGGCGCGGGGGCGCGGCATCGGTTTCGACCTTATTTGCGCCGGCGGCACGGTTGTGCGTAGGTCCGTCGGTTTCAGAAGTTTCATGAATTCGAGGCACAGGTGTTGGGTGATCCCTCGCGGCTTCGCGAGCTCGAGATCTTCGCCGCGGTCGTGGCGGAGGAGAGCTTTTCCGCGGCCGCGCGCGCCGTGGGGCTGACCCCTTCGGCGGTGTCCAAGGCCATGGCCCGGCTCGAGCGGCGGCTCGGCGCGCGGCTCGTCGCCCGCACCACCCGCGGGCTCACCGTGACGGCCGAGGGGCGGGACTACCATCTGCGCGCCGTGGCGATTCTCGCCGCGCTCGATGCCGCCGAGCGTGAGGCCGCGAGCGGCGGGCGGCCCGTGGGCGAGGTGCAGATCACGACCTCCGCCTCCTACGCCCATCACATCCTCTATCCGTCGCTGCCGCCTCTTCTTGCCGCCAACCCAGCGCTCAAGGTGGTGGTGAGCGAAACCGACGTCGTCGTCGGGCTGATCGACGCCGAAGCCGACATCGCGGTGCGCGCCGGGGAGATGCCCTCGTCGGCCCTTGTTGCGCGCAGCCTGAGCAGGGCGCGGCGGGTCGTTGTCGCGGCCCCGACCTACCTTGCGAGCCGCGGGCGTCCTGGCGACGTCGCCTCGCTCGCCGAGCATGATCTGATTGATTTCGGCTACCGGAGGCGTGAGCCCACGTGGCGCCTTGGGCCGCACGACGATGGGCGCGCCTTCGATCCGCGTGCGCGGCTGAAGGCGAGCGACGGCGAAGCGATCCGCTCCATGGCGCTCGCCGGCCTCGGGATCGCCCGTCTGACCGAATTCTCCGTCAGGGAGGATATCGCCGCCGGGCGCCTCGTCTCGCTGCTGACGGACGCGGACCCGGGCGACACGGAGCCCTTCCATGCGGTCTGGTTGAAGAGCGGCGGCCCGCTCCCCGCACGTGTCCGCCTGGTCCTCGATCATCTTGCCACACACGGCAAGGTGGATCAGTTCGATTGAATGCGGTGCGTTCGGCGCGTCCGAGGTGCGGGCGTTCGTGCCAGAACGAGGTCTTCGGTACCAGCCCGCGCAGGGTATGCAGGAGCCGATAAGCGCCAGTCGACGAAGTCGATGCGATATTCGCCGGCCATGATCGTCAGAGCTATGCATCGATCGGTGAGCCTATCAACTTGGCCATGCCGCCGATCGATGCTGTTTCCGGTAGAGGAAGAGGCTGGCTGAGCCACTGGCGCCGCCGTCCCGGAGTGCGGCAGTGGCGTCAGAGTCGGATGCCGGTCTCGTCGTCGAAAAGGTGGACCTGTCCCGGCGCGGGGGCGAGGTGAATAGGCGCGCCTGGGCGCAGCGCGTAGCGCTGGTGGAAAGCAGCGGTGACGTAGGTTCCGCCACCGATGTCGGCAACGACGAGGATTTCCGCGCCGGTCGGCTCCACCACGACCACGGTTGCGGCGATCCCGTTCTCCGCAAGCTCGAGGCTCTCGGGCCGAATGCCGACGGTGACGGCGCGGCCGACGGCCGCCGCCGCCGCGCCCGGCACCGGGATCTGCGCCTTGCCGGTGTCGACGAAGGGGATGTCGCCGCCCTTCAAGGTGCCCTTCAGCATGTTCATCGCCGGCGAGCCGATGAAGCTTGCGACGAAGGTGTTCGCCGGCGTGTCGTAGAGTTCGAGCGGGGCGCCGATCTGCTCGATCACCCCGTCGTGCATGACGACGATGCGGTCGGCCATCGTCATCGCCTCGATCTGGTCGTGGGTGACGTAGATGGTGGTGGTGCCGAGCCGCTGGTGCAACTCCTTGATCTCGGTGCGCATCTGGACGCGCAGCTTGGCATCGAGGTTGGAAAGCGGCTCGTCGAACAGGAACACGGACGGATCGCGGACGATGGCGCGCCCCATCGCGACGCGCTGGCGCTGCCCGCCCGAAAGCTGCTTGGGGTAGCGCGCAAGGTAGGGCTCCAGCGCCAGGATCGATGCCGCGCGCCGTACCCGCGCGTCGATCTCGGCCTTGGGGCGGCCCGACATGCGCAGCGCGAAGCCCATGTTCTGCGCCACCGTCATGTGCGGGTAGAGGGCGTAGTTCTGGAACACCATCGCGATGTCGCGCTCCTTGGGCGGCACCGTGTTCACCACCTTGTCGCCGATGGCGATCTCGCCCGTGGTGATGTGCTCGAGGCCCGCGATCATGCGCAGGAGCGTGGACTTGCCGCAGCCCGACGGGCCGACCAGCACCACGAACTCGCCGTCCTCGATGTCGATCGAGACGCCGTGGAGCACGGGCGTCGCACCGTAGGTCTTGTGCGCCTTGCGGATCGTCACGGCTGCCATTCTAGCGCCTCCTCCCGTTGGGTGCCGGCGCGCCGCGCGCGCACGGCCGCCGTCATTCGTTCTGCGTTGTCGTGGGCGAGCCCCGCCCATTCGGCCTGCGAAAGCCCCGTCCGCCCGGCGAGCGCCTCGAGCCGCGTCCACGGCGCCGCGTAGGGGCCGGCCAGCGCCGAGACCGGCCAGTTCGCCGCCGCGACGAGCCGCCCGGCGCCGAACACGGCGAGGGCGTGGGCGAAAAAGGGTTCCGCGCGCGCCACCGACGGCGGCGGATCGCCCGGCGCCCAGAACGCGGAGACCTTGCACCAGGCGTTGGGGAGCCGGGCGAGCCGCGCGAGGCCCGCCTGCCACTCAGGCGTCGGCGCCGCGGACATGTCGGGATTGCCGGCATGGTCGACGACGACGACGGCTTGCGGATGCTCGGCGAGGACGCTGGCGGCAAGGTCGAGCTGGTCGGGCGCGGCGAGGAGTTCTAGCAGCGCGCCGGCCTCGGCGAGCGCCGCGATCGCCGCGCCCGCGCCGCCGATGAATTCGCGGTCCGCCATCACCGTCAGCGGCAGGCGAACGCCGAGCCACGCCGGTTCCGCCGCGCACCGTTCGATCCGGGCGTCGAGGTCGGGCGCCTGGAGGTCGAGCCAGCCGACCACCCCGGCGACGAGGCCGGGCGCCTCACCGGCGGCGGCGAGGAGGCCGGCCGTCTCGCTCTCCTCCTGCGCGGCGGAGACGAGGATGATGCGCGCCACGTCCGCCTCCGCCAGCGTCCGCCGCACCGCCGCGAGGGAATAGTCCGCGTCGAGCGCGGGGATCCGCTCGCGGATGAGGACGCGGTGGCCGTCGCCCGGTCGCCACAGGTGGACGTGGGTGTCGAAGCGCACGGCCCTAGCCCTTCACCGCACCCGCCGAGAGCCCGCCGACGATGAACCGCTGGAAGATCAGCGCCAGCAGGAACGGCGGCAGCGCGGTGATGACACCGGCCGTCATCACGTAGTCGAACTGGATGGAGGAGGTGTCGACGAAGCTCGCCGCCACCACCGGCAACGTGCGGCTGGCCGTTGTCTTGGTGAAGACGACCGCGAACAGGAACTCGCTCCACGAGCCCATGAACGACAGGATCGCCACGCACGTCAGCCCCGGCACCGCGAGGGGCAGGAGGACGTGCCGCACCGACTGCCAGCGCGAGCAGCCGTCGATCAGCGCGGCATCCTCGAGCTCGGCGGGCATGGAGCGGAAGTAGCTCTGCAGCAGCCAGATCGAGAACGGCACCGTGAACACGGTGTAGGTGATGATGAGCGCCAGCGGCGTGTCGATCAGGCCGACCGTGCGCACGATGAGGAACATCGGCACCACCAGCATGATCGGCGGCACCATGCGCGTGGCGATGTAGATCATCAGCAGCGACAGCGAGAAATTGAACCGCAGCCGCGCGAAGGCGTAGGCGGCCGGCGTCGCGATCAGGAGGTTGGCGATGGCGACGAGGACGCCGATCATCATCGAGTTGATGAGCGCGGGACGGATCTCGAACACCGCCGGCGCCCGGTTGCGCGCCTCCTTCAGCGTTTCGGCGTCGCCGATGCCGAGGATGATGCCGTAGTTCTGCAACGTCGGCTCGCTGGGAAAGAGCTTCGGCGGGACGGAGAGCATCTCCTGCTCGGTCATCATCGAGGTCGCCACCATCCAGTAGAACGGGCCGAACAGGAAGAGGAAGAACAGGATGCCGAAGAAGGCCAGCAGGGCCTTGCGCAGCTTTTCGCGGAATGGCGAGATCATTTGGCCATCTCTCCCCGTTTCCACAGGAGCCTGATGTAGAAGACGCTGAGGATCATCGTGAGAACGGCGATCGTATAGGCATAGGCGTTGCCCTTGCCGAAGTCGGTATAGGAAAACGTGGTGATGTAGGTGAGCCAGGCGAGCACCGTCGTGGAATCACCCGGGCCACCGCCGGTCAGGACGTAGATGATGTCGAAGGTCCTGAGCGCGACCATCGTCTGGGTGATGAGGACGAGCAGCAGCGCGTGGGACAGCCACGGCAACGTTACGAAGAAGAAGCGGCGGAAGATGTTGGCGCCGTCGACGAGGGCCGAATCGTAGAGTTCGTCCGGCACCGTCTGCAGCGCGGCGAGGATGACGATGGCGACGAACGGCACGTGGTTCCACACCTGCGCGATGACGAGGGCGGGCAGCGCCGTCTCCGGGTAGCTGAGCCAGGCCTGATAGCTGTCGATCAGCCCGATGGACTGGAAGATGTAGTTGAGGAGCCCGTGCCGCCCCTCCAGCATCCACTGCCAGACGAGGCCGTTGACCACCGGCGGGATCGCCCACGGGATCAGCGCGACCGCCCGCAGCACGCCGCGGCCCGGCCATTTCTCGTTGAGGAGGAGCGCCAGCAGCGTGCCGAGGACGACCGTCAGCCCGATGGAGCCGACCGAGAAGACCGCCGTCACCCGCGCGGCGTGCCAGAACTGCCCGCTCGACAGGATGTCGGCATAGTTGTCGAGGCCGATGAACTCGAACTGGCGCGGCTTCCTGAGATTGTAGGCGTGGAGCGACAGCCAGAACGAGTAGACGATCGGATAGACGACCAGGAGCAGGAGGAGGCCGACCGCCGGCGTGTTGAGGACAAACGCCAGGAACGGCTGAGGCTCGGTTTGGGCGGCCCAGCGCTTGCGTGCCACGTCTACCCCTTCAGCGTGAGATAGCAGATGCCCCTGACGCTTTCCGCCCCGCGGACCGAGAACGACAGCCGCCCCCAGGGTCCGACGTTGGTGATGGGGAGCGTCATCAGGCCCGGTCCGGACCGCTCGACCGGCGCCGCCTCGTGGGGGCACCAGGCGAGCCCGTCCGGCGAGACCTCGGCGGTGATGGCGAGGACGGCGGCGGGGTCGGCGGCGAGGATGTTGACGAACCAGCGCGCCTCGATGGCCCAGCCCGTCTCGTAGGGCTCGCAGACGAAGCCGGTGGCGAAGTCGACGTTGCGCTCGATGACGGCGGTGAAGCTGCGACGAAGCATGTTACCAGTCCACCGAAACGACGACACTGTCGAGGAAGAGGAAATTGCGTACCGGCTTGTGCGTACGGACGTCGATACAGAAGTTCATCAGGCGGTCGAGCCCCCAATAGCCATGGTCGTACGCGGGTACGGCGATGTTTCTGAGGTCCATCACCTTGTCGTTGACCTGAAGCTCGACGTTGCGACCGGCCTCCGTGTCGAAAACGTAGCGCAGGTAGTGCCAGTTGATCTTGGTGGGGATCTCGTTGTAGCAGAGCGGCTGGTGGCCACCCGGCACGTCCGCCCAGTCGCCGGGGTCGCTGACGTGGTAGTCCGACACCGCGGGGCGGCCGGAGAACTCCATCTTGGTCGTGGTCTGCAGGCTGGTCTTGTACTGCCAGTTGCGGGTGAGGTTCCCCGCATGGTCGGTGTTCTGGTAGCGCAGCGCGCAGTGGTAGCGGCGGCCGCCCTCGCGGTCGCACACGTCGTTGCCGATGGTGAAGTCGCCGAAGTCGAAGACGCTCGGATCGACGTTGCCGTCGTAGCCCGACTGGTGGTCTGGCCGGGCACCGATCCAGGCCTCCGACTTGAAGGTGAAGTAGGTCTCGAACTGGACGAGGCCCGGCTTCACGTAGGTGAGCCGCTTGATGGCGAGCGACATGTGGTTGGCCCGCGGGCGCGTGGCGAGCTTCAGCGCGTAAGTGCCGTCGATCGAGCCGTGCGTGCCGATGTCCCAGAAGCTCACCGAGCTGATCTGCGGCGGCCGCATGTCGGAGACCACGGGGCGCACCTTGTCGAGGTCGCCATCGTGGTTGCCGATCAACTCGCACCAGCCGTTGGCGCCGTTGTCGAAGTCGTCGAAGAAGAGGATGCGCGGCAGCGGGTCGAAGCGGCTGAGGCGCACGTCGCCATAGGCGAGCGCCGGCCTCGTGAGGGCACGTTCGGTCATGATCTCGTCCTGAATGTGGGGCGGGCGGCACCCGGCCGCCCGTTGTGCCTTGGGCGCTCGCTGCGCCTCAGGCGCCGGCGAGCTTGCGGGCCTCGTCGGCCGACGCCGTGATGGCGGCCTCGACGCTCTGGTTCTTGAGGAGGGCGTCCTGCACCTGGCCCATCATGAACTGCTCCCACTCGGGGTACCAGGTCGTCTTGATGCCCCGCTTGGCGCGCACGATTTCCGACAACTTCTGGAAATCGGCCGAGTCGCCCAGCGTGATCGCCGAGAGCAGCTCCTGCAGGCGCGGGTCGTCGTAGACCTGGGGGAACGGGCAGCGGCCGCCCTGGTCGAGCGCGCGGGCGACGGTGAGCGCCCACTTGCCGTCATCCCCCGGCCCCGCATAGGCGTTGAGCAGCGTCCACGCATCGTCCTTGTTGGCCGAGATTGCGGCCATGCCGGCGCCGTGGGCGTAGCCGACCGTGCCGACATCGTTGGTGTCGAGCCCCGGCACCAGCGCCATCTTGATCTTGCCGGTGACGGCGGAGTCCGGCTTCACGTTGAACTCGGTCAGCGCGTACTGGGCCATGTAGCCGGCCTTGACGACGCCGGAGCGCATCTGGGTGCGCGAGGTGCCCCAGTCGCGCTGCAGGTCCTCCATGCCGACGATCTTCCACTCGTTGATGGCGGCGACGTACCAGTCGAGGATGTGCTTCATCGGCGAGCCGGGCTTATCGAAGGCGGGCTCGCCGTTCTCGTCGAACATGTTGCCGCCGGAGGCGTAGAGCGTCGCCCACAGGCTCCAGAACTGGCCGGGCTGCTTCTTCATGGCGAGGCTGAGCGGGAAGTCGTCGAGGCCGGCCTTCTTTATCGCCACCATGCGCTCGCGCAATTCGTCGAGGTTCTTGCCGGGGGTGTCGAAGCCGGCCTGGTTCAGCGTCTCGGTGTTGTAGGCGAGGCCGAAGGCGTCGCTGAAGACGGGCAGCGAATAGACCTTGCCGTCGAGCCCGGTGCAGGCCTCGCGCGCTGCCGGGGTGGCGGCCGCCATGATCTCGTCGAGGCCGTCGAACTCTTCCAGCGGGTGGAGCCACTCGCTGTCCGTCCATGCGGCGAGCTCGGTTTCAGGCACCTGCAGCACGTCGAGCGGGGTCTCGGCGATGAACTCGGCGATCATCCGGTCGCGGTAGCGGGCCCAGGGCGCGCTCGACCACTCGATGGACAGGCCCGGATGGGCATCGAGGAAGACATTGAGGCCGGGGATATCGCTCGACGGGTAGCGCTCCCAGGCGCGCATGTTGAGAAGGGTGCCGCCATCACGCTTGAGCGATGCGGGGTCGCTCGTGTCCAGCGCGAACGCTCGCGGGCCGAAGGCCGCGGCCGCAGTCAGGGCCGACGCGCCCATCAGGACGCTGCGGCGGTTCGGTGTTGGGCCTCTTGTCGGTCGAAAAGTCATTGGATCCTCCCGGGGAGACGCTGACGGTCATTTATCCGCCGTCATGCGGTCTGTGGTCTGGGGTTGGCGCGCAAAGCCAACCGGATTGCCGAGCTCGCGCGGCAGCTCGAAGAGATCGGGTCGGTGCGTCATCAGAAGGTCGAGGCGGGGGAGCACGCGGGCAATGTGCTCACGCATCGCCTCGTCGGCCGCGGCGGGATCGCCGCTGGCGACCGCCTCGACGATGGCGGTGTGCTCCTCGACTAGCGGTCCGATCGGATAGGGGTCCTCGTAGGCAAGGTGGGCAACGCGCACGCGCTCCAGGTGGACCTTCGCGCTGCCGACCACCGGACCGAGCCCGGCGAGGTCGGCGATCTCCATGAGGTCGCGGTGGAAACCCTCGTTGAGGGCGAAGAAGCGGCCGCTGCGGGCGTCGACCGGATAGTAGACCTCGCTCTTGGCCACCTCGCGCTGATCGGCGATCGCCTGGCGCAGGCGGGCGATGTCCTCGGTCGACCGCCGGCTTGCCGCCTCGGCTGCCACCGCGCGCTCAAGCGCGATGCGGGTGACGTAGGCGGAGCGGATCGCCTGCCGGTCGAGCGGAGCGACGAACGTGCCGCGCTGCGGAAAGACCAGTACGAGGCCGTCGCGCTCGAGCCGCTGGATCGCCTCGCGGATCGGCGTGCGGCTGACGTTCATCTCCTTCACCAGCATGTGCTCGCTGATGCGCTGGGCCGGCGCCAGCGTGAGGTCGACGATCGCGCTGTGGATCAGCCGATAGACCTGCTCGCCAACGGCGACATTACGGGATGGCTCGCTGCTCATGGCAACGTTCTACATCCTAGGGTTCTTGTATGCAAGTATTTATGTGGTCGTTCACCGATCGTGGAGGTCAGGCATTGGTAAGCGCGGCGCCGCGGTGCCGATCTCCTACGAGAGCCGCCTTGCGCGCATTGAGCTTCCCGATGAGGAGGCGCCGAGGATCGACGCGGAAATCGAGGAACTCACCGAAAACGAAGCGATCCCGAACAGGTGCGCGTCAAGCGAAAGCGGGCGAGCGTCGAGGCGCTGGTTGGTTCTGAAAAGCGGCTCGCCATGGTCGCGCCGATCGGTGCGGCACTTTGATGGTCGCGTCGCAGCGCTGGATGGCAGGGCGTTGGTGGTTTGCATGAGCCGCCGCATCTGCGCAGCGCTATATAGGCGACAGGTCAGGAGAATATCGGCCCGTAGAGACCGCTTTCGTGCCTCCTCGCGTCGGAGCCAGTGCACAGCCCCAGCCGCATAACCCTCGAAAACAACGGAAAGATCCGGCCGTAGCCGGATCGGGAGAACGCTTTCGCGGGGGCAAGTGGCGGATGGGGTGGGATTCGAACCCACGGTACGGTCTCCCGTACGGCGGTTTTCAAGACCGCTGCCTTAAACCGCTCGGCCACCCATCCTTCGAGCGGTTTGGTGGGGGTTTCTGGATCGAACGTCAATGGGTTTTGTGGGCGGGCGGAGGCGGGGGCGGCATTCGACCCGCCCCGATGCGCTAAGCCTCTTTCGTCTCGGGCAGGACGAGCGACAGGATGATCGCCGAGAGGCCCGCCAGCGTGATCGGCGCCGCCACAACCTGCTTGAGGAGGGTGGGCAGGTGCTGCGTCGCGTCCGGCACCAAGGTGACGCCGAGGCCGAGGCCGAAGCTGACGGCCATGATGTAGATCCGCCGAAGATCGGTCTTCTGCGTGGCCAGAATGCGGATGCCGGCCACCGCGATGGTGCCGAACAGGACCAGGGTCGCGCCGCCCAGAACGGGCTTGGGGATCAGGAGGAACACCGCGCCGATGATCGGGAACAGCCCCAGGATCACCAGCATCAGCGCGATGAAGTAGCCGACATAGCGGCTCGCGACACCCGTCATCTGGATGACGCCGTTGTTCTGGCTGAAGGTGGTGTTGGGGAAGGTGTTGAACAGCGCCGCCAGCCCCGAGTTGATGCCGTCGCCCAGGATGCCGCCCTTGATGCGGCTCATGTAGAGCGGGCCGTCGATGGGCTGGTGGGAGATGACCGAGTTGGCGGTGAGGTCGCCCGAGGTCTCGATCGCGGTGACGAGGTAGAGGAAGGCGAACGGCAGGAACAGGCCGATATCGAAGTCGAAGCCGTATTTCAGCGGCAACGGCAGCGCGAAGATCTGGGCATTGCCGAGCGGCGCCGGGTCGACCATGCCCAGGACCGCGGCGATCAGCGTGCCGACGACGAGGCCGATCATGATCGCCGAGATGCGCAGCATCGGGTTGCCGACGAACGTGACCACCAGGATCACCACCACCACGAGGCTGCCGAGCACGAGATTGACCGGCCGGCCGAGGTCTTCGCCTGCGGTGGCGCCTCCGGCGAAGTCGGTGAAGCCGACCTTGACCAGGCTGAGGCCGATGACGGTGATGACGATGCCGGTCACCGTCGGGTTCACGATCCGCTCCAGCTTGTCGATGAATTGCGACAGGATGATCTCGACCAGGCAGCCGACGAGGCACAGCCCGAAGATCATCGCCAGAATGTCCTCCGGCGTGCCCCCTTGCGACTTGACCGCGAAGCCCGCCGCCAGGATCGCCCCGAGGAAGGCGAAGCTGGTGCCTTGCAGCGACAGGAGCCCGGATCCGACCGGGCCGATCCGCCGGCATTGGATGAACGTCGCGACGCCGGACACGAACATCGACATGGCGATGAGGTAGGGGACGTTTTCGCCCAGCCCGAGGACGCCGCCGATGATCAGGGTCGGCGTGACGATGCCGACGATCGATGCCAGGACGTGCTGGATGGCCGCGAGAATTGCATTGGGTAACGGCGGTTTGTCGTCCAGGCCGTAGATCAGATGCGTCTTGGAGTTTTCTGAACTCACGATGCGATCCCCTGACAATATTAACTCTGCAATATATCTCCAAGTCCGCCGTTGGAAAGCGTATTTAACTATTCGTGTGCCGAAGATGTGTATTCGCGGCGCGGTTGACTATACATTGAACTGTTTGCCCGGATTGCGGGCAAGGCTTGTTCGTCTGTTGGGCAGGGGGCGAGACCATGGCGCGAGCGGCGGCAGTCGCGCGAGGCGGCTGCTGCGGCGTCGGGCTTGCGTTGGTGGGCGCGGGGCGGTTCGGGCCGGCGCTCAGTCCGGCCAGCGCAGGAGGCGGGCGCTGTTGCTGCGCGGCTTGGCCATCGCGATCTTGGGGTCGCCGGGGGCGCTGAGCGTGGCGGCGAGGCGGCTTGCGACCACCTCGGCCTCGCCGGGGTGGAGGTTGCACGGGTCGAGCTGAATGTAGCCGAGTTCGGCCTCGTGGCCGCGCACGATCACCGGCGGATCGCCCGCGGCAAGGGCGGCCGCGAAGCCGGTGGCGGAAAAGCCGGACTCGGGCCGCACGTGCACGGTCAGCCGGTCGAGCGGGTTGTGAGTCGGGTCGGGCTCGATCACCGGCACGATGCCGGGGCGGTTCGACAGCGTCTCGAGCCACAGCTCCAGCGCGGCGCGCTCGCGGGCCCGGATGCCCTCGTGGTCGCGCGTTTCCCATGCCTCGAGCGCGGCCATCACCCCGGCGATGGTCTCCTTGCCCACCTTCATGCCGCGCCCGATGCCGCGGTTCTGCAGATAGGCGGCGCGCACCATGTCCTTGCGGCCGGCGAGGAGGCCGCTGGTGGGCCCGCCGAGGAACTTGTGACCGCTGTAGCAGACGATGTCGGCGCCGGCGGCGAGGAAACCCTTGAGGTCGTACTCGGAGGCGGCGTCGACGATCACCGGCACGCCGCGCGCGGCGCAGATCTCGCAGAACTGCGCGAGCCCCACCAGGCCGTACTGCACGGTGTGGTGGGAGACCACGTAGAGCGCGGCGGCGGTGCGCTCGGTGATGGCCTCGGCGATGTGATAGTCCTGCACGCCCGTCGCCGTTCCGACCGGCACCACGGTGGCGCCGGCGAGGCGCAGCGACTGGTCCACCGGCGCGCCGTAGCTCACCATGTGGCCCATCTGCACGATCACCTCGGTCTTGAGGCCCTCGGTCCTGTCGGGCAGCCGCTCGATGGCGAGGAGGCGCGTGCCGGTGATGGCGCCGGCGGCGGCAAGGGACATCGCCGAGGCGCAGCAGGCCGTGACGAAGCCGGCCTCGGCGCCGGTGAGGCGGGCGATGACGTCGCTGGCGCGGCGCTGCAGGTCGTCCATCTCGACCCATTGCGGCGCGATCTCGGCCATGGCGCGGATCGCCTCCGGCACGATGATGGAGGCGCCCAGCGAGGTCATCGTGCCCGACACGTTGACGACGGGCCGAAGGCCCAGGCGCTCGCGGATGGTGGAGTTGGAGCGACCTTGATCGGTCATGCCGATATTCCTTCGAGGGGGGAGGGGGAGCGCCGCCTCATGGGCGGTATTGGACGACGGCTTCCACCTCGACGGAGATGTTGCCGGGCAGCGAGCCGACGCCGATGGCCGAGCGGGCGTGGCTGCCGATGTCGCCGAAGACGTCGCAGAAAAGGTCCGAGCAGCCGTTGATGACGGCCGGATGCTCGGCGAAGTCCGGCACCGCGTTGACGAAGCCGAGCAGCTTGACGATGCGCGTGACGCGGGCGAGGTCGCCGAGCGCGGCATCGATGACGCTGAGGAGGTTGAGCCCGGTGAGGCGGGCGTGCTCGTAGGCGGCGGCGATGGTGACGTCGCGCCCCACCTTGCCGCGGAAGAGGTGCCCGTCCGCCTGGCGCGGCCCCTGGCCGGACAAATAGAGGAACGGCCCGGTGTCGACGAAGGTCACGAAGCGGCCCACGGGAGGCGGGACGCCGGGCAGCTCCAGCCCGAGTGCCGCGAGCCGGTCGTAGGGGGTGGTGACGGTCGTGTTCATGTGCGTCCTGCGGCGGCCTTCGGTGCGCGCCGGGTGGATTAGAAATGGGAGGCGCGGAACCTTGCGAGGAACGCGTCGAGCCGCGGGTTGTCGGCGGCGGCGGCCAGAAGCTCCGCCGGCGGGCCGGCGGCGTTGACGCGCCCGTCGGCCATGAAGACGATGCGGTGGGAGGCGTCGCGCGCGAAGGCGATCTCGTGGGTCACCATCAGCATGGTCATCCCTTCGGCGGCCAGGCCGCGGACCACTTCCAACACCTCGCCCACCAGTTCGGGATCGAGCGCCGAGGTGATCTCGTCCAGCAGCAGGATCTTCGGCTCCATCGCCACCGCGCGGGCGATGCCGACGCGCTGCTGCTGGCCGCCCGACAATTCGGCCGGCAAGGCGTCCGCCTTGTGGCCGAGGCCGACGCGTTCGAGCCAGTGCTCGGCGAGCTCGCGCGCCTCCTTGGCGGCCTTGCCGCGCACCTTGGTGAGGCCGAGCA
>JAUIJH010000129.1 GCA_030431335.1 Alphaproteobacteria bacterium
TGGCCGACCGAGAGCGAGCGCCCCTCCATCAGCTTGCGGATGCGCGCGTCGTGGACACCCCGCACCGCCTGGCGCACGGCCTCGGGCCGCCTGTCGCCGTCGGGGTCGGCGCCGTAGAGGAGCGCCGCGAAGGGGGCGGCGTCGACGAGGGCGGTCTCGCGGGCGATCTCGCTGCGCAGCCGGGCCGGCAGGAGGTCGGCGCCGCCCGGCAGCGCCGCGACGTGCTCGCAGATGCGCAAGGGGTCGAGCATCACGCGCTCGCCGGCCGGGTCGGCGAGGGTCGGCACGCCGGCCGGGTCCACCCCCTCGTGCCGCACGCTGGCGCGGCCGGCGAAGCCATCGACCAGCGGCCGCCCCTCGACCCCATCCAGACGCAGGCGCACATAGGCCGGGTGGGCGGCATCGAACCGGCGCCCGAGGATCGCCATATCGTGGCGGGCGTAGGCGACGCCCTTCTCGGCGAGGCAGAGGCGCACTGCGTTCGACCAGAGCGACGGCGCGGCGCAGAAGAGGACGAAGCGGGCGGTCCCGGCGCCGACCTGCCGGCCGGTATCGGCGAGAGGCACGCGGGCGGCGCTCAGGCGGTCGGAAAAGGTGCGCTCGCTCACGCTGCCCTCCCCAGGATGCGGCGCATCACCTGGCGCAGCTCGGCGGCCGGATCGGCGGACAGCATCGGCGCGCGCCAGCCGACATAGCCGTCCGGCCGGACGAGGACACACCCCGAATCGCCGACCTCGGAGACCAACGCCCAGTCGCCGAACGTGTCGTTGATCTCGCAGCCCGGCCCGATCTGGATGGCGCGCACCTCGGCCCCGGTTTCCGCGGAGACGCGCGCCGCGGCCAGGCTCCAGCCCGCCCCGGCGACGCCGGTCAGCACAGTGAACCGCCCGCGCCCCACAAGGTCGAGCGTGGAGAGCTTCTGCCGGTCCCGCTCGACCCAGACGTGGGGCAGCCGCGCGCCCGGCCAGGTCGTCGGGTGGTAGTAGAGTTCACGGTCGCGGGTGTATTCGGGCTCGGGAGTGCCGTCCGGCACGACGGCGGCGGAGCGATAGCGCTGGCCCATCTCCACGCCGTGGCAGTTGAACTCGTAGGACTTGTTGCGGATCTGCTTGTTGAGCGCCTTGCGCTGGGCCTCCGCTTCCACCGTGCTCGCCTTGCGGGTGTCGAGCTGGCGGCGCATCTCCTCCTGCGTCTCCGTCTCGCTGATCCCGAGCGTGTCGAAGATCGGCAGCGTGTCGGTGATCGACTTGTTGGCCCGGTTGACGATCTGCTTGCCGACCGGCTGGCGCTCGTCGTTGTAGGTGTCGAGGAGCGCCGGGTCGGCGGTCCCGTCCAGAACCAGCTTGAGCTTCCAGGCGAGGTTGTAGGCGTCCTGGATCGAGGTGTTGGAGCCGAGCCCGTTGGTGGGCGGATGCCGGTGCACCGCATCGCCCATGCAGAAGACGCGCCCCACCGAATACCGCCGCGCGACGATGTTGTTGACCGCCCAATAACTCACTCGCGTCACCTTGAGCGGCACCTCCTCGCCGATCAGACGGAAGAGGATCTGCCGGATCTCTTCGTCCGAGTAGTTCGGGCGGCCCTTGGCGATGTCGTAGCTCCACATCCCGAGCCACTTGTGCCAGGGCCGGATCATCCTCAAGACGCCGGCGCCGATGCCGCCCGCCGATCCCGGCTGGAAGATCCAGTAGAGGACGGAGGGGCGGTGCTCGACGAGATGGCTGAGATCGGCATCGAACTCGATGTTCATGGACCCGGCGAGATCGGCCTTGCCCTCCAGCGGCAGGCCGAGGTCCTCCACGATCTGGCTGCGGCCCCCATCGGCGCCGATCAGGTACTTGGCGCGGATCCGGTAGGTCACATCCGCCACGCGGTCGTTCACCGTGACGACGACGCCGTTCTCGTCCTGCGTATGGCTCAGATATTCGGTCTTGAAGCGGACGAGGCAGCCCTCGCGCATCGCCTTGCCGAAGATGATCGGCTCCAGCAGCGTCTGCGGGATGTCGACCATCTTGGAGGGGCTGGCGAGCTCGTAGTCGGCGCGGCGGGCGGGGTGGTTGCCCCAGGTCAGGAGCCGGCCGACCTCCTCGCCCGCGAGCGACTCGCAGAAGACGTTGTTGCCCATCAGCTCCTGCGGCACGGCCTCCTTGTAGACCTCCTCCTCCACGCCGAGCTCGCGCAGGATCTCCATCGTGCGCTGGTTGGTGATGTGCGCGCGCGGCATGTTGGCGAGCCAGGAGTATTTCTCGATCATCACGTTGGCGACACCGTAGCTCGACAGGAGCGCCGCCGAGGCGACCCCGGCCGGCCCGGAGCCGACGATCAGGACGTCGGTTTCGATATCGAACATGGTTGGCACCTCGAGTGGCAGGTCCGCCCCGCTGACGCCCGCGGCGTGCGGCAGTCGCATCTCGCGCACGGGCTGGGTGTAGTCGGGCACGGGCGTGTCCGGGCCGATGAGCCGGCGGCGGGTGGGAAAGAGCGAAAAGTCGTAGCGCTCGACAACAAAGCCCCACAAACCTCGCGGCGCGACCAGCATCACGAGGATCGCGAGCGCACCCAGCGCCATGAGGTACCAGGTGCCGAAGTCGGCGAGCCAGTTCTGCAAGGCGAAGAGGATCAGCGCGCCGATGATCGGCCCTTCGAGCGTGCCGATCCCGCCGATCACCACGATGAACAGGACGAAGGCCGTCCAGTCGATCACCGAGAAGGCGCTCTGCGGGGTGATCGAGGCCTTCTGGTAGTAGATCAGCGCGCCGGTGAGCGCTGCGCCCGCCGCGGCGAAGACGTAGACGGCGAACTTCACGCGGCGGACGTCCACGCCGACGCTCTCGGCGGCGTCCGGATTGTCGCGCATCGCCGACAGCGCGAGCCCGTTGCGGGTGCGCAGGAACGCGTAGATCGCGCCGATCACCGCGACGGCGAGAACCAGCGCGACCCAGTAGGAGAGGATGTCGCGGGCATGGGAGGAGCGCACGTCGAAGAGCGTGGCGACCGTCTCCAGCCCGACGATGCCGCGCGCCACGTCGGACGGGAGCGAGGTGCCGGTGCCCCCGCCCAGCGTCGTCCACTGGGCGAAGGAGAGGCGGTAGACTTCGGCCGCCACCCATGTCCCGATGGCGAAATAGGCGCCCTGCAGGCGAAACAGGACGAACCCGGTGGGTAGGGCCAGGAGAGCGCCCAGGATGCCGGCGCAGGCGATCGCGGCGAGCGGGTCGAACCCGACGAGGATTGCAAGGGCAAAGCCGGCATAGCCGCCGAGGCCGACGAACGCCTGCTGGCCGATGGAGACCAGCCCGCCGAAGCCGGCCAGCAGGTTCCAGCACTGCGCCAGCGTGATCATGGTGAGGACGAAGAAGAGGTCCTGCAGCAGCGAGCGCGACATCACCGCCGGGGCGAGGACGAGGGCCGGCACGAGGACCGCCATCACCGCGAGGGCGATGATCGACGCGCGGGTCGACTTCGCCACCCGGTAGCGGCTCGCATCGATGGCGGCGTCCGCCATCAGTCGACCGCCCGCGGAAAGAGGCCGCGCGGGCGCACCAGGAGCACCAGCAGGAAGACGATGTGGCCCGACAGCGTCTGCCACTCCGGCGAGATCTGCGCGCCGAAGCTCTGCGCCAGGCCGAGGATGATGCCGCCGGCCAGGGTGCCCCAGAAGCTGCCCAGCCCGCCGATGATGACCGCCTCGAAGGCGAAGATCAGCCGCGACGGCCCGACCAGCGGATCGAAGGTCGCCCGCGCGCCGAGATAGAGCCCGGCGATGGCGACGACGACGAGCGAAAGCGCCATGGCGAGCGCGAAGATGCGGCTGTTGTCGATCCCCATGAGCTGCGCGATCTCCGGATTGTCGGAGGTGGCGCGGAAGGCGCGTCCCGTCTCGGTGTGGTAGAAGAGCCAGTTGAGGAACACGATCACCGCGACCGCCGACACGAAGGTGAGAAGCGGCATGACGCCCACCGCGAGCCCGCCGCCGAGCGCGATCGAGGCCCCGCCGAGCGCGCCGAAGGGAATGCGCTGCGTGTCGGCGGAGAAGGCCTCCAGCATGCCGTTCTGCAGGATGATGGAGAGGCCGAAGGTGACGAGCAGCGGCGGCAGGATGTCCTTGCCGAGCGTCCGGTTCAAAAGGAGCGACTGGAGGAGATAGCCGAACGCGAACATGCCGACCCCGGCGACGATCGCCGCGAGGATGATCGGCAACCCCAGCGCCTCCACCCCGATGAGGATGGCGAAGGCGGCGACCACCATGAGGTCGCCGTGGGCGAGGTTCACGAGCCGCATCACGCCGAAGATGAGGCTGAGCCCGGTCGCGAAGAGGGCGTAGAGGCCGCCCAGGAGAATGCCCTGGATGAGGGTGTCGGCGATGATCATCGCTCAGCCGCCGAAATACGCGCGGCCGATCTGGTCGCGGCTCAATTCGCCCGGATGGCCGGTGAGTGTCACGCGTCCCTCCAAGAGGCAGTAGATCCGATCGGCGACGGCGAGCGCCTGCGAGATGTTCTGCTCCACGACGACGACCGAGGCGCCCGCCGCGCGAATGTCGGCGACGGCGGCGTAGATGTCCTTGATGACGGAGGGGGCGAGGCCAAGGCTGATCTCGTCGCAGAGCAAGAGGCGCGGATTGGACATCAGCGCGCGGCCGAGCGCCACCATCTGCTGCTGCCCGCCCGACAGCGAGGTCGACGGCTGGCTCCGCCGCTCCTTCAGCACCGGAAAGAGCCGGTAGATCGTCTCCAGCGACCAGGGCCCCCTCACCTTCCGCCCGTAGTTGCCGATCAAAAGGTTCTCCTCCACCGACAGCGACGGGAAGAGCCGCCGCCCCTCCGGAACGAGCGCAATCCCGCGCGACACGATCTCGGCCGGCTTCAGCCCGCCGATGGGGCGTCCGTCGAACGCCACCATGTCGGGCGGCGTCTGGCGCAAGCCGGTGATCGCGGCGAGAAGCGTCGACTTGCCGGCCCCGTTCGCGCCGACGACGGCGATGGTCTCGCCCTCGTCGATGCGAAGGTCGATGCCGTAGAGCGCCTGGAAATCGCCGTAGAACGCCTCCAGGGCATGGGTCTCGAGGAGCCTCATCGGCCGGCCCCCGGACGCGCGGTGCGCCCTCCCACCGCCGTCATACTTCGAGCCCGAGATAGATGCGCCGGACGGCATCGCTCGCCATGACGGCCTCCGGCTCGCCCTCGCCGATGATCTTGCCGAAATCGAGCGCCACGAGGCGCGACACCACGGCGAGGAGCGCGTGGGTGACGTGCTCGATCCAGACGATGGTCGTCCCGGACGCGTTGATTTGCCGGATCGTGTCGATCAGCGAGACGCATTCGGCGTCGGTGAGCCCGCCGGCGATCTCGTCGAGCAGCAGGAGGCGCGGCTTGGTGGCGAGCGCACGCGCCATCTCGAGCCGCTTGCGCTCCAAGAGCGACAGCGAGCCGGCCGGCAGGTTGGCCCTGGCGAGGAGGCCCGTGCGGTGCAGCACGTCCACCACATGGCCCTCTTCGGCGCGCTCCGATCCCCCGGCGCCGAAGCACGCGGCGACCGAGACGTTCTCGTACGTCGTCATTTGCACGAAGGGTTGCGGGATCTGGAAGCTGCGGCCGATCCCGAGGTGGACGCGCCGACGGGCGGGCATCCGGGTGATGTCCGTGCCGTCGAGCCGGATGGTGCCGCCGTCCGGCGCGAGGCGGCCGGTGATGAGGTTGAAGAGGGTCGACTTGCCCGCGCCGTTCGGCCCGATGATGCCCAGGGCTTCGCCCTCGGCGACATCGAGCGTGATGTCGTCGGCGACGGTCACGGCGCCGAAAGCCCGGTTCAGATTGCGGATTTCCAGAAGCATGGCGACCGCCTTTCCCCAAGGACCGGGCCCCAAGCGTCAGGTGATCGGCCTCATCTCTCCGCCCACGGGAATGTCCGGATAGGTCTGGTTGTCGACGATGACGAGCTGGAAGCGGCCGTCGTCGCCCTTGCGCCACTGGCCGCCGACGAGCGGTGTCTTGGTGACGTTCTTCTGCGCGAAGGGCGGCAGGCCCGCGCCGTCCCACTTGATCGGCCCGACGATGGTCCGCATGTCCGTCGCCGCGATGGTGGCCGCCACCTCCTCGGCATCGCGCGGGTCGCTGGCGCGCTGGAGAACGTTGATCAGCACCTCGAACAGGGCATGGGTGAAGCCGAGCGGCTGGGTCCACTGCTTGCCCGTCGCCGCCTCGAAGCCGGCGCACACCTCGCCCGCGCTCTGACCCGTGATCGAGGAGGTGAACGGGTGCACGTTCGACCACCAGACCTCCGAGGAGAGGTTCTCCGCCGCATCGCCGATGGCATTCACCGCGGAGGGAAAGAGGATCGCCTTGCCGACGGAGGCGGCCTTCGGCCGGTAGCCCTGCTGTGCGGCCTGGGTCCAGAAGGTGGCGAAGTCGGGCGGCAGCACGACGCCGGTCAGAAGCTCGCACTCGGCAGCCTTGAAGGCCGAGATCTGCGCCGAGAAATCGTCCTGCAGGTTCTCGTAGCGGCCCGGGTCGACCAGCTTGAAGTTTGCGGCGGCGAGCGCCGGCGGGAAGCCGACCTCGGTGTCGCCCCAGGCGTTGCCGTCGGCGTCGTTGGGGAAGAGGCCGCCCACCACGCGGTTGGTCTCGAGCTGGTTCCACATGTTGGTGAAGACGGCGATGACGTCCTCCAGCCCCCAGAAGAAGTGATAGCCGTAGTCGAACGGCTTCCACGTCGACGGATCGGTGGGGTTGCCCTGCCGCCCGATGAACCACGGCTGCCAGGGCGCCAGCGACGAGATCACCGGATACTGCTCGATCTCGGCGATCGTGGAGACCGGGTTCGTGGTCTCCGGCGTGTTGCCGACGAGCATGATGTCGATCTCGTCGTCGATGATGAGTTCCTTGGCGACGTCGGCGGCGCGGTTCGGATTGGACTGGCTGTCCTTGACGATCACCTCCAGCGTCAGCGTGCGCCCGCCCGCCTCGATGCCGCCCGCCACGGCCTTCAAGACCCCGTCGATGATGTACTGGTCGACTTCGGAGAACGCCGCCAGCGGTCCGGTCTGCGGCGTGACGTAACCCACCCGCACGGTGCGCGCCTGCGCGTGGACGGCGGGAGCGAAGAGGCCGACGGCGGCCGTCGCGGCACCGGCTTTGAGGAATTTGCGCCGGGTGGTCTCAAGGCGTCTCATGGGGGTGTCCTCCTGGTCGGCTTTTTTTGTTGCTTACGTTCCGTCCGCAATTGCGGCCCAGTCTGCGCGCCTTCCCGGGCGGCGCGCAAGGGCCGTTCCAACGTGCCGCTGCCCCGTCTGCCGCGCTTCGCCAACGCCGTTTTCGGGGCGGGCCGATTTGCGCTGGCAGGCGGCTGGGCTAAGGTCGCGCTCGACCAGGGACACCAGGCCCGGAACGCGGGAGAACGAGGACGCATGCGCTACTTGATGTTCAGTTCGGACGGGACGAGCCGTGTGGGCGCCCTCGTCGACGGGGACACCGTGGCAGACCTCACCGGCGCCATCCCAGCCATCCGCTCGATGCGCGATGTCGTGGCCGGGGGCGAGGCCCTCGCCAGGGAGATCGAGGCGTCGGTGAAAGACGGCACGGCGGCGAGGCGACCGCTCGCGTCCTGCCGCCTCTCCTCGCCGCTCCCCGATCCCGGCAAGGTCGTCTGCCTCGGCCTCAACTACGCCGACCACGCGAAGGAAGGCGGCAACGAGCTGCCCGACTACCCAGCCCTCTTCATGCGCGTGACGACCTCACTCATCGGCCCGGGCGAGCCGATGATCGTCCCCACCTGCTCCGATCGGCTCGACTACGAGGCCGAGCTCGCCATCGTCATCGGCAAGACCTGCCGGCACGTGCGCGAGGAGGACGCGGGCTCGGTGATCTTCGGCTACACCATCTTCAACGACGGCAGCGTGCGCGACTATCAGCGCCGCTCCACCCAGTGGACCGCGGGCAAGAATTTCGACGGCACGGGCGCGGTCGGCCCCTGGATCGTGACGGCGGACGAGCTGCCGGCAGGGGCCAGCGGCCTCGGCATCCGCTCCCGCCTCAACGGCCAGATCATGCAGGATTCCAACACCCGAAACATGATCTTCAGCGTCCCGCGCACCATCGCCATCCTGACCGAGGTGATGACGCTCGAACCGGGCGACCTCATCGCCACCGGCACGCCGGAAGGCGTCGGATACGCGCGCAAGCCGCCGGTGTTCATGCGCCCGTCGGACGAGATCGCCATCGAGATCGACCAGATCGGCACGCTGTCGAACCCCGTGGCGGCCGAAGTCGCCGAACAGGCCACCGCCTGACGCCCGCCGGCGGACCCGACCCGGCCCGGGCGACCGGCGGCGGCCACCCCCGCTCCCCCGCTCACCGGCGGGAATTCGCCCGCGATGACGTCGTCATGCGGGCGCGCGCCGATCGCACATGCGGCTCTGGCGCGCGACGGCACGGGAGCCGGTGTCGCCACGCATCGTTCCCGCTGCACCGGCCCATCGGGAGCGGACGGCGATGAAGAAATTGACCTTCAGCTTCGACAACGGTCCGCAGCCGGGCGCGACCGAGCCGCTCCTCGATTTCCTGCACGAGCGGGCGATCAGGGCCACCTTCTTCGTGGTCGGCCAACAGCTCGACGACGCGGGTCTCGCGCTGGCGCGGCGCGCGCACGCGCAGGGGCACTGGATCGGCAACCACACGCTGACGCACGGCCTGCCGCTCGGCCTCGAGGGCGACGCCGAGCGCGTCGCCCACGAGATCGGCGAGACCGAGCGGCGGATCGGCCCGCTCGCCCACCCCGACCGGCTCTTCCGCCCCAATGGTAGCGGTGAGCTCGGCCCTCATCTCCTGAGCCCCGAGGCCGTCGCCTATCTCGCGGCGAACCGCTACACCGTCGTCACCTGGAACAACGTCCCCGGCGACTTCCGTACCCCGCACGAGGCGTGGCTCGAAACGGCGCTCGCCACGATCGAAGGGCAGGACTGGTCCCTCATCGTCCTGCACGATCCGTTCATCGCCAAGATGCTGGACCTCCTCGCCCACTTCTGCGACGCGCTCGACGCGCGCGGCGTCACGGTGGTGCAGCCCTTTCCGCCGTCCTGCATCCTGATGGAGCGCGGCCTGCCGACGCGCGATCTGGCGGACTTCGTCACGGTCGCGCCCGGAACCGGGCCGTTGCAAACGCCGAGCCCGCCCCCCAACCAGCATGGATAGCGATGACAACAGCCACAGCACCTGACGCCGACGCGCCGATCCGGGTCCTCGGCCTCTCCGGCAGCCTGCGCAAGGGGTCGTTCAACACGGCGCTGCTGCGCGCGGCCGGCGAACTCGCGCCGGAGGGCATGCGGATCGAACCCTACGACCTCGCCGCAATCCCCATGTACAACGACGACATCCGGCAGGCAGGCTACCCGGAGCCCGTCGCCGCCATGCGCACGGCGATGCGCGATGCCGACGCGATCCTCATCGCCTCGCCCGAATACAACCGGTCGGTGCCCGCGCTCTTGAAGAATGCGATCGACTGGGCGTCCCGCCAGCCCGACCAGCCGTTCGACGGCAAGCCGCTGGCGATCATGGGGGCCAGTCGCGGCGCGCTCGGCGCCGCCTTCGCCAACCACCACCTGCGGCAGATCTTCGTCGTCCTCAACGCGGTGACGCTGGGCGGACCCGAAGTCATGGTCGGCGGCTCGCCCGACAAGTTCGACGACGCCCGGCGGCTGGTCCACGAACCCACGCGCACGTTCCTCGCCGCGCACCTGGAGCGGCTCGCCGCCCTCGTGCGCAGCAATCGGGGCGGCTAGGCGCACGCGCTGACCACCAGCTCGCGGTGAAGGCGGCGAAGCCGCCGACAGCACCCTGGCGGATCGCCGCCGGCGGTGTGCCTCAGCCGCCCGAGGGGAGCGGCGACCCCGGCGCCGACCCCCGCAGCGCCGCCAGGCCGATGCCGACGAAGACGACAAGTCCGACGAGCTGGGCGATCGCGAACGCGGGCTCGGCCCCCGTCGGTGCGAACTGGTGGAGGAAGGGCACCTTCTGGAAGGCCTGCGCGATCAGGACGAAGACCAGCAGGTAAAGGCTCGCGACCATGCCGCCGGCATACGTCCAGCGCACGAGCCGGCCGCCGGGCCGCCGACGGTCGGCGAGGACGACGGCGAGGAGCAGGAACGCGGCGACGATCCCGACGACAAACGCCGGCGACGGGCCGTTGAAGGGAAAGAGGAACCCCGACAGGGTGGTCAGGGCCGCGGCCGCGATGAACGGCCAGCGCCACCGGCGGAGGTCGTTGCGGAAGAGCGATGCGACCGCGGGGATCCCGAGGCCGATTGCGAGGAAGCTGATCGCGGTGTGGAGGTCCGTAAGCAGGCCGACATAGGTCATCATGATCTCCATGGATCAAATGGGCCTCAGCGAAGGAAACGCGCTGGCGCACCGACGCAGCGCAAGATCGACAATACGCCGATCCTTATGCTCGCCCCATGCCAATCTTCGAAGGCGCGTCCGCAATCGGAGGGCGTTCGCGTCGTGGTTCAGCCGGTCGCGGCCGATCCCAGCCCGGCGCGAAGGCGCGGCGCGGTCCAGTTCAAAAAGGCGCGCGCCTTCTGCGGCAGGAAACCCTGCTCGAGGTGGATGAGGCTGACCGGCAGCGGTTCTGGCGCGAACGCCTCCAGCAGCGGCTGGAGCGCCCCCGAGCGCAGCTCCGCGACGACCTGGTACGACAGAACCGCGGTGACACCGACGCCCGCCACCGCCGCCTCGATCGCGGCTTCCGTGGTGTTGACGGCAAGCCGCCGGCGCGGCTCGACCATGAACGCCGGCCCGTCGCCGCGGTAGCGCCACTGCGGCGCCGCGGAGAAGCCGGTGAAGGTGACGCCGTCGTGGTCGCGCAGGTCCTCGGGGGTCTGCGGCACACCGCGCCGCGCGAGGTAGTCGGGGCTCGCGCACAGAACGCGCCTCACCTCGCCCACGCGCGTCGCGATCAGGCTGCTGTCGCCGAGATGGCCGATCCGCACCGCCACGTCGACGCGCTCCTCGACGAGGCTGATCTGGCGGTCGACGAGCAACAGCCGCAAGTCGATGTCGGGGTGCGCGGCAAGGAACTGGACCGCGATCGGCAGGACGTGAAGGCGCCCGAACATCACCGGCGCGGTCACGTTGAGCTGGCCTTTCGGGGAACGGTACTCGCCCGCTGCCTCGCGCTCGGCTTCTTCGACGTCGTCGATGATGCGCTGCGCGGCCGCCACGTAGGCCCGGCCGGCATCGGTCAGCGTAAGCTGCCGGGTCGAGCGCACCAGAAGCTGCGTGGAGAGGTGCTTCTCGAGGTCCGCCACCTTGCGGCTGACGGTGGTCAGCGGCGCGCCCAGCCGGCGCGCGCCCGCCGACAGGCTCCCCTCCTCCACCACCGCGAGCAGCACCGACATGGCGTCGAGACGGTCCATCCAACCTGCCTTTCCAAATGGTGGGAGGGCGACTCCCGCATTCGCAGGATACCGCCGGCAATCCGGTTCACATAGCTGTACGGCGGGCCGGATGCAGGCCCACAGTCACGCGGGCGATATCCGAAGTCCGCGGCCGAATGGAGCCAGCCATGACCACGATGTCCCGGCGCGCGTTCGCGCTGTCCCTCCCCGCCGCAACCCTCGCTGGCGCCGCCCTCGTCGGCGGCGCGGTCGAATGGCCGCGCGCCGCCGCCGCCCGAACCGGCGCAGCCGTCGGGGCGGTCCTTCCCCTCGCGCAGGTCGAGATCGGCCGCTTCACCGTCACGATCCTGAGCGACGGCTGGGCCGACATGCCGTTCAACTACTTCCCCGGCCGCACGCCCGAACAGATCGAGGCGGCCGCCGCCACGCAGTTCGCGGCCCGCCCCGAGGGCGTGCGGATCGTCTTCACCCAATACCTGATCGACGACGGCGAGCGCCGCATCCTGGTCGACAGCGGCCCCGCCGGCGCGATCGGCGACACCGGCCGGCTACCGTCCGCGCTCGCCGCCATCGGCGTGACGCCCGAGAGCATCGACGCAGCCATCGTCACCCACATGCACGTTGACCACATGCGCGGCCTCGTCGCCGGCGGGCGGCGCGTGTTGCCCAACGCCGAGCTCTATGTCGACCGCCGCGACGTCGCCCACTGGACCGATCCGGCCAAGCGCGCCGCCGCGCCGGACTTCCTGCATTCGAGCTTCGACACGGCCGCCGATCTCGTCCGCCTCTACCCGGACCTGCAGGCCACCGACGGCGAGCGGGAGATCGCGCGGGGCATCTCGCTGGTCGACCTGACCGGCCACACGCCGGGCCAGATCGGCGTGCGCGTCGAGGACGACGGCCGGAGCCTCCTGATGGTGTCCGACATGATGTTCCATCCGTCGCTCCACCCCGTTGCCGACGACATCGGCTTCATCTTCGAGCAGGACCCGGCCGCGGCGCAGGCGATGCGCGCCCGCTTCTTTCCCAGGGCCGCCGAAGAGGGAGCGCTGATCGCCGCCACCCACATGCCCTTTCCGGGCCTCGGCCGGATCGTCCGTGACGGCGGCGCGCTGAGGTGGCTGCCGGCCGAGTGGGCGTTCCAGAGCTGATCGCACCGCAATACGGGCCGGCATCGCGGCCGGCCCCACTCCTCTCAAAGGAGCCTCCCGTGCCCCACAAATATCTCCAGATCGCCACCACCCCGACCGTGCTGTCCGAGCGCGCGCGCTACGGAAGCGCCGGACAGTATGCCCGGTTGGGCGGCGGCGCCGACCCCTCCGAGCCGGTCCGCAACGATCGGCTCGGCCCCGACGAAGCGGCGTTCATCGCGGAGCGCGACGGGTTCTATGTGGCCTCCGTCTCCGAGACCGGCTGGCCCTACGTGCAGTTCCGGGGCGGCCCGCCGGGGTTCGTGCGCGTGCTCGACGAGCGCACGCTCGGCTGGGCCGACCTGCGCGGCAACCGCCAATACATCACCACCGGAAACGTCGCGGCGGACGATCGCGTCTCCCTCTTCTTCATGGACTACGCCAACCGCCGCCGGCTGAAGATCTTCGGCCGTATGCGCGTCGTCCACGCGGCGGACGACCCGGCGCCCGCCGCCGCCCTCGCCGTGCCCGGCTATCGCGGGCATGTCGAGCGCGCCGTCACCATCGCCGTGGAGGCGTTCGATTGGAATTGCCCGCAACACATCACGCCGCGTTTCTCCGAGGAGGAGCTCGCCACGGCGCTCGAGCCCATCGGCGCGAAGCTGCGCGCGCTCGAAGCCGAGAACGAGACCCTCCGCAAGGCGCGGGCCGAGCTTTCCGAACCTGCTGGGGGCGGATGAAGCGATCAGTGCGGCGCCGATCGCAACCCGGCGGACGAGCCGGGGCTGTCTCAGGTCGTCTGCCGGCCCACACCGAGGCGCGACAAGCGGGTGGCCGCCTCGCCGTTGAGGGCGCCTTTCGGCAGCCTCCCCTCCGCGAGCGCCCTCACCTGCTCGACCGTATCGAACGCCTGGTGCTCCACGGCGTCCGGCGTCAGCCCTCCGGTGTGGGGCGTCGCGATGACGTCGGGCCGGCGCGCAAGCTCCGGGCTCGGTTTCTGGTCCGGCGCGCGGCCGACGTCCATCGCCGCCCCCAGGATCACGCCCTCGTCGAGCGCCGCGGCCAAGGCGCGCTCGTCGACCAGCTGGCCTCGCGAGAGGTTGATGAAGAAGGCGCCCCGCTTCATCCGGCCAAACGCGGCGCCATCGAAGAGGTTCTCCGTCTCGGGCACCGCGGGCGCGAGGCAAACCACGAAGTCCGCCTGCGCGAGAAGCGCCTCCAGCGGCACCTGCTCGCAGGCGCCGTCCTCGACGCGGGCGTAGGGATCGCTCACGAGGACGCGCATGCCGAGGGCGGCGGCGCAGCCGGCGAGGCGCCTGCCGATCTCGCCGTAGCCGACGATCCCGACCGAGGAGCCGGCGAGCTGGCGGCCCATCCGCGCTTCCGGCAAGGCGCCCGCTCGGTAGGCAAGGACGCTGCGGGAGATCCCGCGGGCGAGATCCACCATCATGCCGATGCCGATCTCGGCGACGGCAGTGGCGAAACCGGGGGTCGCCTGGGTCACGAGGATGCCGTGGCGGTTCGCGGCGGCGAGATCGATGGTCGACACGTCCACCGCGCACCGGAGGAACGCCACGAGATCGGGCGCTTCGGCGAAAGTCTCCGCTGTTCCGGGCGTCATGCGGTCGGCGACAATCACCGCGCAGCCCGCCGCCGCGCGCGCCAATGCGCCGCCGCTGAGGACGGAGTCCCCCTCGTTGACCCGCACGTCCGCAATGTCGCGCAAGGCCGACAAAGCGCGCTCGCCGTAATAGTTGGCGCGCATCTCTGACGTGTGGGAGACGAACACCTTCATGATATCAACCTGTTAGACCGCTGTCGCAGACCAAACCGCCCTCGGTTGTCTGGTTACTCGCGATCGTTCCTTGTTAGCGCCTGGCTATGGCGTCGGACCCTTTCTGTGGTCCGGCGCGCCTGTTGTCCACCCAGATCGCCCTTCGGTCAGGAGCCATTTGGAGAACCCCGCCGCGAGGCCCACCAGATCGCGGCCATCGTTCAGGCGACGACCGTTCTTTCAGCCAGATCGTCGATGTGAATCAACGCATTCATCCGACGAAGTTGCGCCTGAAGGGCGGCGATCTCGATGTTTTCCGGCGCGATGTTCGCCGCGGCGGCAAGGGCTGCCGCCGTGCCGGCCGCCTGTCCGGTCACCATGCAGGCGGGCTGGTTGCGCGTGTAGCCGTCGGCGGCGTGATTGGCCGAGATCGCGCGCCCGGCGACGAGAAGTCCGGCCACGTTCTGCGGCAGCAGGCAGCGGTACGGGATCTCATAGGTGAAGAGCTGGGCGACCGTCTCGCGGGTTTCCCAATCGACGGCGGAGCCCTCCTTGCCGTCGGGACTGTGGCGCATGCCCTTCGGGTTCTGGCGGTTCGAATCGATGCCGATGGAGTCCTCGAAGTGCCGCCGGTCGATGATGTCCTCCTCGGTCAGCACATAGGAGGAGACCAGCCGCCGCGTTTCGCGCACGCCGATGTGGCTCGCGGTGTCCATGACATAGGCATCGGCGAAGCCGGGGACGAAGCGGCGCGCGAACTCCACGAGCAGCTTCTGTTGCCGGCGACCTTCGACCTCGGCCCGGGTCACATCGGCCGAGTTGGTGCCGTCGACCCCATAGATCCGCACGGTGTTGACGAGCGCGCTGCCGCGCTCCCGGTTGACGGCTTCCACGCGGAAATAGTGGCAATCCTCGTAGAGCAGACCCTCGGCCTTGGCCGCCTCCACCAGGCCGAAGAATCCGAAGATGCGGATGTTCCCGGTTTCGAGATCGATCATCTGGTTGTTGGGATCGCGGGAGAACTCGTCCGGGTTCTCGCGCACGTAGTCGAGCATGGCGTCGACGTCGACGTTGCCGAGGCGGAAGAGCAGCGACATCGGGCGCATCTTGTTGTCCCCGTCCCGGCCGATGGTGACGGGTGCACCGACGCGCGCGGCAACGTCGGCATCGCCGCTGGCATCGACGACCACCTTGGCAAGCACGGCGCTGCGGCCGTTCTTGTTCTCCACCACCAGGCCGGCGATGCGGTGCCCGTCCATCACCACGTCGGCGCAGATCGTGTGGAGCAGGAGTTCGACACCGGCTTCCCCCACCATCTCGAGCGCCACCGTCTTGAAGGCCTCGTGGTCGACTGAGATGACCTCGCCGGGATAGGCGCCGCCGACGGCGATCAGCCGGTCGAAGATGTCCTTGGCGATGCCGTGCGCGCACCGATAGGGGGTGTAGAAGAGGGACATCATGCCCGCCGTCGCGGTCCCCCCGAGCCCATTGCCGCGCTCCACCAACAGCACCTTCGCGCCGGACCGGGAGGCCGCAAGCGCCGCGGCGAGGCCCGCGACCCCGCCGCCCAGGACGATGACGTCCACGTCGTAGGCAACGGGCAGCGTCCGCGCGGGCTCGACAACCTCGCTGCGGTTGTTGGTTCGGTCGATCTGAGCAGTCATGGAAGGGTGCCTCGATCAGTTGGGCTGTCGTGGAATGGTGGTGAGACGATCGGGATCGATCCGCACCTTGACGGGATCGCCCGGCTTCACCGATGGCGGGACGCCGATGTTGGGGATGTCGCAGACCAGCGTCTGCCCGTTGACGGCGACCTCCGCGCGCGAGATCGAACCGATCATCGTCAGCGTGGATAGGACGCCCGGCAGGCCCTCGACGTCGAAGCCGACG
>JAUIJH010000130.1 GCA_030431335.1 Alphaproteobacteria bacterium
GGAGCGGGCGACGACGGCGTAGGTGGCCGCGCTCGCCTCGATCAGCGCCTCGTGCGGCGTGGCGCCCTCCGCGAGCGCCGCGGTGAAGACGCCGGCGAAGAGGTCGCCCGTGCCGCGGGCCGGGCGGGCGACGCGCGGGTGGACGACGAGCTCGAGCGCATCGGCGGTGACGAGCCAGGAGCCGGTCTCGTCCGCCTCGTCCACGGCGGAGGTCACGATGACGTGAGGCACCCCGAGGGCGCGGGCGGCGCGGGGGGTGGCGGCGCCGGCGAGGTCCTTCAACTCGTTGACGTTGGGGGTGATCACGTCCGCGCGCGGCACGAGAAGCCGGTGCACGGCCTCGGCGACGGCATCGGGCACGTAGCGGCCGCCCTCGTCGCCGGTGACGGGGTCGACGACGATGGGGGCGTCCGGGCGGGCGGCGCGCACGGCATCGACGAAGCGGGCGGCGGCCTCCACCTGCGCGGCGTCGGCGAAATAGCCGGTCAGCACCGCGTCGAGCGCGGCGGCGTGGGCGGCCAGCTCGTCGAGCTGGGCGGCGAGGGCAGCGGCGGGGGCGCGGGTGGAGCGGCCGAGGCCCGGATGCCACGGCATCACCACCGTCGGAACCGCCCAGACCGTGTGGCCGCGACGCTCCATCGCGAAGCCGATCGCCCTCAGTCCGACTGCCCCTCGCATGACGAACGAGGAGATCGCCGCGACCGTCTTATTCGCCACATTAACGCCCTGATGTTGACAGCTCCGCCTCGACAATAGCAGTTCCAATTTCAAACAAGTACCTGTGACCCCAGCATGATCCGACTCCGACGCTCCGTCCTGTACGTTCCGGCCGACAAGTCCCGCGCCCTTGAAAAGGCGGTTGGACTTGGGGCGGACGTTGTCATCATCGATCTGGAAGACGCGGTAGCGCCGGATCGCAAGGACGTGGCGCGCGAGGCGGCGGTGGCCGCGGCGGGGGCGCTGGCGGCGAGCGGCAAGGAAGTCGTCGTCCGGATCAATGCCATCGATACGCCCTGGTACAACGGCGATATCACCGAAGTGCGACGGGCCGGGATCTCCGCGCTGGTGCTGCCCAAGGTGAAGACCGCGATGGACGTGAAGCGCGTGGGGCTGCGCTCGGGCCTTTGCGTGTGGCCGATGCTGGAGACGCCGCAGGCGATCCTGGAGGCGAAGGCGATCGCCGAGGCGGCGGCCTCGACGGGGCCGGCGGCGCTGATCCTGGGCACCAACGATCTGTGCGCGGACGTGGGCTTCGCCGAGGTGCCGGGCCGCGAGACGCTGAGCCTGACGTTGCAGCTCGTGGCGCTGGCGGCGAGCGCGGCCGGGGTCGATGCCATCGACGGGGTGTGCAACGCCATCGACGACAAGCCGCGCCTGCGCGGCGAGGCCGAGCAGGCGCGCCGGCTCGGCTATACCGGCAAGACGGTGATCCACCCGGCGCAGATCGGGCCGGTCAACCGGGTGTTCAGCCCGGCGCCGGCGGCGGTGGCGGCGGCGCATCGCGTGGTGGCGGCGATGGCGGAGGCCGAACGGACCGGCGCCGCCGTGGCCACGCTGGACGGGCGCATGGTGGAGAGTTTGCACGCGCGCGCGGCCGAGCGGCTGCTGGCGATGGCGGCGGCCATCGAGGCGCGCGCCGGCGTGAGCGACGCGCTGGACACGCCTGCGGGCGAGGCGGCGGCGCCTGAGGGCGGCGCGGGCGCGGGTGCTGGCGCCACCGACGCGGATTCGCCGGCGGCCGTGGAGAGCATCGAGCCGGTGGCGGAAGCCGAGGCCGTGGCGGAGAACGAGCCCGTGGCGGAGCCCGAGCAGGAGGCGGTGGCGGAGTTCGAGACCGTGGCGGAGCTCGAGCCTCAGCCGGAGCCCGATCCCGAGCCGGAAGCGGCGCCCGAGGTCGAGGCCGCCGTTGCCGAGCTCGAGGCCGACGCCGAACCGGCCGACGCCGAGCCCGCCGATCAGGCCGAACCGGCCTTCGACGAGCCGGAGCCGACCGCCGATGAGGCGGAGACGGCGATAGACGAGCTGGCGCCGACCGTCGACGAGGCGGGGCCGGCGACAGACGAGCCGGAGCCGACGGCCGCCGAGGCCGAGACGGCGACGGACGAGCCGGAGCCGATGGCCGATGAGGCCGAGACGGCGACGAACGAGTTGGCGCCGACCGCCGATGAGGCGGAGACGGCGACGGACGAAGCGAAGCCGGCGGCCGAAGCGCCGTCCGTCATCGCGCTGCATTTCGAGCCCGACGCCGGACCCGAGCCCGAGCCGGCGACGGAGCCCGACGAGCCGGCGCCGCAGGACGTGCCGGCGCCCGATATCGGCGATGAGCCGGAGCCCGACGACGCGGCCGAGCCGGCGACGGCGGACGACCGGCCCGAAGATCCCGTGGCGCCCGAGGACGCGGAAGACGGCGCCGTGCGGGACGAGACGGCGGACGAGGCCGCGACGGCCGCCGAGGCGGACGGCGAGCCCGGAACGGGCGAGGAGCCCGAAGGCGCCGGCCGCCAGGACGCCGGCATGGACGAGTTCGAATCCCTGTTCGGGCGCGAGATGGAGGAGCTGTTCAAGGAACGGCCCGCCTCCGAGGGGCCGGCGATGGATCCGGCCGACCGGGTCGAAGCGGACGGCGACGAGGCCGACGGCGGCGATCCCGCGAGCGACCGGGCGGAAAGCGACGAGGACCGGAGACCGTGAGCGACGCGGCGTCGAACGCGCCGCCGCCCGCCGTCCTCACCGTCGTCACCTGGAACATCAACTCGATCCGCGCCCGGCTCGACGGCTTCGCCAAAATGGTGCGCATGGTGCAGCCCGACGTGGTGCTGCTGCAGGAGACGCGCTGCCAGAACGGCTCGTTCCCGATGTCGCCGATCCGCCGGCGGGGCTACCGGCACGCGGCGCTCAACGGGAGCGGCGGCCATCACGGCGTGGCGATCCTGTCGCGGCTGCCGCTCCATGGCATCACGGTGGACACGGTGGGCGGCATCGACCAGCCGCGACACATCTCGGCGGCGGTGGAGTTCGCCGGGCGCGCGGTGCGGCTGCACTCGCTCTATATCCCCGCAGGCGGCGACGAGCCGGACCCCGCCATCAACCCGCGCTTCGCCGACAAGCTGGCCTTCCTCGACGGGCTGGGCCCATGGGGCGCGACCTGCGCGGGGGAGGATTCGCTGCTGACGGGCGATTTCAACGTGGCGCCCTATGAGGCCGACGTGTGGTCGCACCGCCAGCTTCTCAACGTGGTCAGCCACACGCCGGGCGAGACGGCGCGGCTGGAGGCGGCGCGGCAGGCGGGCGGCTGGGTCGACGTGGTGCGGCGCGACCGGCCCGAGCCGGAAAAGGTCTACACCTGGTGGAGCTACCGCAACAAAACCTGGCCCGGCAACGATCGCGGCCGGCGGCTCGACCATGTGTGGGCCTCGCCGCAGATCGCCCACCGCGTGCGCTGCGAGATCCTCACCGAGGCGCGCGGTTGGCCCAAGGCGTCCGACCACGTGCCGCTGGTGGCGCGGATCGCGGCGCCCGCCTAGGTCGGCTCGCTGGAGACCGGGCGGAGCTTGCGCTTGCGCGCCGGCGCCTCGGGCAATGCCTCGCGGCTGGCGCGGGTGGATGAGAGCCGCGCGAGGCGGGCGAAGAACGCCTCGTCGTAGAAGCGGAACGAGTGGACGTTGCTCTCGTTGACGACGCCGCGCGAGCGCTGGATCACGTGCCCGCCGCCCTTGCGCGTCACGTGGTCGACCGATGCCACGGCCGCCTCGATGCGGTCGGCATGGTCCTCGGCGCCGAACAGGGCCAGCACCGCCACCATCGTCTCGTGCGGCCGCTCGATCAGGTCGTTGTAGCGCAGCACATGGCGGTTGGGGATGTCCCGCTCGACCCATTTCGCCACGAACCGGCGGTAGGTCTTGGCGTGCTCGACGGCGAGGGCGCGGAAGTCCTCCGCCGTGTCGGAAAGGAGGTTCTGGCTGAGGCGCACCTCGAAGGAGGACAGGACCGCCTCGTCGAACCGGCGGTACTGGACGAGGAGCGGGCGCCCATCCTTCGGCACGGGCCAGTTGAAGCCGATGTCGTGCTGCTTGGCGAAGGAAATGCCCGGCGTGGTGCACGGGAAGCTGCCGCAGCAGCGCTTGTCGTGCTGGTGGCCGTAGAAGGAGCAATAGCCGAAGCGCTCGCCCAGGATGGCGCCGAGCAGGCGCACCAGGAGATGGTGCCCGCTGCGGGGCCAGTGGACGCACGCGACAAATGGATAGGCGGTGGCGGGATCGGCGGGCTGGAAGACGAGCTTGACCGTCACAGAGCGCCCGACCCGCCACGACCAGCCGTCGCGGATTCGCTCAGTCCGAAAGTTGTCCGAAGCCCGTCGAAGCGAAAACGACGGGCTCCCGGTTGCCGGCCGTCGCGCGCGCCGGCTCGAACCGGCACGAATCCATGTCGGCGTGACGTTCCCTAGTTTCACCATTCTGCCGGCGCGTGCAACCGCAGGGTGATCGTCGCCGCGGACGCGCCGAAGCCGCCCTTCCGCGGCCCGGATCGACCGGGGCGGAAAGGCGGCTTGCCGCCGATCGGACGGAGCATCGCCGCTGCGCAACAGGCGGGACGTGCGCTAGTGGGCGTAGCCGAGTTCGCGCATCGCCCCGGGCAGCGCCTGGCGCGCCTGGCCCTTGGTCATGCCGGGGCGGATGCTGGGATGGTAGAGGATGTTGAGGATCGCCTCGTCGAAATCGGTGAACGAGGAGAGCTTGGAGCGGTCGTTGAACACGCTCTCGGTCAGCGAGGTGTTGTCGTTCATCGGCCCGAGGCCCTGCAGGACCTCCTCCACCAGGCAGCGCGAGAAGAGATAGTCGTCGTCGCCGATGATCACCGCGACGGAGCGCTCGATGCGGCCGTTGTGGGTGGTGACGCCCACCAGGCAGCGCGCGTTCATGGCGTAGGCATCCGCCTGCAGCTCGCGGGCGACGACATCGGCGAAATCGCTACGCTTGACGATGATGATGCGGAAGTTGGCCCGGTCGGCGCGGGAGACCTGCTGGCCGTCGAAGTGGCGGATGCGTTGCGGCAGGCTGCGGATGAACTGGCGCGCGGCCGTCATCCGGTCCTGGCCCGACCGGTCCGACACGTGGAAGCGCACCGGCGTGACGTACCGCTTGACGCGATCGGCGTCGGAGTGGCCGCCGTATTCGAGGCCGAACACGGTCTTGAAAAAGCCGTGGGAAACGGCCCGGCTGTTGGTCTTGGGAGCGCTGGCGTCGGCCGTTGCCGCCGCAAATCCGCTGGCAAGACATATCACAATCGCAGCGATCAAAGTTCTGTGCATCGGCCGCATCCGCGCTGTTCGTCCCTTCCGATGGCACCCATGGTAGCCGGATCGGTTCAGGATGGAATGGGATATCGTAACCATTGGTTAACCCTGAGCCGACCGCCAGGGAGACAGGCATGGTCGACGCGGCAGGTTCACCGCTTCTACAAGGCGCGGACGGGGCAATGCGTTGCTTCTGGCACCGTGGATTGCCCGACTATATCAACTATCACGATACGGAATGGGGCTATCCGCAGGGCGAGGACGTGCGCCTGTTCGAGAAGCTGTGCCTGGAAGGGTTCCAGTCCGGCCTGTCGTGGCTGACGATCCTGCGCAAGCGGGAGAATTTCCGCGCCGCCTTCGCCGGGTTCGACATCGCGGCGGTGGCGCGCTTCGGCGAGGCCGATGTCGCGCGGCTGCTCGCGGACGCGGGCATCGTGCGCCATCGCGGCAAGATCGAGGCGGTGATCAACAATGCGCGGCGGGCCGAAGAGCTGATCGAGACGGAGGGCTCGCTGGCCGCCTTCCTGTGGGCGCACGAGCCGGCCCCCCTCCCCGCGCCCGAGACGCTGGCCGACCTCGGGGGACGCTCGATCGTGCCCGAGGCGAAGGCCGTGTCGAAGACGCTGAAGGCGCGCGGCTGGCGCTTCGTGGGGCCGACCACGGTGACGGCGCTGTTTCAGGCGGCGGGGCTGGTCAACGACCATTTCGCCGGCTGCATCTGCCGCGACAAGGTGGAGAGCGCGCGGGCCGCCTTCGTGCGGCCGCTATAGGGCGGCGCGCCGATGGGGCGGCTCAGTCTTCCAGGAGGCAGCGGGTGATGGTCAGGGATTCCACCATCGCTTCGATGTCGGCCTTGAAGGCGTGGTAGTGCGGGTAGGTGCGGTGCGTCGCGAGGGCCTCGTCGTCGGCGTAGAGCTCGTAGAGCACGAACTCGTTGGGCTTTTCGGCGTTGGTGAGCACGTCGAAATAGAGGCAGCCGGGCTCCTTGGAGCGGGCATCGTCGCGCTGCTGCATGATGCGCGTACGGAAGGCGTCGACGTGGCCGTCCTTGATGGTGAAGACGGGGACGATGGCGACCTTGGTCATGGGTTGGCTCCGTTCAGGCGAGCGCGGCGATGAGCTCGCGCGTGAGGCTGTTGTCTTCGTAGACGTCGGCGACCTGGGTGATCACCACCGTGGGGGCGCCTGCCGCGCGCAGGAAGCTCGCGCACTCGGAGGCGCGGCGGCGGGCGACGTGGAGCGTGAGCGGCACCGGCTCGGCGCCGAAGGGGGCGCGCGCGTCGAACCGCTCCTGCGCGTCCCGCGCCGCCTGCACCGGATCGGGCGCGACGGCGCGCAGCTCCAGGATGGTGCGCGCGCGCAGCTCCGCCGCGGTGCGGTCGACCACGGTGGCCGCCAGCGCCCGCGTCGCCTCGTCCCACGGCGCGACGCGCGAGGCGACGAACTGCGCCTGCGAGCGCAGCATGGGCTGGCCGAGGATCTTGAGCCGGTTGGCCGCCAGGGTGGCGCCGGTGGTGGTGATGTCGACGATGAGGTCGGCGGCGCCGGCGGCCGGCGCGCCCTCGGTGGCGCCGAGGCTGTCCACGATGCGGTAGTCGGCGACCCCGGCCGCGGCGAAGTGGCGGCGCGTCAGGTGCACGAACTTGGTCGCCACGCGCAGGGTGCGGCCGTGGCGGGCGCGGTGGAGGTCGGCGACGTCGGCGAGGTCGCTCATGGTGTCGACGTCGATCCAGTGCTCGGGCACGGCGACCACCACGTCGGCATGGCCGAAGCCGAGCGGGGTGACGACGTGCAGCCGCCGGGCGCGCTCGGCCGGGTCGTCGACGGTCTCGTGCAGCAGGTCCAGCCCGGTGAGGCCGAGGTGGGCGTTGCCCTGCGCCAGCTCGCGGGCGATCTCGGAGGCGGACAGGAACGCGATCTCGACGCCGGCGAGGCCCGGCACCTGGCCGCGATAGTCGCGCCCGCCGCGGGCGCGCTCCACCTTGAGGCCGGAGCGGGTGAGGAAGTCGAGCGCCTGCTCCTGCAGGCGGCCCTTGGAGGGGATGGCGAGGACGAGCGCGGTGGCGGTCATGACGGCTCCCGGATGCGGTCGAGCCAGACGGAGAAGCCGGTGGCCGGCAGCGGCTTCTGCGGCTCCAGGATCGCCATCAGCCGGTCATAGCGGCCGCCGGCGATCACCTCCGCGTCGGGGCGGGCGGGGTCGACCATGTCGAACACGAAGCCGGTGTAGTAGTTGAGGCGGCGGCCGAAGCTCGCCTGGAACAGGATCTGGTCGGTGGCGACGCCGCGGGCGGCGAGCGCGTCGGTGCGCCGGGCGAACTCCTCCAGCGCCGCGGACAGGTCGATGCCGGCCTCGGCCGCGAAGGCGGCGAGCGCGTCGGCCGCGCGCGACAGCGGCGCCTCGAGGGCGATGAAGCGGCGGATCAGCGGCGCGGCGATCTTCTTCGCCTCGGTGCCGGCGACCTGCTCGAGGATGCGCGCCGCGATGTCCTCCGCGCTGCGGCCGGAGGCGCCGTGGTGGGGCAGGCCCACCACCGCGTCGACGATGGCGCGGGCCTGCGCCGCGTCGACATGGGCGAGCGCGGGGGCGAGGCGGGCGGCGAGGCCGTCGGGCGCGCCGATCTCGGTGAGGCGCACGAGGGTGGCGTCGAGGCGGTCCGCGTCGCCGAAGGCGGCCCGCAGGCGCTCGCGCCAGGAGGAGGGCAGCGGGAGGGCGTCCAGCAGCGCCTGGAACATGTGCGCGTCGCCGACGCGGACCTGCGGCGCGAGGCCGACCGCCCCGGCGCACTCCACCGCGAGGGCGAAGGCGTCCGCGTCGGCGGCGATCTCGTCGGTGTGGCCGATCCACTCGGTGCCGGCCTGCTCGAACTCCGGCGAGCCGACGGCGCGGCGCTTGCGGAAGATCTTGCCGCGATAGTGGTAGACGGACGGCGCGTCGCGGCCGGCGCGCAGGTGCTCCAGGCACACCGGGATGGTGAAGTCCGGCCTGAGGCACAGCGCCTCGCCGTCGGCCCCCTCGGTGAGGAAGAGGCGCTTCTTGAACTCCTCGCCGGCCAGCTCGACGAACCGGTCCAGCGGCTGCAGGAGGTCCGGCAGGACGAACCCGTCGCTGGCGGCCGCCAGGCACGCCATGAGGCGCTCCGTGCTCATTGCAGCAGCGTACGGACCGCGGCGACGATGGCTTCGATCGTATCGTCGACCTCCACCTGCGCGGGGCGCGAGGCGACCCATTCCTGACGGCTGTCGATCTCCTCGGCGGCGCGCTTGCCGGCGACGAGATCCTTGATCTGCACCTTGCCGGCGGCCCGCTCGTTGGAGCCCTGGATGATGACGCAGGGCGAGTTGCGCCGGTCGGCGTACTTGAGCTGCGCCTTCATGCCGCTGTCGCCGATGTACATTTCCACCGGCACGATGTGGCCGCCCGCGTTGAGCGCGGTGCGCAGCTTGGCCGTCATCGCCTGGTAGCCGGCGATGTTGTCGCGGTCCATCACGGTGACGATGACGGGGCCGATGGTGCGCTGCGTGTCGCTGCGCGCATCGATGGCCGCCGACAGGCGCGAGACGCCCATGGAGAAGCCCGTCGCGGGCACGTCGTCGCCGCGGAAGCGGCCGACGAGCCCGTCATAGCGGCCGCCGCCGCCGACCGAGCCGAAACGCTGCTGGCGGCCCTGCGCGTCGAGGATGGGGAACACCAGCTCCGCCTCGAACACGGCGCCGGTGTAGTATTCCAGGCCCCGCACCACCGAGGGGTCGATGACGATGTTGCCGTAGCCGGCCGCGGCCGCGTTGTCGCCGATGGCGGCGAGATCGTCGGTGATGCGCTTGTCGGCGGCGGGGTCGAGCAGGGAGAGCACGACGGCCGCCTGGTCGGCGCTGAGGCCGGCGCCCTTGGTGAAGTCGCCGCTTTCGTCCTCGCGCCCTTCGCCCAGGAGCTTGGCCACCTCCGGCAGCGGGAACTTGTCGGCCTTGTCGATGGCGCGCAGCACCGTGAGGCGGCGCGGATCGTCCGGCCCGAGCCCGATCTCGCCGAGGAGGCTGTCGAGCACCTTGCGCGAGTTGACGCGGATGACGAACTCGCCGTCGGAGAAGCCGAGCGCCTTCATGGTGTCGGCCGCCATCATGCAGATCTCGGCATCGGCGAGCGGAGAGCCGGCGCCCACGATGTCGGCGTCGAACTGCATGAACTGGCGGAAGCGGCCGGGGCCGGGCTTCTCGTTGCGGAACACCCAGCCCGAGCGGTAGCTCTTGAAGGGCTTCGGCGTCTGGTCGAAGTTTTCCGCCACCATGCGGGCGAGCGGGGCGGTGAGATCGTAGCGCAGGGCGAGCCACGCCTCGTCGTCGTCCTGGAAGGCGAACACGCCGTCGTTGGGGCGGTCCGCATCGGGCAGGAACTTGCCGAGCGCGTCCGCGTATTCGATGAACGGCGTCTCGACCGGCTCGAACCCCCAGCGCTCGTAGACGGCACGGATCGTGTCCATCATGGCGGCGGTGCGCCTGATGTCGGCCGCCGAGCGATCGACAAACCCCTTCGGTAGGCGCGCCTTCAAGCGGTCCGCCTTGCTATTGGCCATATGTCCTCCGTTGAGCGCGAGGATGTAGCCAATCCCGCCGGCGACCTCAACAAGGCGCGCGCTCTCTTCCGGTCCATACAAATTGGCCAGTCCCCACGCAACGCACGTCCTGCGGCATCGGAATGGCAGTGCGGCGCGCTGCTCTCTTGCCAACGCGCTGACACGGCGCGAGAAACGGCGCCATGAGCGCACCTATTGCCGTCACCATGGGAGAGCCCGCCGGGATCGGCGGCGAGATCACACTGGCCGCCTATCACGATCGGCGAACCCGTGGCAGGGCTTTTTTCCTTATCGACGATCCCGACCGGGTTGCCGCCCTCGCGGCGCGGCTCGGCTGGAGCGTCCCGATCGAGACCATCGCGCGGCCCAGCGAGGCGAGCGCCCTGTTCGCGCGCGCGCTGCCGGTGCTGCCGGTGGGCCGCCGCGTGCCGCTGGCGCTCGGCAACCCGACCCCGGCGACGGCCGAGGCGGTGCTGGCCGCCATCGACACCGCCGTCCACCTGTGCCGCACCGGCGAGGCGTCGGGCATGGTGACCAACCCGATCCAGAAATCGGCGCTGCTGTCGGCCGGGTTCGCGCATCCCGGCCACACGGAATACCTCGCCGCCCTCGCCGGCGTGCCGCGCACGGTGATGATGCTGGCCGCGCCGATGCTGCGCGTGGTGCCGGTGACCATCCACATCCCGCTGAAGGACGTGCCGACGGCGCTGACGACGCGCGAGATCGTCGAGACCGGGCGCATCGTGGCGCGGGCGCTGAGGGCCGATTTCGCCATCGCCTCGCCGCGCCTGGCGGTGGCCGGGCTCAACCCGCACGCGGGCGAGGACGGCAAGATCGGGCTGGAGGAGCGCGAGGTGATCGCGCCGGCGCTGGAGCAGCTGCGGGCGGAGGGGATCGACGTCGCCGGGCCGCTGTCGGGCGACACGATGTTCCACGCCAGCGCGCGGGCCCGCTACGACGCGGCGCTGTGCATGTACCACGACCAGGCGCTGATCCCGATCAAGACGCTGGCCTTCGACGAGGGCGTCAACGTCACCCTGGGGCTGCCGTTCGTGCGTACCTCGCCCGACCACGGCACGGCGCTGGCGCTGGCCGGAACCGGCACGGCGCGGCCGGACAGTTTGATTGCCGCCCTCACCCTCGCCGCCGAAATCGCCGGGCGGCGCCAAGGAAGGATCGCCGCGTGAGCCTGCGTCTGGGAGTGAACGTCGACCACATCGCCACCATCCGCAACGCGCGGGGCGGGACCTATCCGGACCCGGTGCGCGCGGCGCTGATCGCGATGGAGGCGGGGGCGGACGGCATCACGGCGCACCTGCGCGAGGACCGCCGCCACATCCGCGACGCGGACATGCGCCGCCTGAAGGACGAGGTGCCGCTGAAGCTCAATTTCGAGATGGCGGTGACGCAGGAGATGCTGGCGATCGCGATGGAGATCGCGCCGCACGCCTGCTGCCTGGTGCCGGAGAACCGGGCCGAGATCACCACCGAGGGCGGGCTCGACGTGGTGGCCGCCGGCAACCGCCTGCCGGACTTCGTGGCGCGGTTGAAGGACAACGGCACGCGGGTGTCGCTGTTCGTGGACCCGGACCTGCGGCAGGTGGAGATGGCGCGGCGCGTGGGCGCGCCGGTGATCGAACTGCACACGGGCCGCTATTGCGAGGTCGACGGCGAGGCGCGCGAGGCCGAGCTCGCCCGCCTGGTGGAGGCGGCCCAGGCGGCCGAGAGCCTCGGCATCGAGTGCCACGCCGGCCACGGACTGACCTTCGACACGGTGGGTCCGGTGGCCGCGATCCCCAATGTGGCCGAGCTGAATATCGGGCACTTCCTGGTGGCCGAGGGGGTGATGATCGGCTTCGGCCCGGCCGTGGCGCACATGAAGCGGCTGATGCTGGACGCGCGCGAGCGGTCCTAGCCGGGCGACGGGGCGGCCCGCCGAGCCCCCGCGGCCCCTTTCGGGTCCATGCCCGTTGTCCCCGCCCGTTGTCCCCGCGCAGGTCGGCACGAAATAGCCCAGCGGACTCAGGGCACTGCGGCCGCCTGCCGCCGATGCCGCAATCGCGCCATCTAAGGTTCATAAAAGTGTAGCGCGGCTGACACGGTGCGAGCCGAAACGATCAGCCGCGGATAATCCACGGGAGGACTTGGATGCGCACTCTGACATTGGCGCTGCTGGTTGCAGCCGCCGTTCCGACGCTGGCCTTCGCGGCAGGCTCCGAGCCCATGAGCTACGGGCAGCGTCCGTTCTACCTGATCGACAAGATGGACGACGGCGAGCTGAAGGACAAATTGCTCGCCTGCACCGATCAGACCCCCTCGCAGACGGTGTTCTCCATCGGCCACCGCGGCGCGCCGCTGATGTTCCCGGAGCACACGGTGCAGTCGAACGTCGCCGCGGCGCGCATGGGCGCCGGCGTGCTGGAATGCGACGTGACCTTCACGGCCGACAAGGAACTCGTCTGCCGCCACGCGCAGAACGACCTGCACACCACCACCAACATGGTGACGAGCGACCTGGCGGCCAAGTGCACCACGCCGTTCACGCCCGCCTCGGGCGACACGCCGGCCAGCGCCGAGTGCCGCACGTCCGACATCACGCTGGCCGAGTACAAGACGCTGACGCCGAAGATGGATGCCGCCGACAAGACGGCGACCACGGCCGAGGCCTATCTCGGCGGCACCCCGTCGTTCCGCACCACGCTCTATGTCGACGACGCGCAGCTGATGACGCACGCCGAATCGATCGAGCTGTTCAAGCGGCTGGGCGCGAAGTTCACGCCCGAGTTGAAGTCGCCCTCGGTGGAGATGCCCTATGACGGCTTCACCCAGGAAGACTACGCGCAGAAGATGATCGACGAATACAAGGCCGCCGGCATCCCGCCGGAGGACGTGTTCGCGCAGTCGTTCAACCTCGACGACGTGAAGTACTGGATCGCGAACGAGCCGGAATTCGGCAAGCAGGCGGTGTTCCTGGTGGAGCCGGCCGACGACAGCTGGGACGGCGAGGATCCCTCGACCTGGACGAACCAGCCGGCCGAGCTGGCCGAGATGGGCGTCAAGTATCTCGCCCCCGCCATCTTCATGATGCTGACGCTCGACGAGAACGGCCAGATCGTCCCCTCCGCCTACGCCAAGGCGGCGAAGGACGCCGGCCTCAAGCTGATCGCCTGGTCGCTGGAGCGCTCCGGCCCGCTGAAGAACGGCGGCGGCTGGTACTACCAGTCCATCGCCGACGCCATCGACAACGACGCGGACTACCTGGAAGTGGTCGACGTGCTGGCGCAGGACGTGGGCGTGGAAGGCATCTTCTCCGACTGGCCGGCGACGGTGACGTACTACGCCAACTGCTTCGGCAAGTAGGCGCCGGGCGCTACGGCAGCCAGCTCTGCGGCCGATAGCGAGCAAGAGCCTCGATCCGCGCAAGCCACGCGCGGATCGAGGGCCATCGCCCGAGGTCGAAGCCGCCCTCGTCCGCGTTGTGGGTGTAGGCGTAGAGGGCGATGTCGGCGAGCGACGGCGCGCCGCCGACCAGGAATTGCGCCTCGTCGAGCCGCTGTGCCAGCACCGAGAGGGCGGCGTTGCCGGCTTGCAGCGTCGCCTCGAGGCGCTCGGGCGTGGCATCGGCCTTGCGGTGCGGATAGACGAGCAGCGACCGCCGCACCGCGACCGTCGGCTCGTGCGAGTATTGCTCGAAGAACATCCACGACAGCATCATGGCGCGGTCGCGCCGGGTGTCGGGCACGAAGGCCGAGCCCTCGCCCAGATACCACAGGATGGCGTTGGATTCGGGCAGCAGCGTGCCGTCCTCGAGCTCCAGCAGCGGCACCTTGCCGTTGGGGTTCTTGGCCAGGAAGGCCGCCTCGCGGGTTTGCCCGGCGGCGGTCGAAATCTCGACGTGGCGAAAGGGAATGCCGAGCAGCGCGCAAAGGAGGCGCGGCTTATAGCAGTTCCCCGAATCGCCCATTCCGTAGATCGTGATCATCGGCCGTTTCTCCGGGTTCCGACGGCGGGTTGCGAGGGCGACATCCTTTCCCGAGGCAGATGGGCCTGGCCAATGGTATTGCGTGATCCCGTCGATCAGCGCCGTTGATCGTGGCCGCGGGCGATGAAACGCGGCCCGGGACGTCCTAAGTCTAGGCGGCCAAACCACGCGAGAGGAGTTTGCGATGACCGATGCCGAGCGGACCGAGCTTGAAGCCGCCGCCTTCCGCCGCCTCCTCGCCCACCTCGGCGAGCGGACGGACGTGCAGAACATCGACCTGATGAACCTGGCCGGCTTCTGCCGCAATTGCCTCAGCCGCTGGTACGGCGAGGCCGCCGCCGAGCGCGGCATCGCCCTCGACAAGGAAGAGGCGCGGGAGATCGTCTACGGCATGCCCTATTCCGAGTGGAAAGAGCGCTACCAGAGCGAGGCGACGGACGCGCAGAAGGCGACCTTCTCGCGCGCCGAGGGCTGATCGCGGGCGGACCGGCCCGGCCCGCTCCGGCACGATCTCCACCCGCTCGGCCCGATCGGGCGGGCGGAGCGGGCGAAAGGCGCTAGTCCGCGTCGGCCTCGACGCGGCGGGGCGGCGACAGGCGGGCCGGTTCGCTGTCCTTGGCGGCGCCGCGATCGGCGAGCTTGGCCTGGCGCGCGAGCCGGGTGACCGCGGACGAGGCCGCCACCTTGCCCTCGCCGATGAAGGCCTCGTGGTTCTTCTCCACGTCGGCGAGCACATAGCTGTAATTGACCATGATCCCGTAGGAGCTCGCCATGGCGGTCTCGGCGCGGTCGGCCCCGAAATTGATCTGGTCGATGCGTGCGCCGTTGCCGAGGTGGAAGCGGGCGACCGGGTCGCGCGTGCGGCCGGCGCGGTCGCGCACCTGGGTGATGAAATGGGCGGCGAGCGGCGGCAGCGCCGCCTCGGCCGCCTTGGCGAGCGCCGGATCCTCGATCCAGGCCGGCTCGGCGGCGAGCCGGGCCAGCAGCGCCGCGGTGTCCTTGTCGAACAGGCTCGGCGCGCGCGCGGCCTCCTCCTGGAGCCACGGCACGAAGCCCGGCAGCGGCGAGAGCGTGGCGAAGGTCTTGAGGTTCGGCAGCTCGCGCGCGAGGTCGGCCGCGACCTGCTTGATCAGGAACGAGCCGAACGAGATGCCGCGCAGCCCGTCCTGGCAGTTGGAGATGGAGTAGAACACCGCCGTGTTGGCCTCGTCCGGCGAGATCGGCGTGCGCTCGCGCGCCAGGATGGGGTCGATGGCGGTGGGCAGGTGGTCCATCAGCGCGACTTCGACGAAGATCAGCGGCTCGTCGCCCAGGCGCGGGTGGAAGAAGCTGAACAGGCGCCGGTCCGGCACGTCGATGCGGCGCCTGAGATCGTCCCAGCCGGTGATCTCGTGCACCGCCTCGTAGCGGATGATCTTTTCCAGGATCGCCGCGGAGGTGTGCCAGTCGATCTCCTTCAGCACCAGGAAACCGCGGTTGAACCAGGCGTTGAACAGGCGCTTCAGATCGTCGTCGACCACCCACAGCTCGCTGTGGTGGGCCATGCGCTCCATCAGCTCCAGCCGGATCGCCACCAGCGCCTGGGTGCCGCCGTGCACGTGGTTGAGACGGTGGAACACCTCCACCCGCCGCGGCTCTGCGGCCTTTTGTAGCGCCTTGGCCGTCGCGTGGTCCGGAGCGGCGAGATACGCCTCGGCCGCCGCCCGCAGCGCGGCCGGGTCCGGCCCGTAATCGTTGGCGAGGGTGCGGAACACGAAGGTGCGGCCGGCATAGTCGAGTTCGCGGTAGGCGCACAGGAATTCCGAGGCGCGTTCCAGCGACGACGCCTCGCCCCGGAGCTGATCGAGCGCGTTGTGGAGGTACGCGAGGTACTGGATCTCGGGGATCGGGAGGAGCCCGTCCTGCGCGCAGCCGAGCGCGAGGCCGAGGATCGTCTGCTCGTCGAGG
>JAUIJH010000131.1 GCA_030431335.1 Alphaproteobacteria bacterium
TTGAAGCGCGACAGCGCCGGGTTGGCGCGAAGGACTGCCTTTTGCAGGTCGTGCATGGACCTCCCCATTCTCTTGTTGCTAGCCTTTGAGTGAACCGGCCGTGAGCCCGGCGATGACGTATTTCTGCACGGCGATCACGAAGACGAGGATCGGGATCAGTTGCACCGTCGCGGCGGCGAACAGGACGCCCCATTCGACGCCGTCCACCGCTCCCACCATCTCGCTGATGACGAGCGGCGCCGTCTTTGCGTCGGTGGTGGTGAAGATGAAAGCGAAGAGGAACTCGTTCCACGAGAAGATGAACACGAAGGTGGAGGCCGCGATCATGCCCTGCGCCGACAAGGGCAGGATGATGTAGCGCAGGATCTGCATGAGCCCGGCCCCGTCGATCACCGCCGCTTCTTCGATCTCGCGCGGGATCTGGTCGATGAACGCCTTCATGATCCAGGTGTTCAGCGACACGAAAAAGGTGGTGTAGAGGACGATCAGCACGATGTGGGTGTCGCTGAGGCGCAGGTAGTTGATCACCGGGAACAGCGGCAGCGTGATCACGATCGGCGGCACCATGCGGATCACGATCATGAGGAAGGCCGACGCCGCGAGCAGACGGCTGCGGACCCGCGAGTAGACGTAGCCGGCGAGCGTGGTGGCGACGACCGTCAGCACCGTCGCGCCGATGGTGACGATGAGGCTCGATTGCAGCGCCTCGAAGAACTCCGGCCAGCGCGTGACGAGGGCGGTATAGTTGTCGAGCGTTGGCGTGAAGAAGAAGCGCGGCGGGAAGGCCAGGATGTCCCGCGGCGGCTTGAACGAGGACATCACGAGGAAGAAGATCGGAAAGCCCGACCAGACCGCGATCAGGACGAAACAGATCGGACGCAGGATGCGGGTGGGGAGACTGTCACGCATCGCCGGTCAACATTCGCTTGTACATGGCGCGCAGGTAGCCGGAGGCGATCAAGAGCGTCGCCAGCACCATCAGCCAGCCGATCGCCGAGGCGACGCCGAACTCCTGGTAGCGGAAGGCATGGCGGTAGAGGTAGGTGGCGAGCACCTCGGTCTGTCGCGCGGGCCCGCCTCCGGTGAGCAGCCACACCTCCGCGAACAGGCGGAAGGCGAACACGTAGCGGAACATCAGCGCGACGAGGATCGCCGGCATCAGCAGCGGCACGGTGATGTAGCGGAAGCGGTCGAACGCACTGGCGCCGTCGGTGGCGGCGCTCTCGTATAGGTCCTTCGGCAGCCCGATCCGCGCCGAATAGAGGATGAGGAAGCTGAACGGCAGGTGCAGCCAGATCGACAGCAGCGCCACCATGGTCATCGCCGCCCAGCGGTCCGTCGTCCAGGCGAGCTCCGGCAGGCCGAGGCTGGCGAGGATCGCCGAAACCGGGCCGACATCCGGCTCCAGCATGTATTTCCAGATCACCACCGCGATCACCTCGCTGACCGCGTAGGGCGCGATCACGATGGAGATCAAGAGGCGCCGGAACGGCATCCCGGAGGCGAACAGCGTCGCCATCAGCACCGCGAGGCCGAGCTCGACATAGACGACGATGTTGACGACCACGAAGGTGTTGACGAAGGCACGCCAGAAATAGGGGTCGGACAGCACGAAGCCGTAGTTGGCGAGGCCGACGAATTCGGGCACCTGGCCGAACGCGGTCTTGTGCAGGCTGAGCCACAGCACGTAGATCGCCGGCATCCCGATGACGGCAAGGAGCAGCACCTGCACCGGCGCCGCCATCAGGAGATAGATGAAGCGGCGCCCCATCAGGCCGGTCCGAGCGCGGCGGCGACGCGGGGCGCCTCGGCCATCAGGCTCGGCGCACCGCCGGTGTGGACGAACACGGTGCGGGCGTCCGCCGCGACGGTGCCCTCCGCGAGGTTGGCCTCGAGGCCCGCCAACGCCTTGCCGGTGTAGGCCGGATCGAGGACCAGGCCGGCCGTGCGGCCCGCCACCATCAACGCCTGCAAGGATGCGGGGCTGGGCCGGCCGTAGCCGGGGCCGATGTGGCGGTCGTCGACCACGAGGCGGTCCGGGTCGATGTCGGCCGAAAGGCTGCAGAGCGCCAGCGCTTCCTCCGCCCGCCGCAGGATGAGCGGCGCGATGAACGAAGCCGGCTGCTGCACCGAGACGGCGAGCACCTTGGTCTGTGCCCCCGCCGCCGCGAAGCCGGCAAGAAGGCCCGCCGCCGTGAGACCCGAGCCGGCCGCGAGCGCGCACCAGTGCGGCTCGGCTTCGGCCTCGGCGAGGATTTCCTCGGCAAGGCTCATGGCGGCGGCCGCCGCCAACGCGCCGGTGGCACCCGGCAGGCGGATGGTGAAGGGCCGCAGCCCGCGTGCCCGCAGCTTTTCGGCAAGGGCTTCGAGCCGCTCGCCGACGACCTCACTGTAGGGATCGGTGGTATCGATCCATTCGATCTCGGCGCCGAACAGCCGGTCGAGCAGCAGATTGCCGACCGCGGGGGCGGTCCCGTCGCCGCGCAGGAGCAGGGCGCAGGGCCACCCGAGCTCCGCGCATGCCGCCGCCGTGGTGCGGCAGAAATTGGACTGCGCGGCGGCGGTCGTCACGATGGCATCGTGGCCCGTCCGCTTCGCCTCGGCGAGGATGATCTCCAGCTGCCGCGCCTTGTTGCCGCCCATGCCGAGGCCCGACAGGTCCTCGCGCTTGACGAGAAAGGCACCGCTGCCGATCGCCTCGGCCAGGCGATCGAAGCGTTGCAGCGGGGTCGGCAGGCTCGCCAGCTCCAGGCGCGGCAAGGCGCGCTCTGGAGCCGGCGAGGCCGTCCGGTCGGGCGAGGTGGCCGTCATGCCGGTGACGTCTCGCGCTCTACTGCGGCAGAAGCGGCGTGACGCGCTTCTGCACGCTCGCCATCGCGTCCTCGGGCGACTTCATCCCGAGCACGGCCGCCTGCAGCTCCTCCACGAAGATGTCGGAGGCCTTGGCCGCATTGTCGAACGGCGGCAGCGGCACGCGGCCCACCAGGAGCACGGCCTTTTCCTCGTCCGCGTAGGGCAGCTGGTTTTTCATCTCGGCGCTGTCGTAGGTCGATGCGCGGACCGGGCCGTTGCCGTTGAGCGCGGCCTTCAGCGTGTTTTCGGGCGAGACCATCGTCTTCACCAGGTCCCAGGCGAGGTCCTTGTGCTTGGCGTTGGCCGGGATCACCATAGTCCAGAACTCGACCTTGGCGGGGGCGACGTCGAACTTGTCCTTGAACGCCTCGCTGACGGGGATCGCCACCGTCTTGATGTTGCCGGCCTCCTGCGACTTCTCCGGGTCGTTGAAGATGCGGTTGCGGCCACACGAATTGAGCGACATCGCGGCGCGGCCGGTCTGCATCCAGTTGTTGACCTCCTCGTCCTTGATGGCGGCCCAGTTGGACGGCAGGATCCCCTCCTCGTAGAAATCATGCAGCAGGGTCACGGCCTTCATCATGCCCTCGTCCGTGGTCGCCACGTGGTAGTCGAGGGTGATGAAGTCGCCATCCCAGGCGCGGGCCAGGTCGACGGTGTTGGCATAGCCTTCGCCGTTGATCAGGAAGCCGTAGACCTTGGTCCCGTCGTCGCGGGTGAAGGTGAGCTGGCGCGCGGCCTCGATCATCTCTTCGATGGTCTTGGGCGGCGCGACGCCGCGCTCGTCCAGGATGCGCTGGTTGTAGTGGAAGCACGAGGAGGCGTGGCGGAACGGGATGCCGTAGAGCGTCCCGTCGAAGGTCATCGCCGCGCGCAGACCCGGGAAGATGTCGTCGATGTTCTCGACGGGGTTGGCCGCCATGTGCTCGTCGAAGGGTTCCAGCAGCTTGGTCACGCTGTCGACGGCGCGCGTGTTGAGGAGGAACGCGATGTCGATGTTGGTTTCCGGCAGCTGCAATTCGCGGAACAGGCGCTCGTGCAGCGCGCCGGTGTCCAGCGTGACCCACTCGACGCCGACGCCGTTCGCGTCCTGCCAGTCCTTGGTGATGTCGCCGCCCTGCTCGCCCGTCGAAACGGTCTGGTGCACGCGGTGCGAGATGATCGTCAGGTTGTCCGGCTTGTCCTGCCCAAGGGCCGGTGCCGCGAGGCCGAGGGCGGCGATGCCCACAAAGCCCGCGAGCCAGGTCTTGTTGATCGTCATATCCAGTCATCCTCCCTTGTTGTTGGTCTTTGCCGTCCGCCGCGGCTTGTTGGTTGTGGCGGCCGGAAGTCAGGGTGAGGCGGCGAGGCGCTGTCGGCGTCTGGCCGGGCTCGCCTCGGTGATCCACTGATCGCTGAGGGATTCCTTGATGTGCTCGGTGGTGGCGACGACCTCCGGCCCGCGCGCGAGCGCAACCAGCGTCGCGAGCAGGTCGACCACCACGAAATGGGACAGCCGCGTCGTCATCGGCGCGTAGAGGAAGGTGTCCTCCGGCGTGTCGACCGCGATGAGGAGGTCCAGCTCCTCCGCCAGAGGCGAGCCGGTGCGCGTCACGCCGATGACGTGCGCGCCGCCCTGGCGCGCGACCTTGGCGCAGCGCACGATGTCCTTGATGCGGCCATTGTAAGAGAACACCAGCGCGACATCGCCCTTGGTGAGCGTCGCCGCGGACATCGTCTGCAGGTGCGTGTCGTGCAGCGCTTCGGGGGCGAGCCCGATGCGCATGAATTTGTGCTGAGCGTCGTTGGACACCGTGTTGGCGAGGCCGACGGCAAAGAGCGCGATGCGCCGTGCCGCGCCGATCCGCGCCGCCGCCTCCTCGAGGGCGCTGTCGTCGAGGGTGTTCTGCAGGCCGGCCAGCGCGCTCATCGAGGACTGGACGATCTTGGAGCGCACGACGGACACGTCGTCGCCGAAGCTGACATCGCGGTGGACGTAGGCGATGCCGCCGGCGGCAAGGGCGGCGGCCAGTGCGATCTTGAAGTCGGCATAGCCTTCGAGACCGAGGCTGCGGCAGAAGCGCAGGACGGTCGGCTCGCTGACCGCCGCCTCCTGCGCCAGCGCGGCGAGGTTCTTGCGCGGCACGCTGTCGGGGTCTCCGAGCACGATGTCGGCGACCCGCCGCTCCGACGGGCTGAGCCCGGCGCGCGCGGCGCCGAGGCGATCGAAGAGGTTGGCGCCGCCTACCTCACCCGCCACCGTTCCACCTCCGCCATGTCGAGCTCGACCCCGAGCCCCGGCCCGCGCGGCAACGGCAGGGCGCCGTCCTTGAGCGTCTCCTTGCCGCCGATGGGCTCCTTCAGCAGCGTGTCGCGCAGCGGGTTGGGGAAGATCATGCACTCGTAGGTCAGAAAATTGGGCATGGCGGCGGCCAGATGCAGGCTCGCCGCGACGCAGATCGCCCCCGAAGCGCCCACATGCGGCGCGTATGGTATGTGCAGCGCGGCGGCGAGGTTGGCGATCTTGCGCGTCTCGCTGATGCCGCCGGAGCGGGCGACGTCCGGCTGCACGACACCGACGGCGCGGGCCGTCAGCAGCGGCGCGGCGCCGATCGCGGTGTGCTCGCTCTCGCCGGCGGCGAGGCGCAGCGGCAGCCGGTCGCGCAGCCAGCGATACCCCTCGATATCCTCGGGGACGATGGGCTCCTCGAACCAGAAATAGCCGAGCTCGGCGAGCCCCTTGCCGACCTCCAGCGCGTCGTCGACATCGAAGATCCAGTTGGAATCGGCCATCAGGCGAATGTCGGGGCCGGCGACCTCGCGCACCAGGCGCGCACGCGCCAGCGAGGCTTCCACCGGCGCGCCGATCTTTACCTTCATCTCGCGGAAGCCGTCGGCCAGGCAGTCTTCCACCACCTTCGTGGCGTTGGCGTCGTCGGTCCAGGGGATGGAGGACGCGTAGGCGCGGATGCCCTCGCGGCCCATGTGGCCGAGCAATTCGTAGATCGGGCGATCCTGAACCTTGCCCAGGATATCCCAGATGGCGATGTCGATGGCGGAGATCGCCTCGATCAGCATACCGCCGGAGCGGCCCGAAAAGGTGCGGAACAGGCGCTGCCAGATCGCCTCGACGGCGAAGGGGTCCATGCCCACGATCTTTGGCGCGAGCAGGGTTTCGATCAGCTCCGCATAGGCGGTCGGCCCGAACCGGGCGAGCGCTTCGCCGACACCCACGACCCCCGCATCCGTCTCCACCACCACGACGACGATGGAGATGGTGCCGAACGAGCCCTGCGACGTGCGCTGCAGATCGCCGACAGGCACGCTGAGCGGATAGGCCTTTACCCCGGTGACGCGCATTCTTGTTGTCCTCCCAGTACGTCATTGAACTACCAAAATTACACGCCGTCAAAGCACTTTTTGCGAATTATCGTAGCAGAACTACCAAATCGGCAACGGCCGCAATTGCGCCGCAATTGCCGCGAGCCGACGCTCCGCCCCCGGCGAAAGGGGGCAGACGCGGGCACGCGGTGGGCGACCCACGGGAGGGAGAGATGAGCGGAGTTCCGCGGCCGCTGCACCGGGCCGGCGGCGGATGGGCGAAGCGGCAACGCGCTGCCGCGAGCCGCGTCCCGCCTGGCTTGGCGACGCAGGCGCGCGGGCCGATGCTGGGTGCAAGCTGCGCCCGATGGGGCGCGGGGCGACGTTCTCTCTCTTTGAGAGGAGGTCGCGCTTCTCTCGGCGGAGCCGGGCCGCGCGAAGCCGGGTCTAGCGGTGCTGCTCTTCGCTGGCTTCGACCAGGCGGCGGTTGTAGGCCCGCAACGCCTGGACGTGGCTCACCGTGCCGACCACCCGGTGCCGGTCGCGCGGATCGACCACCGTCAACGCGTCGGCGCCGGTCTCGTTGAAGGCGCGCAAGACCGTCTCCAGCGAATCGGTGCCCAGAATGGTCGGCTCTTCGCTGTCCTCCGCCAACTCGGACGGCTCGGCCGCCGCGCTCATGAAGCTCGAAACGTTGACCGTCTTGAGGAAGTAGCGGTGCGGACCGTCGGCGAGGACGACGCCGCGCGTTTCGAGCTGGTAGTGGAAGAAGGAGCGGCGGTGGACGGCCAAGTGCAGGCCGGTGGCGATCGAGACCGTCAGGAGCAGCGCAATGGACAAGGTGTAGCCGCCGGTGAGCTCGAACACGATCATGGTGGTCGAGATCGGCGCGCCCAGGAGGGCCGACGCGACCGCCCCCATGCCGAGGATGGCGTAGAGGCCGTGGTCGCTCGCAAGGTCGGGGAAGACGCTGCCGGCGACGATCCCGAACGCGCCGCCCGTCATCGCCCCCAGATAGAGCGAGGGCGAGAAGATGCCGCCGCCGAAGCGCGAGGCAAGCGTCAACGCCGTGGCGAAGATCTTGACGAAGAGCAGCAGCACCAGCGTGCCGAAGGCAAACCGGCCTTGCAGAGCCGCGTCGGTGGCGTCGTAGCCGACGCCGAGAATTTCCGGCAGCCATAGCCCGATCAGGCCGATGGCGAAGCCGCCCACCACGGGGCGCAGCCACGTCGGCATCACGATGGCGCGGGCCGACTGGTCGAACATGATGAGCGCGAACTGGAACAGGATCGCGACGCCCGCGCCGCACACCCCCAGCAGCGCGAAGGCCGGCATCTCCCAATAGGAACCGATGGCGTAGTGGGGGATGTCGAAGGCGGCGACGTCGCCGATGAAGTAGCGTCCCGCCAGCGTGCCGGCGGCCGACGCGATGACGATGGGCACGAAGGCGCTGACGGCGTAGTGGCGCAGCACCACCTCGTGCGCGAACAGGACGCCGGCGATGGGCGCGTTGAACGAGGCCGAGATGGCGCTCGCGACGCCGCAGGCGAGCACCACGCGCCCGGCCTGCGGGGACAGCTTGATGGCCCGCGTGAGCGCCGTCGCGAGGGTGGCGCCAAGGTGGATCACCGGGCCTTCGCGGCCGGCGCTCGCGCCCGCGCCGAGCGAGATGGTGGTGGCGAGCGCGGAGAACAGCCCCTGCCGCAGGCAAAGCCCCGCCCCGCCCCGCGCCGAAGCCTCGATGACGTCCGCGACAGCGCCCGGCCGGCGCCCCTGCAGGACGTACTGGTTGAGCAGGCCGACGACGAGGCCGCCCACGGTCGGCGCGGCGATCACCGTCCACCACGGCAGCGCCCGCACCCCGGCGATGATCCATTCGGAGGTGGTGCCGAGCCAAAGCCACTGGAAGGCACCGATCATGGAGCGGAACAGCAGCGCCGCCCCGCCCACCGCCGTGCCCACCAGAAGCGCGATGAGCCACAGCGCCGGCTCGTGCGACTTGACGAAGCCGACGATGTTCTCGACCGAGCGCACATAGGTCAGGCGGCACCAGTCGGCGCCGTTCGTCAGCTTGCGCGAGGCATCGAGCGCCAGCGAGGACCGTGTGGCCTCCGCCTCGGGCACATCGGCCTTGGCGGCGGCCGCCTCGGCGGGCGGCGCGGCCTGGGCCTCGCGCAGCCGGGTCTGGGCGTCCGGCTCGCTCATGTGGGGGTCGTGTCGAGCGGGGCGATGCGCCGACCGGCATATCGCGGCGTGTTGGCGCCCTTGTGGGCGTCGATCATCGCGTCGGCCCCGGCGACGACGAGGGGCGGCAGCGGCGCCGCGCTGCGGGTCGCGAGGTCGACATGCACGAACAGGCTTTCGGAGGTGGCGACGAGTTCGTCATCGCCGAGCCGGACCATGGTCTGATAGCCGTGCAGGCGCTTATTGTCGCGCCCCAGGAGCTGGAAGCTGACGCGCAGGCGGTCGTGTCCGCGCACTTCGCGCCGGTACAGGACATGCGTCTCCACATTGAAGATGCTGGCGGCGTGGCGGGCGCGATAGGTATCGCCGCAGCCGATTGCCTCCAAGGCGAGATCGACGGTGCGGTCGAACATCACGTGATAGTAGGCCATGTTGAGGTGGCCATTCGCGTCGAGCCAATCGAGCTCGATGGCGAACGGGTCGGACCAGACCAGCTTTTCGTGTCCCACGCCGCGCTCCATCGGCTCCCGTTCCTTCGGCCGCCGGCTCTGCGCGAGGCGGCGCCGCACCACCTGCGGCGCTTCTGATTGACCGAAACTTCGTTTAGGTTCCAAGGCAGAGCCTAGCACAGGAAGGGACCACCGCGCATGGCCGTGGCGTTGAGGAGTATCGCGCGCAACGAAGAGGGGATCGCAACCGCTGTGGCGATCCTCAAGCAGCGGTTCGGCACGCGTTGCCACACCGGCCGGGCGGTCTGCGAGCAGCACGGCCACACCACCACCTGGCTGCCGAACGAAGCGCCGGACGCGGTTGTCTACGTCCACAGCCGGGAGGATGTGCAGGCCATCGTCGAGGTTTGCCGCGTGCATAACGTGCCCATGGTTCCATTCGGGGTCGGCACCTCGCTGGAGGGCCACGTCAACGCCCCCGCGGGGGGCATATCGGTGGATTTCAGCGAGATGGCCGCCGTCGTCCGAGTTTACGACGAGGACCTTGCCTGCACGGTGCAACCGGGCGTGACGCGCAAGATGCTGAACGAGACCCTGCGCGACCGGGGGCTGTTCTTCCCCATCGATCCCGGCGCCGACGCCACCCTCGGGGGCATGACAGCGACGCGGGCCTCCGGCACGAACGCGGTGCGCTACGGCACGATGCGCGACAACGTCATCTCGCTCGAGGTGGTGATGGCCGACGGCACGCTCATTCACACCGCCTCCCGCGCGAAAAAGTCCGCCGCGGGCTACGATCTCACCCGCCTCATGGTGGGGTCCGAAGGCACGCTGGGCCTCATCACCGAAATCACGTTGAAGCTCAGCGGGATCCCCGAGGCGATGTCGGCCGCGGTTTGCCCGTTCCCATCCGTCGAGGCGGCGTGCAATGCAACCATCCTCACGATCCAAAGCGGGATTCCGGTTGCCCGCATCGAGCTGATGGACCCCATCTCCATAAGAGGGGTCAACCGTTACTCCAAGCTTGCGTTGGCGGAGGTGCCCACGCTGTTCCTGGAGTTCCATGGCTCGGAGGCGAGCGTTCTGGAGCAGTCGCAGATGGTGGCCGAAATCGCCGAGGACCTTGGCGGCGGGCCGTTCACCTTCTCGACCAAGGCGGAGGAGCGCACCAAGCTGTGGCAGGCGCGGCATGATGCCTATTGGGCCCAGATCGCGCTGCGGCCGGGGTGCCGGGGGATCGCGACGGACGTGTGCGTACCGATCTCGCGCTTGGCCGAATGCGTGGCCGAGACGCAGGCCGACATCGAGCGGTTCGGCTTGCTCGCGCCCATCGTCGGGCATGTGGGCGACGGCAATTTTCACACCGCGATCCTGATCGACAACGACGATGCGGACGAGCGGCGGCGGGCACAGGTGTTCATCGAGCGGCTGACGGAGCGGGCGATTGCGATGGAGGGCACTTCGACGGGCGAACACGGCATCGGACAAGGCAAAATGGCGTCCTTGCGCAAGGAACTCGGCCCGGCGGTCGACGTGATGGGTGCGATCAAGCGGGCGCTCGATCCGCAGAACATCATGAACCCCGGGAAGATCCTGGCCTGAGGCGAACGAAAGGACCTCGGTGAACTGGATCGTCATATCGATCGGCACGGCGTTGGTGGTCGCGCTGTTCACGGCGTTGATCGGGCCGTTCTTCGTCGACTGGACGGCCTACCGCAGCACCATCGAAGCCAACGCGGAACGCTTCCTGGGCACGAGCGTGACCATCGGCGGCGAGGCGGAGTTGCGCCTTCTGCCCAACCCGCGCATCCGCCTCACCGACGTGCGGCTGGGCGGCGCGGACAACCCGATCGTGACCGCGCGCGCCGTGGAGCTGGACGTGGAGCTGACGCCGCTGCTGCGGCGCGAGTTCCACGTCAGCGAGCTGCGGCTGGAAGGGCCCGTCGCGACGGTGACCCTCAACGAGGACGGTACGCTCGCCCTGCCCGACATCACGATCGATCGCCGCTTCGCCTCCATCTTCGAGTTGGAGAGCGTGCGCGTTGCCAACATCGGCGTGAGCGCGGGCGAACTCCACATCCGCGACCGTCGCAGCGGCGGCGACGCGGCGCTCACCGACATCGCGCTGACCGGCGACGCGCGCACCCTGCGCGGCCCCTTCTCGGCGGCCGGCACGTTGCGCATCGGCGGTGTCGAGCAGAGCGTTCAGATCGGCGGCGGGCGGCTGGAGGCCGGCACGATGCCGGTTTCGCTGCGGCTCGTGCCGGAAGGCTCCGACTTGTCGCTCGGCTTCGAGGGGGCGGTGGTGCCGCGGCCGGACGCGCTGGCGATGCGCGGCAAGCTCACCATGACCTCGACGGGGCGGCCCGCCTGGTCGCTGCGCGGCGACGTCCGGGCCAACACCACCGCGATCACCCTCAGCCGCGGCACGGCGCGCTACGGCGCGGGCGATGCGGCCATCGAGCTGGTCGCCGAAGGGCGCTACGGGATTGCCGATGCCGAGCCGTTGAGCCTCTCCCTGGCCGCGCGCCAGCTCGATCTCGACCGGCTCGACCGGGCCTTGCGCGCCGAGGCGGGCGCGGTGGATGCCCCCGGCCTCGCGGGCGCCGCGCGCCCGCCGAGGGCATGGTTCGATGCGCTGGCGACCTACCTCAGCCCGGCCCTCGCGGCGCTGGGCGGGCGTGGCGGGGTCGATCTGCCCGTGGCGGCCGAGCTCGATATCGGCATGGTGGTGGCCGGCGGCGCGCTGATCCGGGACGTGTCGGCGGCGTTCGTCTCCACCGGCGAGGGCGTGCGGCTGGAGCGCGCCGAAGCGTTGCTGCCGGGCGACACGACGGTCGAGCTGGCGGGGCGGATCGGGGACGGGTTCGTCGGCAACGTCGGCGTCAGCGCGTCGCAGCCGGCTCTCCTGGGGCGTTGGTGGACGGGCGAGACTGTGGCGGGCGGCACCATGAACCCCGTGTTCGCCGAAGCCGACATCGAGGCGGCGGCGGATGCCGTGGCGGTGCGCCAGCTGTCGCTGCGGATCGGCCAGTCGAGCGCGTCCGGCCAGGCCAACTATCGGGCGCGGGGCGCGGATCGGGCCCAGCTCGACGTGGCGCTGAACGCACGGCGCCTGGCACTCGCCGATCTCGCCGACGCCTGGGCGGTGCTCGGCGCGGCCGGCTGGCGGCCAGCGACGCTGCCGGATGTGCGGATCGACCTTGGCGCGGACGAGGTCCTGTTCGGCGGCACGGCGGGCGCGGCACTCAGCCTCGACGCCGATTTTCGCGACGGGATGCTGACCATCGACGCCCTCAGCGCGCAGGACATCGCCGGGACCAAGCTGTTCGCCTCCGGCGCGATCGGCGACCTGTTCGGCTCGCCCGTGGGTGCCATCGAGGGGACGCTGGCGATCGAGGACGGGGAGCGCCTCGCCGCGGCGCTCGACGGCGTCGAGGGCGATAGCGCGGTGATCGCCCAACTGGCTGCCGCGGCGCCCGCACTGGCGCCGGCCGATGCGCGCTTCCGCCTGTCCGGCGGCACGGGCGCGGACACCGAGGGGCTCTCGCTCGCTGTGAGCGGCTCGGCCGGCGGCACCACGGTGGAGCTCGACGCTTCGCTGACACCCGGCCCGGACTGGCGCGAGGGACCGGCGCGGCTCCAGGTTTCGGCGCGCAACGCGGACGCGGCGCGGCTGCTCGAACAGCTCGGGCTCGAGGTCACGGGCACGCAGCCGGCCGGTACCGTCGAGCTCGCATTCGAGGGCACCCCGGCCGACGGCATGAACGGGACGGCCAAGTTCGACCTTCTCGGCATCGCAGGGCAGTTCTCGGGCGCGCTGCGCATTGCGCAAGGGTTGGTGCCGGCGGGAACGCTGTCGCTGGAGGCGCGGAGCCTGGCCCCGCTCGGCGCCGCGCTGGCACTCGACCTCCCCCCACTCGCGCCGCTCCGGCTCACCGGCACGCTGAGCGACGCCGCCGACGGGCTGCGCCTCGACGAAATCAAAGGCACCGCGGCGGGAACCGCCATCGCCGGCGCGCTCGCCGCCGAGGGGGCGGGGATCGCCGGCACGTTGCGCCTCGAAGCGCTGGACCTCGGCGCCTTGGCGGCGCTACTCCTCGGCGGCGACCCGCTCAAGCCGGGCGCCGACGGGCAGCGTTTCGCCAACACGGTGTTCCCGGTCCCGCTCGCGGCGGTGCTGCCGCCACTGGCGATCGAGCTCGAAGCGGAAGCCCTCGCATTCGGATCGCTCGATCTTGGGCGGGCGGCGCTTGGATTTTCGCTGAGCGCGGACCAACTCGCGGTTGCCGACCTCGAGGCGCAGTACGCCGGAGGCACCCTGTCGGGCGACCTCACCTTGACGCGCGAGGGGGCGCGTTCGGCGCTGTCGGGCGAACTGTCGCTGGAGGACGCGGCCCTCGACGCGCTCGTCTGGCGGCCCGGCGGCACCCCGGTGGCGACAGGACGGCTCACAGCCTCGGGGACGTTCGAGGGAGCGGGCTTCACGCCATCGGGCCTTGCGGCCGACCTCGGCGGCAATGGCGGGTTTACGCTGACGGACGTGCGGATTGCCGGGTTGAACCCGGCCCCGCTCGACTTGGGCGCCGAGGCATTCGTCGGCGAGGCGGCGCCGGGCGACGACGTGGTGCGCGCTGCCCTTGCCGACCACCTGGCGGCCGGCACGCTCGATATCGCGCACGCGGAGGGGACGCTCGAACTGATCGGCGGGACGCTGCGTGTGGGCGAAACCGTACTGCCGGCCCCGGGCGGCACCGAACTCCGCGCCTCGGGGGCGTTGGACATCGTGTCGGGCACGCTGCGAGGCGACGTCACGATGGCGTTCGCGCGGCAGGAGAACCAGGAAGCGTTCTCGGTGGGTCTCGCCTTCGCCGGCCCGTTCGGCGCGCCGCAGCGGCAGATCGATGTCGCCACGGTGACGGCCTATTTGAACCTGCGCCGGCTGGAGCGGCAGGTGCAGGCAGTGGAGGAGCAGAACCAGGCGCTGGAGGCCGAGGCCAACCGCTATGCCCCCACTCTGCCCGACCTGCCTCCCGCGGAGCTGGAGGCGACGCCAGCGCCCGATACGCCGCCGGCCGATGCCGACGCCGATGCGGATGCGGACACCTCCGGCGATGGCGACGCGGCCGGGGCGGTGCCCGTTCCGGTGCCGGCTCCACCTCCCGGCACCAGCGAGGACGCACGGCTCGAGGTGCCGGCAGACACGGGATTGGCGAGGAGCGCAGGCGAGCGGCTGACCGTGCGGGAAGAGCTCCTGCGGGCTCGCGGTGTCGACCCCGCCCTCGTCACGCGGCCGCGCGCGACGTCGCCGCAGGCCCCCTCGCCTTAGCGCAATCCACGCCCATTCGGGCGCGGGTCCGCTCTTCTCTCATGCGAGCTTGTTGGGCGCGCTCGAAATGCAGCGGCGATCGCGCTAGCGCATATCGCGCCCGTTCGGGCGCGAGGTTGATGCGCTATCTTTTTGATTGCGAGCACGTTTTTCCCTCTCAAGTGATCCCACTTGAGCGGGACGTACTCTAGGCGCGCGCCGCCTCGTCCCGCTCGGCGATGGCGCGGGTGAACAGGGCCACGCGGATGGCCGAGGCGAGCGAGCCGCTTTTGCGACGGGCGTCGATGCGGGCAATGGCGGCGGCGATGGATTCGCCGTCGGCCTTGGCCCAGCCGTCGAGCGCCGCCCAGAAAGTCGGCTCGAGCGCGACGCTCGTCGCATGGCCGTGCAACACGACGGATCGCTTTACCAAGACGCCGGGATTGGTCTGGCGGCTCATCGACGACACGCTCCCGGTGCGCGGCGCGGCGGCGCGCCGACGGCGGTCGGGTTGGGGCGGGTGGAAAGGGCGGGGGTCCGCTCGCCCTGCGGACACGACCCCCGCGCGATAGCAGGCACTGGCACGATCCCGACAGAACTAGCTCGGCGACACCATCTTTTCCGGCTTCACGACGCGATCGAACGTCTCCTGCGACACGAAGCCGCCGCCGACGGCCTCCTCGCGCAGCGTGGTGCCGTTCTTGTGGGCGCGCTTGGCGATGGCGGTGGCGTTGTCGTACCCGATCTCGGGCGCCAGCGCGGTGACCAGCATGAGGGAGCGTTCCATCAGCTCGGTGATCCGCGTTTCGTTGGCCTCGATGCCGACCACGCAATTGTCGGTGAAGCTCATCGCCCCGTCCGCCAGCAGCCGGACCGATTGCAGTAGCGCATCGGCCATCACCGGCTTGTAGACGTTGAGCTCGAAGTGGCCCTGGCTGCCGGCGACGGTCACCGTGGTCTGGTTGCCGAACACCCGGCAGGCCACCATGGTGAGCGCCTCGCACTGGGTAGGGTTCACCTTGCCGGGCATGATGGAGGAGCCGGGCTCGTTCTCCGGCAGCGACAGCTCGGCGAGGCCCGAGCGGGGGCCGGACGCCAACAGGCGGATGTCGTTGGCGATCTTGAACAGCGCCACAGCGGCCGTGTTCAGCGCACCATGGGCGGCAACATAGGCGTCGTGCGCGGCCAGGGCGGCGAATTTGTTGGCGGCCGTGGTGAACGGCAGGCCGGTGATGGCCGCGATATGGCGGGCGACGGCCTTGTCGAAGCCGGGCTTCGCGTTGAGACCGGTGCCGACGGCGGTGCCGCCCTGCGCCAGCGGGTAGAGCCCTTCCAGCACGCGGCGCACCTCGCTGATGGCGAAGTCGAGCTGTGCCACGTAACCGGAGAATTCCTGCCCCAGCGTCAGCGGGGTGGCGTCCTGGGTGTGGGTCCGGCCGATCTTGATGATGTCGGCGTAGGCATCGCCCTTCGCGGCGAGCGCGTTGCGCAGATGCTCTAGTGCCGGCAGCAGGCGATGCGAGATCTCCTCGGCGGCAGCGATGTGCATGGCCGTCGGGAAGGTATCGTTGGAGGAC
>JAUIJH010000132.1 GCA_030431335.1 Alphaproteobacteria bacterium
CTGCCCGCCAACAACGCCCTTCTTTGGGGCGCGCGGGGCATGGGGAAATCGTCGTTGGTCAAAGCAGTCCACGCCGAAGTTTTGAACCGTGGCAAGCCGCTTAAAATCGTTGAGTTGCAACGCGAAGACTTGCCGTCCGTATCGCGCCTTCTGAACCTTCTGCGCGGATCCGAACATCGCTTCCTGCTGTTCTGCGATGACCTGTCCTTTGAGGGGGCCGAACTGGGCTACAAGGCGCTGAAGTGGGACCCCTTCGAGGCGGCGGACCTCGAGATGGACCCGCGCCAGCGCCGCCGCACCATCGACGCCGTGGCCGCGGTGCGCGACGCGGTCGGCCCCGACATCGACCTTATGCTCGACGTGCACGGCCGCCTCAACGTGCCCACCGCCATCGCCATGTGCCGCGAGCTGGAGCCCTACGCCCTGCGCTGGATCGAGGAGCCGACGCCGCCCGAGAGCATCGACGCGCTGGCGGACGTGCGGGCCCATTCGCGCGTGCCGATCGCGGCCGGCGAGCGCTTCTACGAGCCGAGCCGCTTCGTGGAGGCGCTCAACAAGAAGGCCGTCGACATCCTCCAGCCGGACGTGTCGCACGTGGGCGGGCTCGGCGAGACCAAGCGCGTCGCCCACCTCGCCCACGCCCACCTCATCCCCGTCGCGCCGCACAATCCGGTCGGCCCGGTGATGAACGCGATGACGCTGCACACTTCGGTGGCAATCCCCAACTTCTCGATCTTCGAGACCGTGTCGATGGACGTGCCCTGGCGCAAGGAGCTGGTCAACGAGACGCTGGTGTTCGAGGACGGCGCCCTGCTCGCGCCGACCGCGCCGGGCCTGGGCGTGGAGCTGATCGAGGAGGCGTGCGCGCGCTATCCCTACGCCCCCTTCGACGTGCCGATCTTCGACGGCACGATCAACACGCGCGGCGTCGCGACGGGTGCGCAGACGATGCGCAATCCCAGCTGATTTTTTGGCCAGCGCAACTTGACTTGAACTGAACCGTGGGCTCATATTTCAAATAAGGTATTTGGCAGTTCAAATAAGGATTGGCCGACCCACCGCTGGCCGGCCAGCCACGAGCCCCCCCGAACCGCCAACCCCACGGCGCGACCGGCGCCAGCCCCACTGCTCGAGGCCTCGCGGCGCACCCCTCCCCGCGCCAGCGCCGCCTCGGACGGTGGGTGCAACAACGAGAAGTGCGCCGCCCCGATGCGGTCGCGACGGAGGAAAGAATGGCGAAGATCAAAACATTGGCGATGCTTGCGGCGGGCGTGTCCTGTCTTGCCCTTGCCTCGGGCGCGGCGAGCGCCGGCGAAGTCACCTGGTGGTCCCCCAACTTCAACGTCGAGCGGGCCGAAGAGCTCAAGGTGAAGTTCGAGGCGGCCAACCCGGACATCACGCTCAACATCGAATCCACCACCACCAACGGCCTGCCCCAGCGCATCCTCACCACGCTGCGCTCCGGCTCCGCGCCCGATCTGATCGACGCGCAGCACCCCTGGGTCACGGGCTATGCCCAGAACGACCTCGTGCTGCCGCTCGACGACGTCATCGAAGACCGCGACGACTACAACAAGGCCGCGATCGACTACGTCACCTACGAGGGCAAGCTCTGGGGCGTGCCCTACCGCATCGAGGCGCTGGCCGTGCTGTGCAACCGCGGCCACTTCGAGGAGGCCGGCCTCGACCCGGAGAACCCGCCCGCGACCTGGGCCGAGTTCCTGGACGCCGCCCAGAAGCTGACCCACGACGGCCGCTCCGGCTTCGCGATCACCGGCGGCGGCGAGGTGGGCAACACCATCTTCCGCTCCGTGCCGTTCATCTGGGAAAACGGCGGCGAGCTCGTCAGCGCCGACGGCAAGACCGCCGAAGTCAACGGCGAGAAAGCCGTCGAGGCGATCAAGTATTGGACCGACATGTACACCGAATACGGTGTCTCGCCGGCTTCCACGCTGGAAAACGACGGCACGGCCAACCGGCGCCTGTTCATCGCCGAGAAGGTCTCCTGCTACCAGAGCGGCCAGTTCGACATCGGCTCGATCCAGAAGGAAAACCCCGCGATCGACATCCTGCCGATCATGACGCCGCATCCCGAGGGCGGCAATCCGTCCGCCATCCTGGGCGGCTGGAGCTGGGTCATTCCCTCGAGCGCCAAGAACCCGGATGACGCGAAGACGCTGATCAAGTGGCTCGCCCAGCCGGAAAACATGGGCTTCTACACCGACACCTTCCCCGCCCGCGTTTCGGCGATGGACCTGCCCCGCTTCGACGAGCCGATCCTCAAGGTGTTCGGCGAGATGCTGCCCTACGGGCGGCCGCTGCCCAACCACCCCCGCTGGGTGCAGATCGCGCAGGCCTATTTCGACGGCGTGCAGCGCATCCTGATCGGCGAACAGGACGTGCAGGCCTCGATGGACGACGCCGCGTCCGACATCCAGCGCCTGCTCGACCAGTAAGCACCGCCATCCAGCGCCCGGCGCATCGCGCCGGGCGCCTCACGATCGCGAGTGGCTCCACGGGCCGCCCGCCCGTCGCGTAACGTTTCCAGGAGCCGCCATGCCGGGTCGCCACACGGGCCTCTTGTTCGCCCTGCCAGCCTTGTTCGTGCTCGCGCTGCTCGTCGCCTACCCCATCGTCTACACGGTGATCCTCAGCGTCACCGACCTCGGCGGCAGCTTCAACGGCACCGAGAATTTCCGCAACGTGCTCGCCGCCCGGGCGACGCCGCGCGCCTTCCAGAACACGCTGTGGTGGGTCGGCGGCTCCATCGTCTTCCAGGTGGTGCTCGGCACCGCGACGGCGATCCTCCTCAACCGCGACTTCTTCGGCCGCAGCACCGTGCGCGCCATCGCGGTGATCCCGTGGGTGGTGCCGGGCATCGTCGCGGCCACCACCTGGGCATGGATGTTCCACACCGAGTTCGGCATCATCAACTACATGCTCACCGGCCCCGGCATCATCGACGAGCCGGTCGGCTGGCTCACCGGCCGCCACACCGTGATGCCGGCGATGATCGCCATCAACGTGTGGAAGCTGTTCCCGTTCGTCGCCATCATGGTGCTGGCGGGGCTGCAATCGATCCCCAAGGACCTCTACGAGGCCGCCCGCATGGACGGCGCCACCTTCTGGGACGAGGTGCGCTACATCACGCTGCCGCAGGTGCGGCCGGTGATCGTCGCCGTCACGCTGCTCCTGGTGATCTGGGCGCTGAACCACATCACCACCATCTACGCCATCACCCGCGGCGGCCCGGCCAACCTCACCTTGATCACGCCGATCCAGATCTTCCGCCTCGGCTTCGAGTCCTTCCAGTTCAACGAGGCGGCGGCGCTGTCGGTGATGTTCTTCATGGTCGCGATGGTCATCGTCGCGCTCTACATCCGCTTCCTTGCCTCCGAAGGGGAGATCGGCCGATGACCGCCCGCGGCCGCATCGCCACCTACGGGGCCGCCGGCCTCGTGGTCGTCGTGTGCCTGTTCCCGTTCCTGTGGATGATCATCTCGTCCATCAAGGTTCTGACGGAGCTCTACACGATCCCGCCCACCTGGATCCCCGAGGCGCCGACGCTCGGCAACTACGCGACCGTCCTGTTCGACAGCAACATCCCGCGCTACTTCCTCAACAGCGTGGTGATCTCGGTCGGCTCCACCGGGCTCGCGCTGATCCTGGCGATCTTCGCCTCCTACGGATTCGCCCGCTTCCAGTTCCGCGGCAAGACCTACTACCAGTCCTTCATCCTGGTGGGGCAGCTCCTGCCGACGGCGGCCATCATCGTGCCGCTGTTCATCACCTTGCGTTACCTCGATCTCGTCAACACATACCTCGGCCTGATCCTGGTCTACATGATCGTCACCTTGCCGTTGTCGGTTTGGATGCTGACGAGCTACTTCAAGGCGATCCCGCGCGAGCTGGAGGAGGCGGCCATCATCGACGGGGCGAGCCGGCTCGGCGTCCTGTTCCGCATCACGCTGCCGCTGTCCCTGCCCGGCCTCGTCGCGGTCATGGTCTATGCGTTCGTAACCACCTGGAACGAATTCATCTTCGCGCTATGCTTCGCCACCGATTCGTCGGTCAAGACGCTGCCCATCGGGCTCGCGGAGTTCACCACCGAGTTCAACACCGACTGGGGTGCCGTCATGGCCGCCTCGGTCATCATGACCGTGCCGATCGCCATCCTGTTCCTGTCGATGCAAAAATACTTTGTCGGCGGCATGATGGCCGGCGCAACCAAAGGATAATTGCCGCGACATCGGCTCATTGCGCGATCCGTAGCAAGACGAGGACAAGATGACAGAGCGTAACGTCAACGGCATCCCGATGCTGGGTCTCGGCACCTTCGGCCGCACCGGGCCCGAAGGGCTCGACGCGCTGCTCGCCGGGCTGGAGATCGGCTACCGCCACATCGACACGGCGCAAAGCTATGGCACCGAGGAGAACGTCGGCGCGGCGGTGAGGCGGTCGGGCCTGCCGCGCGGCGACATCTTCATCACCACCAAGATCGCCGACACCCGCCTCGCCAAGCCCGAGGCGCTGGAGAGCGTGGAGCGCAGCCTCGAAACCCTCGGTGTCGACGCCGTCGACCTTCTCCTCATCCACTGGCCCTCGAAGAACGACGCGGTCGCCTTCCAGGACTACATGCTCGCCCTCGCCGAGGCCAAGGAGCGCGGCTTCACCCGTCTCATCGGCGTCTCCAACTTTCCGATCGCGCTGCTGCAGCGGTCCGAGGACCTGCTCGGCAAGGGCACGCTCAGCACCAACCAGGTGGAGCTGCACCCCTATCTGCAGGCGCCGCGCCTCACGGCCTATGCGCGCCAGATCGGCCTGCCGCTGACCGCCTATCGCCCGCTGGCCCACGCCCGCGTCGGCGCCGACGCCACCTTGCAGCGCATCGCCGCCGCCCACGGCGTCACGCCCGCGGCCGTCACCCTCGCCTTCCTGATGGCCGAGGGGCACATCGTCATCCCCGCCTCGTCGAACCGGGGGCGGCTGGAGGAAAATTTCGCCGCCCGCACGGTCACGCTCTCGGCGCAGGACATGGAGGCGATCCGCGCGCTCGACAACGGCACCCGCCTCGTCGACCCCGAAAAGGCCCCCGCCTGGGACGACTGAGTACAGGCATGCGGCAACAACAACGAAACACGGCTGGAGGACGCTAACGTGGGCACGGTTACCATCGACAACGTCAAGAAAGCGTACGGCGCGGTCGAAGTGCTGCACGGCGTTTCCGTCGACATCGCGGACGGGGAGTTCGTCATCCTCGTGGGCCCGTCGGGCTGCGGCAAGTCCACGCTGCTGCGCATGATCGCGGGGCTGGAGGACATCTCCGCCGGCACGATCTCGGTGAGCGGGCGCGTTGTCAACGACCTGCCGCCCAAGGAACGCGACATCGCCATGGTGTTCCAGAGCTACGCGCTCTACCCGCACATGACGGTGGCCGACAACATGGGCTTCTCGCTCAAGCTCGCCCGCGCGCCCAAGGCGCAGAAGGACGAGCGCGTGATGGAAGCCGCGCGCATCCTGGGGCTCGATACGCTCCTGGAGCGCTTTCCGCGCCAGCTCTCCGGCGGCCAGCGCCAGCGCGTCGCCATGGGCCGCGCCATCGTGCGCGACCCGGAGGTGTTCCTGTTCGACGAGCCGCTCTCCAACCTCGACGCCAAGCTGCGCGTGGCGATGCGCTCCGAGATCAAGGCGCTGCACCAGCGCCTGAAAACCACCACCGTCTACGTCACGCACGACCAGATCGAAGCGATGACCATGGCCGACCGCATCGTCGTCATGAACGGCGGCATCATCGAGCAGATGGGTACGCCGCTGGAGCTGTACGACCGGCCGGCCAACACGTTCGTGGCCGAGTTCATCGGCTCGCCCTCGATGAACCTCCTGTCCGGGCGCATCGCCGGCGGGCGCTTCGCGATGCCCGGCGGCACCACGCTCGCCCTGCCCGCCAGCCGCGCCGCCGCGCTGGAGGGCAAGCCCGTCCGGCTCGGCGTGCGGCCGGAAGATTTCACGCTCGATCCCGCCGGCATCCCCGCCGAGATCGTGACCGTCGAGCCGACCGGCTCGGAGACGCAGGTCACCCTGCGCATCGCCGGCGCCGAGATCGTCGCCGTGTTCCGCGAGCGCGTCACCGAGCGCCCCGGCGAGACGCTGCCGCTCCTGCCGCTGGAGGGCAAGCTGCACCTGTTCGCCGAGGACACCGGGCTGCGCCTCGAAGATTGAAACACATCAGGGCCGCGGGCCCACGGCCCCGCCCGAGCGAAGGAAGAACCATGGAGATCCCCGACATCAAGCGCCCGGACCGCAGGCTGGCCGAACAGCTCGTCCAGATCGGCGCGGCGACGGCGGCGAGCGAATTGAACCGCATGGGCCTGCGCAACTGCCACATCCGCGGCCCGGTGGCGATGAACCTCGGCCGCTGCGTGGCCGGTCCCGCCCTAACCCTGCAGATGGTGCCCAAGCGCGAGGACATGTTCGAGGGCGGCGAGTACGACAACCCCGAGCTGCAGTTGCACCGCCACGTCATGTTTCCGGCCCAGGCGGGCGACATGATCGTGGTCGATGCGCGCGGCGACATGGACAGCGGCATCTTCGGCGAGATGATGCTCACCTTCTTCGCCGGGCGCGGCGGCCAGGGCGTGGTGGTGGATGGCTGCATCCGCGACTCGGCCCACGCCCGCAAGCTCGACCTCGGCATCTGGGCGCGCGGCGCGACGCCCAACTACCACGCCCAGACCAACATCGTGCCCTACGCCGTCAACGTGCCCATCGCCTGCGGCGGCACCTTCGTCATGCCGGGCGACCTCATCGTCGCCGACGACGACGGCGCGGTGGTGGTGCCCATCGCGCTGGCCGAAAAGCTCATCGCGGCGGGCAGCGAGCATGCCGAGTGGGAAGAGTTCTCGCGCATGCGCCTGTCGCAGGGCGGGGACCTGCAAAAATACTACCCGCTGACCGAAGAGGTCGAGGACGAGTATCGCGCCTGGCGCAAGGCGCAGGACGCCGCCTCCGGCTGACGCGGCCGCGCGGAGCGCCTTGCGGGGCGATCCCCGCGGCACGACAATGAGGCGCCGGGCGCATCCGTTCGCCCGGCGTCTTTGGAACAGCGACAAGGAACCGGGCCATGGCCGCGCACTCGATCCATCCCAGCCTCAGGGGCAAGACGGTGCTCGTCACCGGCGGGGCGACCGGCATCGGCGAGGCGCACGTGCACGCCTTCGTCGCCCAGGGCGCCCACGTCGCCTTCCTCGACATCGACGCAGAGGCCGGCCGCCGCCTGACCGCCGCCCTCGCCCCCACGGGCACGCGGCCCTTCTTCCGCCGCACCGACCTCACCGACCTCGACGACCTCGAAGCGGCGATCGAGGAGGCGGTGAGCGTCCACGGCGACATCGCCGTCCTCGTCAACAACGCCGCCAACGACGTGCGCCACACCCTCGCCGAGGTGACGCCGGAGAGCTTCGAGGCCAGCATCGCGGTGAACCTGCGCCATCTCGTGTTCGCGGCCAAGCAGGTGGTGCCGGGCATGAAGCGGCTCGGCGGCGGCGTCATCATCAACACTGGCTCCATGAGCTGGCATGCGGCGCTGCCCGGCCTGCCGCTCTACTGCGCCGCCAAGGCCGGCATCGAGGGGCTGACGCGGGCGCTCGCGCGCGAGCTGGGGCCCGACCACATCCGCGTCAACACCATCATCCCCGGCTGGGTGATGACGGAGAAGCAGCTGCGCCTGTGGGTCGACGACGCCGCCCGCCGCAAGATCGCCGAAAATCAGTGCCTGCCGGACGCCGTGCAGCCGGCCGACATCGCCCACATGGCCACCTTCCTCGCCTCCGACGACGCGCACATGTGCACGGCGCAATCCTTCGTGGTCGACGGCGGCTGGATCTAAGCCCTATGGTCGGCGCCGCCCGACCAGAACACTTGCAATAATCCGCTAGGGAGTGCGCGACCGTGACTCAAGACAAGCTCCGCTGGGGCATCATCAGCACCGCGGCCATCGGGGCCAACCACGTGATCCCCGCCATGCTGCAGAGCTCGCGCCTTTCAGTCGACGCCATCGCCTCGCGCGACGCCGCCAAGGCCGAGGACGCGGCCAAGGCGCTCGGCATCCCCAAATCCTACGGCAGCTACGAGGCGTTGCTCGCCGATCCCGAGATCGACGCAATCTACAATCCCCTGCCCAACCACCTGCACGTGCCCGTGACCATCCAGGCGCTGGAAGCGGGCAAGCACGTCCTGTGCGAAAAGCCCATCGCGCTCGACGCCAAGGAGGCCGCCCAGCTGATCGAGGCGCGCGATCGCACCGGCAAGCAGGTGGCCGAGGCATTCATGGTGCGCCACCACCCGCAGTGGCTGCGCGCCAAGGCGCTGGTGGACGATGGCGTGCTGGGCCGCGTGCGCGCCATCCAGACCATGTTCAGCTACTACAACGACGACGCGGCCAACGTGCGCAACATGGCCGACATCGGCGGCGGCGCGCTCTACGACATCGGCTGCTACGCGATCCTGACCTCGCGCTTCATCTTCGGGCGCGAGCCGGTGCGGGTGGTCAGCCTGATCGAGGTGGACCCCACCTTCAAGACCGACCGGCTGGCCAGCGCGATCGTCGATTACGGCGACGGGGACCGGCTCGTCTTCACCTGCGCGACCCAGCTCGTGCCGCACCAGAGCGTCGCCATCATGGGCACCAAGAAGAGCGTCACGGTGGAGATCCCCTTCAACCAGGATCCGACCCGCCCCGCGCGCCTGCGCATCGATGACGGCGGCTACATCAAGGGCGCCGCCCCGCAGTACGAAGACCTCGAGCCCGCCAACCAGTACATGCTGCAGGCCGAAGCCTTCGGCGAGGGGGTGGCCAAGGGGTCGCTGCTCTACCCGATCGAGGATGCCGTCAAGAACATGGCCGTCATCGACGCCCTGTTCGAATCGGCCCGCACCGGCGGCTGGGTTTCCCTCTAGCGTTTTCCAGCCGGGCCGATCGGCTTGGCCTCGTGAACAACGCGACGAAACAAGGCAGGGCATTTGCCGTGACCCCATTGTCATGGAAAATGCCCTAGCCGGCCGCCCGCACAAGGATTGCCATTTTGACCATTCAAGAGGAACTGGACCAGCTCGCGGCCGAGCGCGAACGCCTGGTCCTGCCGCGTTTCGACGAGGACATCGCCTGGCGCATCGGCAGCCACATCCGGCAGGTCGCGGCCGAGGCGGCGCACCCGATCGGCATCGAGGTGTCGCGCATCGGCGGGCGGCTGTTCTACTGCGCCATGCCCGGCGCCACCCCGGACAACGCGTCCTGGATCCGGCGCAAGCGCAACGTGGTGGAGCGCTTCTACGAAAGCAGCCTCATCGTGACGCTGACGACCGAGCTCGCCGGCACCACGGTGCTGAAGCGTTTCGGGCTGCCCGAGGCGGATTTCGTGCATTCGGGCGGGGGCGTCGCCGTGCGCGTGGCCGGCACGGGCTGCGTCGGCACCGTCGCCGTCAGCGGCCTGCGCCAGCGTGAGGACCATGCCCTCGCGGCCGACGCCATCGCCGCGGTGCTCGCCGAGCTCTGACCCCTCGGCGCGCAGGGCCCCGGATCGGACGCGGGCGCCCGATCCGCCAGCATCGCGACGTCGGGCGCGCCCGCTGTCAGCGCCGGCGCCTGGATGATTTCGATGCCCGCTTGAGCACGGCGATATCCTGGTGGCCGCTCACGGTCGCTCTCTCCACATCGACGACCTCGAAATGGCGCAGGAACATCTTGCGCCACCAGTCGTCCGTGGCGAACGTCTGCCGATAATAGGTATCCGACGGAATATAATTCTTCAGATCCTGGTTGACGTCGCCATCGAACATCCCGTCCTCGATCGTCTTCTTCATGATCCCGGGGCGCCGCCCCAGGTAGGACACCAGATTCGAGCTGCCGTTGAAGGACAGGAGGGCGACGCCGTTGCTCGCCAGCAACCGATGGATCTCGGCCAGCCACGCGTCGGCCACCTCCTCCGTCAGGTGCGACAGCACGGAGCACGAATACACCAGGTCGAACTGGCCGGCATCGAAGGGGGTCGGCGGCATCAGCTGCACCGTGCGATAGTCGCCGCGAAGGTTTTGGGAGCACCACTCGATATTGTCCGCATCGATGTCGGCGCCGAACATCGACACCCCGTCCACACCGGCGAAAAAGCGCGCGACCCGGCCGCAACCGACGCCCCAGTCGAACACCGAAATCGGATCGTCGCCCACTCCGACGCCGTGGCTGCGGGCGATGTCTTTGAGGCGCTCGAACGCCGTGCGGCCACCGTTGAGAAAGCTGATCAGATTGCTGCGCGAGCCGGCCACGCGGGCGATCCGCGCCTGATCCGGAAGGCCCTCCACAAGGTCTTGCCGGGTCAACCGATAGATCGTCCGGTAGTGACGGGCCTCGCGTTCCTTGTCCGCATCTTCGAACACGAGCTCGAACCGCAAGAAGTCCGGCATCGTGCCGACCTGGAAGAACGCGCGAAAGCCGAGCACCGTGTTGTCGGGCATGAACCAGTGGCTCAGCCCGTCGCCCGGATCCTCCATGTACGCGATGCGGGCGGGCGCCTGCCCCTCGCAGTGGATTTGGAACTTCGCGTCCGTCAGCGGTGCGGACAGGATGACCATGCCCTCCGCTTCGACCTCGGTTCCCCGGATCAGTACCTTGTAGACTTCCCACTTCCCAGGGCCGACCATCTCCTGCATCTTGCCGATGAGATTGCCGGAACCATAGTAGAACTCCTCGAACTCCTGCAGGTCGACTTCTTCGGCCGGGCCATCGGCGTAGACGGCGGTGAGGCCGAAACGCTCTATGGCCGGCCGGTGCGCACCGAGCGCACGCAGGGGCGGCCGGCGATCCTCGGCGGCCAGTTGCGCCACGATCCGCTCCCCCGCGAAAAACCGGACGGGGCCTTCCCTGCGCCCCAGCAGAGCAAGGTTTCCATAGTCAGCAACCGCAATTCTCATGGCAGTTCCCTTCCGCTTGTTGGGGGGCGCGCCGGGGCGCGTGATGCCAGCGGGCACGGGCGGTCCCTCCAAACCTTGAGGACTTCGCCCGAGAAACCGCTCGCAGGTCTGCAACACCACATCGTCCGCCCGAAACGCTTCCACGAGCGGGACATCGACTTGATTGGTCCAACGAAAGATGCCCGACCGGTACAACCTCGCAAGGATTGGCAGCATCCCCCACCCCTTCGCTCGATCAAAGAACGAATTGCCGAAGACCGCGATGCGCCGGTCGAGCGGCGCGTGCGGATTGTCGAACGAGAACGTCAATCCGTTCACGTTGCCGGTGGCGGCGGTCAACTGAACCACCTCCACCGCCGCGCCGTCTTCCAGCGGGCGGCGGACGAGTTCGCACGGCGAGCCAGGTAGCCGGCCGCCGAGGTCGCCCTTGTTTTCGATCTCCCGGCTCGCCCCGTCGAAGCCGATCAGCGACACGTCGAGGCCCAAAGCCGCCAGCAATTCCCGCATCGCCAGCCGATTGCCATACTCGGTGAAGTGCGTGTCGTTGCGGCGAAAGATGTCCATCCGCCCTCGATCGCGCCGAAACGCGTCGAGCGGGATCGCGGCCGGGACCGCCATGCGTTCGGCGATCCCCGCGTGACGCGGTGTGACGCCTCCGCCGAGATCGAGCGGATAATGCTCGGCGAGCACGGACGCCTTGTTCGGGATCATGAAAAACGCAAAGCGCGCGTTGAGGCGCCCGACGCTCGCCGCGGCAACATCGCAGTATCGCAACCAGGCGTCGGCCTGGGCTTCGGCCTCTGACGCCGATTGAAAGTATGAGCGATGGTAATCGTTGCTGCCGCGCAGCAGGAACATGACCCGCTCGTGTCCGACGATCGCGACCTCGTCTTGCGACACGGTCCCGGCGGCGGGCCATTCTCCGAGCGGACGGGAAGCCCAGCGCTCGGCCGCGCCTCCCAGAACGTCTCCGGCGGAGGCGGCTTCCTGGCTCACCGGCGCAAGCCCTCCAGATCTTCCCCGAGGTCCGGAAGCGCCGCTTTGTGACCGACGACCACGGCATTGTACGGGTCTCGAATGCCCATGCTCATGTCGTCGATCACCAGCACGGTGAAGGGGATGCCGCTGGCGGCGCTGAGGTAGGGGCCGATCTGGTAAGACCAGTCGACGGTCACCAGCGAGCGCCCGTCGCCGACCGGGTTGCCGTGGTACGATTCCTCCAGGTGGTGCACCACCTCCCCGTCCGGCGACAGCGAGGCTCGCCGCACGGTGGTCCCGAAGGGGTTCATGATCGGCACCGTCATCAGGTAGATGCCGCCGGGCCGCAAGGTTCTCGCGATCTCGGCCGCCGCCCGTCCGGGGTGGAACAGGTGCTCGAATACATCCTGCGTCAACACGACATCGAAGGATGCATCGTCGAACGTCTGATCTTCCAGGTTCTCGTTGCGCCACCCCTGCGAGGTGACTTCGCCCGGCGCAAGATCCGGGCTGTACTGCGAAACGAGATAGCCGGGACACTGCCGCCGCAGCTTCGGGCTGAGCCCGGGTCCGCCCGGCGAACTCTCGTGGATCACCAGGCCGCGCCAGTGTGGCCGCAGGCGGTTCAGCACGTGGGTGATGGCCCGGCTTCTCGGGCCGCTCTGGCAAGCTTGGCAGCGCAGGGCGCCGCGGAACCAGTGCGCCTGGAACTTCGGCGGCATGGGCGTCTCGCTGGTGGCGCGAAACGTCGTCGGCCCCTCGCAGACGGGGCAAAATCCACGCGATTCGAAAACCGTGCCCTGCGGCGCGTTCATGACGCCTGCAACGCGGCTTCACGGCCACCGGGGTCGAGCAGTCCCTCCGGTGCGCGCAACAGATAATCGGTTTGAAATCCGTCCCTCAGGAAGGGCTCGTATGCGGGCAGCTGGGCTCGCATCGCTTCGATGCAGGTGTCGCACATGGCGCGATCCAGAACGTAGCTCTTGTCGGCGTCCGCGCTGGCGCCGTACAGGATGTCGATCACCTTCTGCCGCGAATCCTCGTCGATTCCGGCGGCATTGAGATGACGCACGGCTTCCACGAAGAGGTACGGCAGGCTGCGATTTTCCGCGGTGGGGGGGCTGTCGGGACTCTCGTCCGGGTCGAGGCCGGTGGCGTCCACCCCGAGCATCGTCAGGAAGTCGCTGAGGATCGTCCCGCCCGCCCACTGGGCCGCGTCGTAGGGGCAAAGCGTCAACCGCCCGTCGTCCATCCAGATGCGGAGAATATTCGCCATCGACACGTCGTAAGGGGGCGGGCTCGCTTCGATCGGCTGCACCCGGCGGCTTTTCGGATCGCGCACGACCTGGTTGTAGGCGGAGACCATCAGGTCGCACGGGTTCCTCACATATCCGACCGTGCGGATCGCCGCCGGACCGAACGCCGAAAGAAAGCTCGCGACGTCGACATGCGACTCGCACAGCATTTCCGAACTTATGAGCACCCGCTGGTTGCCCCGATATGCGTCCTCGAGAAGCCGCTCGATAAACGCCCTCCCCGCTTCGGGCGAGCCGCCGGTGGAGCTGAACTGCACGGCCAGGACATGATGATTGTTCCAAACCTTGCCCATCGGACGATAAAGCAGGCCGCGCTCGGCGAGGCGCTCGGCATTGCGAAAGAACGCGGACTGCAAAGCGCTGGTCCCCGTCTTATGCGGCCCGATATGGATGACGACGTCCTGCATTTTGTACTCCGGGCCGACCAATTTTGACTTGGCACGCTCATGCGTTTACCCCGAGGACCTTGCCAACCTCCGCGAGGTATGCCGATTGGCGCCGCCGGGTCGACTCCGGCAATGGTACGCGCTCGGCGGCCAAGACTTGCATAGCCGCGATCTCAGCGAAATGCCGATCGTGATGCAGGGCGTGGGTCACGCTGGTGGGGTGACGCCTGTGCCCGTTGAGCGCGCGGGCGACAAACGTCACGCCGCCGCCGGCCGCGCATATCTCGATATAGAGACGCCAGTCGCCCGCGACCTTCATCTTGTCGAGATCGCCGCCGACCCGCTTCATGGCGGCCAGCAGCGCGTCGCGCCGCATGACGGCGCCGCTGACATTGAGGATCACGTTGCGGACGGCGAGGAACTGCCTGACGAAATCTTCGCCGGCCATGTCGAAATCGGCGTCGAACGCGCCCGGGCTGAACTCGGCCATGTAGGCCTTGTAGCTGTCGGACAGCGGCTCGTCGTCCGCCCCCATCTGCCAGCTGTCGCAGAAACCGATTGCCGCGCCCGAGCGGCGCATGGCCTTGGTCACCGCCGCGAGAAAGTCCGGTGAAGACGTATCGTCCGCTTCGGCGATCCACACATAGTCGCCGCGGGCCATCTCGAGCCCCCGGCGCCACTGCGCGAACGGCGTGCCGGCATTCTTCTCGTTGCGGTGGGAGCGGACGGTGCGATCGGCTGATTTGGCGGTGCGCAGCGCGACCCCCAGGCTGTCGTCGGCCGAATTGTCGTCGAGCACGATGATTTCGCGCAAGGGCATGGACTGGTCGAGCACCGTCGCGATCCGCCCCTGCGCGTAGCGTTCGTAGTTGAAGAGCGGCACGATGGCGGAAACCTCGAGGAGGTCCGGGTCGACGCGCTTGAGCAGATTGAAGCAGTAGTCGCCGAAATCGAAATTGCGCCGCACTTCCTCCCGGCGCGCCTCCGCGGCCCGCTCCTTTTCCCGTTTCGGCTGGTCGAGCAGCCCTCCGATCGCGGCCGCCGTCGCCGTCGGATCGGCGGTTTCGATCAACACGCCGTGGCGCGCGATCAGGCCGTCGCAGCCACCGGTTTTGGCGTATCCGACCACCGGCAGGCCCGCCGCCAACGCCTCCAGCACGACGGACGGAAACGGATCCTCCCGCGAGGGAAGGAAGAACAAGTCGGCCGCGACATACCAAGGAATGAGATTTTCCGTGTATTCGACATGCTTGATGCGTTCGCCGAGCGTCGAGGAGTTGATATCCTTGAACACCCAGTTGCTGACATCGGCGGCCAGCGGACCGATCCAGACGAAATACACGTCCTCGTCCGAGGTCAGGCAGGACAAGGCGGTCGCCACGAACCGGTCGGGCCCCTTGCGCAGATCCCCGTAGGCGACGCTGATGACCACCTTGGCGTCCTGCGGCAGGCCGAGATCGGCGCGGGTCGACGCCTTATCGTACCGGGCCTCCAGAAGGCGATTGTCGTGGAGCCCTTGCGGCATCAGCTCCGTCTCGGCGTGGGGCTGACCCGTCACGTCGATGAACCCCGACCGCACCACCTCGGCCGGAAAGACGAGGAGGTTGGCCAGCTTCGCGATGTGGCCGGCGTCGTCGGCAAATCCGCCCGTGCGGATCACGGACGGCAGCTCGTGGATGAGGCTGACGAGGCGCATCCCGCGGCGGACCAGTTCGGGCACCATCCAACCGGTCGCCACCGTGTTGGTGATGGCGGCCGTATAGCCTTTTTCCACCAGCCTGTGGACCGCTTGGGCCAGTTCCTGGCGGCCGCGGTCGGGCGGCGCGATCTCGACGGGTCCGAGCGCCCGGAAGCTCTCCAAGAGCGGCCCGCCCGCCCCGAGCAGGACGGCGACGTCGGCGCCGAAACTGCGCTTCAGCCACCGGCCGATCTTCAGCGCCAGGAC
>JAUIJH010000133.1 GCA_030431335.1 Alphaproteobacteria bacterium
GGCGGGCGGCTCCGGCGGCCCCATCAACATCACGACCACCACGACGGACTCCACCACATCGAGCCCCGGCTCCATCGCGACGATGGGCGATGACGCGTTCGCCATCTTCGCCCAGTCGATCGGCGGCGGCGGCGGCACCGGCGCGGCGGGCTGCACCAACTCCAGCAACTCCGTCGTCGGCGAGCTGCTCGACGCGGGCGTGAGCTACCTGGAGGACGAATCGGCGAGCCTGTGCTTCGGCAACACCGACGTGAGTGGCGACTTTTCGGACGGAACGAGCGTCACCGTGACGGTCGGCGAAGGCGGCAGCGGCAGCACCGGCAACGGCGGCGACATCACCATCGACCACCAGACGGCAATCACCACGTTCGGCGACCGTGCGATCGGCATCGCCGCGCAATCCATCGGCGGAGGCGGCGGCCTCCTCGTCACCACCAACGACCAGATCGCCGACGCGGCGTTCAACAGCAACTCGGTGAACGGCGGTGTCGGTGGCCTCGTCACCGTGAGCGTCGACAGCGGCGCGACAATTCAGACCTTCGGCGAGGGCGCGTGGGGCATTCTCGCCCAGTCGATCGGCGGCGGCGGGGGCTTTGCAGGCGATCCCAGCGTCGGCGTTCCGGATCTCCTCGACATCCCGGCCCTCACCAGCGGCACGAGCACGTCCGACGGGCAAACTAACGCCTCCGGGTTCGACATTACCGTCTCCGGTCAGATCGAAACGTCCGGCACGGCGGCGCACGGCATCTTCGCGCAGGCGATCGCGGCTGGCGGCGGTTATCTGACCGCCTCGAACGGTTCGCTCCTCATCGGCACATCCGCCGTCACGACCGACCTTTCCTTCTACGCCGAAAACGGCACGTCCTCGATCACCATCGAGGAGGGCGCCTCTGTGACGGCGAGCGGCGCATCCGCGATCGGCATCTTCGCCCAGTCGGTCGGCACGACGAGTTCGACGTCGGGCAGCGACATCACGATCGAGATCGACGGCGCGGTGAGCGGCGGCACGGGCGGTGTTTCCGACTCCTCTGCTATCGCCGCAGGCGTCTACGCGACGGCGACCAATGGCGGCACCCTCACCATCGGCTCCACGGGGTCGCTGACGACCGCCGACGGCGTCAACGGCTTCGCGCTGTACGTGCCCACGGGTGAGGAATGGACCGTTTCCAACGCCGGCGCTCTGACGGGTTCCATCTCGACGGGAACGCCCAATGGCGATGACGGCAGCTACAATTTCGACATCACCAACACCGGCACCTTCAATCTCGGCCAGTTTCTGACCAGCGCCGAGCTGGCCAACCAGGGCCAGTTCAGCATCGGTGGAGACGACAATATTCTTCAGTCGACAGTCAGTTGGGCGTCCGACATCGACCTGACCGATGCCAACTCCAACTGGCTCGTCGACATCAACGCCACTGCATCGGATGGGGTCACCAGCGATGCGCTGCTGTTCGATAGCGGAAATGGGTCCTACGGGAATTCCAGCATCGCTATCGGCGGCACGATCACGCCCAGTGTCATCGGCGGGCTCTTGCCGCAGGCCTACTCGATCGTCGCGACGTCGGATGGCTCGGCGTTCGTCGACGGCCAGGTGACCATCGACACCACGACGATTACGGGCAGCTACCTTTATTCATGGGATCTCGCCGTCTCCTCGGAGAACACGTCGGTGGACCTCACCCCTTCGGCCGACTTCACGTCGACCGATGCCGACCTCACCAGCAACGAGGACGCCGTCGCAAGCTACCTGCAGAACGTGTGGACCGCGATCGAAGATGGCGAGACGCCGACCTCGCCCGACGGCACCGACGAGACGGACCGCTTCGCCACCGTCTTCGGCGCCTTCTACCAGATCGATTCGGCGAGCGACTACGAGAGCGCCCTCGACAACATGGCGAACGTCGCCGCCGGCAGCGCCGCCGCCGCCGCTCTCGCGGGCGCCCAGACGACGCTCGATGCCAGCCTTTCATGCCCCACCTTCGAGGGGCAGGGCACGCTGTTGACGGAAGGGAGCTGCGTCTGGGGTCGCATCACCGGCTCCTACCGCGACCTCACCGGAGAGGGCGCGAGCGACTCCACCATCAAGGAGCTCAACTACCGTTTCGGTGGCCAGGTTGAGGTGAAGGACGACTGGATCTTCGGCGGCAGCGTCGCCTTCAACCAGCGTTGGCAGGACGCCAGTCGCGGCACCTACGACAGCAACGGCAACGGCTTCGACGTCGCCGGCTCGGTCAAGTACAACCCCGGTCAGCTCTTCCTCGCAGCGGCCGGCAATGTCGGATACACGTGGAACGACAACAGCCGCCTGGCGGCACTCCCGGGCCTCGGCGCCCAGACGGTGACGAGCGAGTCGGAAGTCCTCGTCCTCGGCGGCAGGCTGCGTGCGGCCTACGAAGTTCCCTTCGAGCGGGTCTATCTGCGCCCGCGGGCCGACCTTGACTTCCTCTATGCCCACTCGCCGTCCTACACCGAAGATGGCCCGCCGGCGCTGGCGATGTCGGTGAACGCGACGGACCATTTCGCCGTCGCGATCGCCCCGGCACTCGAGGCGGGTGCCCGGTTCGACCTCTCCGAAGGCTGGACGAGCCGGCTCTTCGCCTCAGTCGGCTTCACCGCCTTCTCGAACGATCAGATCGAGACCTCGATGCAGCTCACCGGCGCACCCACCGGCATCGCGCCTCTCACCATCACGACGGATCTGCCTCAAATCCTTGGCAATGTTGATGTGGGAATGCAGGTCTACAAGGCTGGCGGCTTCGAGGCGAAGGCCGAATACGGCCTAGACTTCGGCAACGATTACATCAGTCAGACTGGATCGCTCAGGGTCGGCATATTGTTCTAGAATATCTCTCGCCGTCTTAGTCCGCGCTCTCGAAACCGTGGTGCTCGGCGAGCTTTGAGAGGACGCGAACAGCCGACGACCGATGTCCGCTTTCTGGTCCATTCAATTTCGCTTCAACGGCCGGACTAAGTCCATGGGGTGAAGCGGGAACACCCTCCGGTGATTTTCCGGTGATTTTCACCCGCAATCTCCCGGAGAGCCGTAAGTTACCGGCCAGTGGACCAGTTCCGTTCCTCGCCGGAGCAGCGGGACACTTCACTTCTGCGGCAGAATTATCTCAAGTATATCAATAATTTAACTGGGGAATGAGCTGGCTGGGGCGGCTGGATTCGAACCAGCGCATGGCGGTACCAAAAACCGCTGCCTTACCACTTGGCTACGCCCCAATCGAGGATCCACTTAGCGGCTGGAGGGCGGGACGGCAACCGCGGCGTTGGGGCACGCCACGCTTGGGCCCAGCCACCCCGCCAGGGCGGGCGCCGGAGCGCGGACCCCGCCGCCGCCTCCCGCAAATCGGCGCAGGCGATTGCCAGGCGCGCGGCGTCACTTTACGCCTTGCGGCAAAGCCGTGGCTGCATGGGGAAAATCACGATGGGCTCATACGAGGAACTGCGCGGACAGGCCGCGGTGCTGACCGGGGCGAGCCGCGGCATCGGCGAAGCGGCCGCCTATGCGCTGGCCGCCGAAGGCGTCGCGGTGGTGCTGGCGGCGCGCAGCGAGGAGAACCTCGCCCGCATCGCCAAGACCATCCGCGAGGGCGGCGGCAAGGCCGAAACCATCTGCTGCGACGTCGCCAACTACGCGGACGTCGCGGCCGCCGTGGCGCTGTGCCAGCGCGCGTTCGGCCGGCTCGACATCCTGTTGAACAATGCCGGCGCGATCGACCCCATCGCGCGGCTCACCGAATCGGACCCGCAGGCGTGGGACCGCGTGATCGATATCAACGTCAAGGGCGTCTATTACGGCATGCGGGCGGCCGGCGAGATCATGGAAAAGAACGGCCACGGGGTGATCATCAACATCTCGTCCGGCGCGGCCGTGAACGCGCTCGAGGGGTGGAGCCACTATTGCGCCAGCAAGGCGGCGGTGCTGTCCCTCACCCGCTGCGGCCACAAGGAGCTGGCCGAGCGCGGCGTGCGCGTGGTCGGCCTCAGCCCCGGCACCGTCGCCACCGAGATGCAGCGGGCGATCAAGCAGTCGGGCATCAACCCGGTGAGCCAGCTGGAGTGGGAGGCCCACATCTCGCCCGAATGGGTGGGGCGCACCGTCGCCTGGCTCGCGACGGCGGACGCGGCCGAGTTCGACGGCACCGACGTGTCGCTCCGCAGCGAGGACGTGCGGCGCCGGGTCGGCCTGATCGCCTGAGGCAACCGCCGCCCCCCGCCCGACGGTGGCAATGGGCCGCTTTTGCCTGCGCGCGCAAGCGGGCTATCTTAGGGGCTCCGAGGAAGGTGTATGGCGAGCATGTCCCACAGCACGGCGCAAAAGCCGTCGATCGTCAATCCGGCGCGCTTTGCCGCGCTTGCCGACCGCGCCGTGCCCTGGCTCGCCGGCGCGAGCGTGCTGGCGTTCGCGGTGGGGCTCTATTACGCGCTGTGGGCCTCGCCGGAGGACTATCAGCAGGGCTCAACGGTGCGCATCATGTACGTGCACGTGCCGGCGGCCTGGATGGCGCTGTTCACCTACATGGTGATGAGCTCGGCGGCCATCGGCACCCTGGTGTTCAAGCACCCGCTGGCCGATGTGGCGGCCAAGGCGGCCGCGCCGCTGGGCGCCGTGTTCACGCTGGTGGCACTGGCGACGGGCTCCATCTGGGGCAAGCCGATGTGGGGCGCGTGGTGGGTGTGGGACGCGAGGCTCACCTCGATGCTGATCCTGTTCTTCATGTATCTGGGGCTGATCGCGCTGTGGCGGGCGGTGGACGAGCCGGCCCGGGCCGCCCGCGTCACGGCCATCGCCATCCTCGTCGGGGTGATCAACATCCCGATCATCAAGTTCTCGGTCGACTGGTGGAACACGCTGCACCAGGGCGCCAGCGTGATGCGCATGGACGGGCCGACCATCCATTCCTCGATGCTGGTGCCGCTGTTCATCATGGCGGGCGCGTACATGCTGTTTTTCGCCACCATGCACCTCGTGGTGATGCGCAGCGAATTGATGCGGCGGCGCGCGCGCGGCTTGCGGCTGCGCCTTGCGAGGGGCACGGCATGAGCGGGGACTATGCCGCCTACGTGATCGGCGCCTACGCGCTGGCGGCGGCCGGGCTGGTGGGGATCGTGGTGTGGGCGGCGGTCGACCGGCGGGCGGCGCGCGACGGCCTCGCGCGGGCCGAGCGCGTGGCCCGCGATGCGGGAACGCCCGGCGATGAATAGGACGCGCCTTCTGCTGCTGGCGCCGCTCCTGGTGTTCGCGGCGCTCGCGGGCGTGTTCGCGCTCAGGGTGAGCGACGGGGCGGACCGCTCGGCTGTGCCCTCGGCGCTGATCGACGCGCCGGCGCCGCAGGTGGCCCTGCCCCCGCTGCTCGATGCGCTGCCCGGCCTCTCGCCGGCGCTGCTGGAGGGGCGCGTGAGCCTCGTCAACGTGTTCGCCTCCTGGTGCGCGCCGTGCCGGGTGGAGCATCCGCTGCTGATGCAGATCGCCGGCACCGAGGGGCTGCAAATGGTCGGCCTCAACTACAAGGACCGCATCCCCGCCGCGCGCGAATTCCTCGCCGAGCTCGGCAACCCGTACGACGCCGTCGGCCTCGATGCGGACGGGCGGGCGGGCATCGAATGGGGCGTCTACGGCGTGCCCGAGACGTTCGTGGTGGGGCCGGACGGGGCGATCCGCGCCAAGCACGTCGGCCCGTTGACCGAGGAGGCGATGGCCGGCTCCTTCGGCAAGACGCTGCGCGCCCTCCTCGCGGCGCCGGCGCCGGCCGGCTCGTGATCCCCTCCTTCAGCCGCACCGTGCCGGCGGGCGACGAGCGGCCGCGCGCCGTCTGCGACCATTGCGGCTTCATCGCCTACGACAATCCCAAGATCGTGGTGGGAGCGGTGGTGCGGGTGGGCTCGCGCATCATGCTGTGCCGGCGGGCGATCGAGCCCTCGCGCGGGCTGTGGACCATCCCGGCCGGCTATCTCGAGCACGGCGAGACGCCGGAGGAAGGCGCCCGCCGCGAGGCCTACGAGGAGGCGACCGCGACGATCGAGCTGGAGAGCCTGCTGGCCATCTACGCCATCCGGCGCATCGGCCAGGTACAGCTCATCTATCGCGCGCGGCTCCTGGACACCGCCTTCGCGCCGGGGCCCGAAAGCGAGGCGGTGGCGCTGTTCGAGGAGGACGCGCTGCCGCACGAGCGGCTCGCCTTCCCGTCGGTGCGCTGGGCCTTGGCGCACGAGCGCCGGAGCGGCGGTCCCTTCGTTTCCCCGGACGACACCCTCGCCGCGTTGGATATCGGCGTCACCGTCGAGTGATTGGCCTTTGATCGCGGCGCGAACTAGGGTTCAAAGATCCTGCCAGCCGAAGGAGCCCTCTGGTGTTACGCGTTGTCCTTGGAACGCTCGCGATACTTGCCGTCCTGGCTCTGCCGGCCGGCGCGGGCGAGCGGCCGCGCGCATTCGTCGAGCTGTTCACCAGCCAGGGGTGCGCCTCCTGCCCCGCCGCCGACGCGCTGATCCAGAAGCTCGACGCGCAGGACGGCGTGTTCGCGGTGACGATGCCGGTGAAGCTGTGGGATTTCCTCGGCTGGACCGACACGCTGGCGACCGATCTGGCCACCAAGCGGCAGATGAGCTACTCCGTCGCTCGCGGTGACCGCGACGTCTACACGCCGCAGATGGTGCTCAACGGCACCGACGATCTTTTGGGCAACGACGACCGGGCGATCCGCACCGCCATCGCCGGCACCAGCCGCAAATCGCTGCCGCTGCCGATCGATCTCAGCGTCCGCGAGGACATCTTGCACATCGACGTGAGCGCCGACGAGAGCGTGACCGACGAGGCCACGCTGTGGCTCATGGTGGTGGACAACAAGGTGAACGTGCCGGTGCGCGGCGGCGAGAACCGCGGCCGCAAGCTCACCTACTACAACGTGGTGCGCCAGATGCGGCCGGTGGGCATCTTCAAGGGCGAGGCGCTGTCGCTGGAACTGCCGCTGAGCGACGTGGAAAAGGCCGACGACCTGGGCTGTTTCGTCATCGCGCAGGTGGACACCTTCAAGGGGCCGGGCCGGATCATCGGCGCCGGCCACGTCGCGCACCTGTTCCCGGCCCGCTCGATCCGCAAGTAGGCCGCCCGCCCGCCGTCAACAGACCCCGTTGGCGTGAACCCGGCGGTGCGCGCGATTGCCCCCTCCGGTCGCGCTGGCTACCCGCAAGCGGGCCGATCAGATGTCGCTGCGCAGCTGGACGCTTGTGGTCGGCCGGACACCCAGTCCCGCGACATAGTCCGCCACACCGATCGCCCCGAGGTCGAGCCGGTCCATTTCCTCCGCGAATTCGTTGAACCGATCGAAGATAACGGTGGAACTCGGATCCAGATCGGTCACCAGCACGAGGCCGGTCGGCGGTGCATCGAGGAAGCACATTTTCAGATTGGGCCGATATTTCCGAAGGATGGGAATAATCTTCCACACATCCCCCGCCCACTCTATACCATTGCGCGCATGTTCAAACGCGTCCCGCGGATTCCGTCGAGTCATGCCAAGATCGGTGGGAATACAGTCGTGCAGTACGAATACTGAGTCGGGCGCGGCCACGCGCTCGGTGTTCGCGAAGTCGCGCAGGAGCGCCTCGGCGTGATGCAGACCATCGAGGAAGGCGAAATCGACCGCGCCGCCCATGAGCTCCTTCACATCGCAGTCCGCGAAAAAGTCATCACTCGTTTTTATGACGGTTTGGACGTGCGGATGCGTATCGAGGAAGTCCGCTGGAAGCATCGGGTTGGGATCAACGGCGACAGTTGGCGCCTGCGACAACGCGAGTGAAGCGCCTTTGCGGAAGCCAATCTCAAGATAGTTCTTCGGGTTGAATGCTAGATGAATCCGCCCCAAAAACTTTCGGTAATTTTCACCTCGATGAACCGGGGAAAAATACCGAGCGTCTTCTTCCATCGTCGGCGCGTCGATCATATCGCTATCCCCAATATTAGTTATGAAATAATGCGTCTCATCAGAGCGATTTCAAAATAACGATCTCGCTCGAAGAGGATACCAAAACCCTCTTGCGACGCAACTCAACTTGGTTCAGCGCGTCGCCGAAGCGCCTGGCGAGCATGGAGGGGTCGGCGGGAAGCCGACCAAATCGTGCCAGCCTCCCCTACCTTGAAGGAGCGGTTACGCGTGCCGCCGAAAATCAGCCGCCGCGGGCGGGCGGCTCGCCGGGAGCGCGCGGCGTGAGGCCCGGTGTCGGCAGGCCGCGCTCGGCCTTGATGGTCTTCACCACCTCCTTGACGATGCTCGACATCGGCATGGCCATGGGCACCTGGTCGGCCTCGTGCATGACGATGGTCATGTCCTTTTCGGCCCAGGGCATGGTGCGCGGCTGCGTCCAGGTCTCGAGCGCCCAGTTGCGCCCGCTCGACTTCAACAGCGCCTCGCGCAGGCGCGTCTCGTCGACGCCGAGGGCGGCGGCGAGCTTCAGGCCCTCGTGATTGGCCGCGATGCAGGACCACAGGAGCATGTTGTTGACGAGCTTGCCCACCTGCCCCGCGCCCAGCGCGCCGAGGTGCTCGATGTCGGACGCGAACGTCGCGAACGCCGCCTGCCAGCGGGCGAACGCGGCCGCCTCGCCGCCGCCCAGGAGCAGGAGCGTGCCCGCCTCGGCCGCCGGCTCGCCGCGGCAGATGGGAATGTCGATCACGTCCGCGCCCTTGCCCAGCGCGGCGGCGGCCTTGGCGATGGCCGCCATGGTGTCGAGCTGCACGGTGGAGGCGACGGCGATGGTGGCGCCCTCGCGCAGCCCGGCGTAGACGCCGTCTTCGCCCTCGAGCACCTCCATCACCTGCCGGTCGAAGCCGACCACGACGATGACGAGGTCGCTCGCCTCCGCCACCGCGCGCGGCGAGGCGACGCCCGTGGCGCCCAGCGCCCCGATGGCGGCGGTCTTGCCGGCATCGACGTCAAAGCCGGTCACCGCGAAGCCGGCTGCCGCGAGGTGGCGCACCATCGGATGGCCCATTCGACCAAGGCCGATCACTCCGATATTCGCGCTCATGTCGTCTCCTCCCTCGCGTGGCGGCGCTCCGCCGGGAGAGCGCGCTCGCCTGCCGCTTTCGCTGCCAGTTCTGAATGGTGCTTCTAGCCCGGACGCCCGCCATTCAATCTGCGCCGGAAGCCGGCCGCAACGGTTGGTCGCGATTTGACATAAGCGGAATTGACATGGGCGGTAGACTGGAAGGGCGGGTCGCGATCGTGACCGGCGCGGGGCACGGGCTTGGCAAGGCCTACGCGGAGCGGATGGCCGAGGAGGGCGCGCGCGTGGTGATCGCGGAGCTCGACGGCGCGGCGGGCGAGGCCGTGGCGGCCGGCATCGCGGCGGCGGGCGGCGAGGCGATGGCCGTTGCCGTCGACGTGACCGACGCGGCGGCGCTGGAGGCGATGGCGGCGGCCGCGGTGGCGCGGTTCGGGCGCATCGACATCCTCGTCAACAACGCCGCGATCTTCGCCACCGTGCCGATGTCGCGCGCCTCCTTCGACAAGATCCCGCCGGACGAGTGGGACGCGATGATGCGCGTCAACCTCAAGGGCACGTGGCTCGCGTGCCTGGCGGTGATGCCGCAGATGCAGAGCCAGAACTACGGCAAGATCGTCAACATCTCGTCGGGGACGGCGCTGAAGGGCTCTCCCTCGCGCATCCACTACGTGACGTCGAAGGCGGGCATCCTGGGGTTCACCAAGACGCTGGCGAACGAGGTGGGGCCCTACAACATCACCGTCAACTGCGTGGCGCCGGGCTCCACGCTGGCGGAGGCGAACCCGGACGAGGCGACCATCAAATACCGCGAGGGCGCGGCCAAGAACCGCGCGCTGAAGCGGATGCAGAAGCCGGAGGATCTGACCGGCGCCGTGGTGTTCTTCGCCTCGGCCGACAGCGATTTCATCACCGGCCAGACCCTGGTGGTGGACGGCGGCGGCCACATGCATTGACCGCCGCCGCGGTTCACACCGCGATGGCGAGCTCGGCGACGGCGTAGGCATCGAGCGTCAGCGCGGTGCCGGAGCGGGGCTCGGGGGCCAGCGCGTCCGGGTCGCGGCATGCGCGCTCGAAGCTCGCTTCGTCGAGGATGCGGGCGGCCTCGATGGTGGCCCCGGCAAGGGCGATGTCGACCGGCGCGCCGGTGAGGTTGGCAAGGAGAAGCCTCGTGCCGTTGGGCCCGTCGGCGGCGGCGGCCATCACGCCGCGCGGCCAGTCGCTCCCCGCCTCGCGCAGGGGCAGGCCCGAGAGGCGGGCCGCCATGGCGAAGGCGTGCCAGGAGGGCATCACGGCGGCGCCGGCGGTGTCGAAGAAGGGGCGCGGCCCCTCCCCCGCCGCATCGACGATGCCGGACGGCCCGGCGACGGCGGCGAGCGTCACCGCGTCGACGCCGGCGGCCGCGGCGTGGGCGTAGTAGCCCGCGTACCAGGCCGCGCCGAGCAGGCCGCGCTCGCGCGGGTCGACGCGGTTCATGGCCTGGCGCACGTTGCCGGGGTTTTCCGCCGGCGCGGCGCCGTAGGGGTTCATGCGCATGGAGATGGCGGTGGGGAAGACGAGGTAGGGCGTGTCGCCCATGAAGGCGCGCACGCTGGCGAACACCGAGGGCAGCGCCTCCAGCGTCTCGGTGACGCTCTCGTCGTCGCCGGCGTGGACGATGGGCGCGCCGCAATGGCAGACGAAATCGAGGAGGCCGTGGAGCGGGCGCTTGCGGTTGAGCTCGGTGAAGTAGGAGAACATGCCCCCGCCCACCGGCACGCCCGGGAAGGCGCGGCGCGCCGTGTCGATCAGCAGCGACCAGGACGGCGCCGGCGGGAAGGCCGAGCCCGGCAGCGTGGACTTGAGGTCGGACGCGGGCGAGACCGCGACGCGCTCCCAGGTCGCCCCCGACGCGGCCACCGCGATGACGCCGAAATCGCGGTGCAGGATATCGATGTCGTCGGTGGGTTTGCCGTCGGCGTCGACGCATGGGACCACCGCTTCGAGCATCAGGGGCACGCCGACGGCTTCGCCCAGCGCCTTGTAGGCGGCGATCGTCCTGGCGTTGTGGCCGGCGCGCGCGTCGAAATGGCAGACGAGGAAGCCCGGCCGCGCCTTGGCGATGAGGTCCGCCTTGGCCAGCGCCGCCTCGGCGTGCTCGGCCGCGACCGCGAGCCCGATGCGCGGCATGTGCCCGCCCGTGGGCGCACCGACCGTGACGGTGACGGGACGCGCGCCGCCGGCGGCGGCCGGCTCGACCGTGCCCGACAGGGTGAGCGTGACGGACTGGGTGAATGGCTCGCCCTTCGCCAGCGTATAGGGCCAGGGCTTGGCGAGCGGGCGCACGTAGGTCTTGAAGGAGGCGTCCAGCCAGTTGCGGTGGTCCTCCATCTCGAACGCGTCGCCCTCCATGCGGCAGGTGACGGAGACGCCGGGCATGATCTCGTGGCTCAGGGCGCGAATGTCCTGGAAGGGGCAGGCCGGATCGACCTGAGCCGGGAAGCGCGCCGCGACGACGGTGCCGTCGGTGTGCTCGACCGTGACGGGATGGTCGACCACCCCGGCGAGCGGGTGGAGCACCACGAAGCCGGTGCGGTTGGTGACGAAATCGGTCTCCGGCATCCCTTGCGCGGAAAAGGTGAGCGAGCCGTCGGCGCGGCCTTCGATCACGGCATCGTAGACGAGGCACTCGCCCCCGCCCTCGCAGGTGGCGCGGTAGGTGACGCGGAAGCCGGTGTCGTCCTCGCTGACGGCGAGGTCCTCGATCCGGGCGCCGTACGTGCCCCAGTTGCGGTCGCGGGCGAGGAAGGCGATGGCGCGGATCGCCTCCACCCCGCCGATGGTGATGTAGCGCAGGTTGCCCGCCTCCAGGCGCGCTTCGAGGGCGCCCGCGCGCAACGTGCGCGGCGGCTCGACCGGCTCATCGGTGCCGAACAGCTTGATCGCGCGCGAAGCCTCCATGGGATCCCCCTTTATCTGAGTGCGATGCCGTCCGCGTCGAACAGGCTCACCCGCGCCATGTCGACGGCGAGGGCGAGGCGGGCGCCGGGCGCCTCCACGCTATGGGCCGGCAGCTCGGCGGTCACCTCCTGGGCACCGACGCGGAACTGGGCGTAGGTGCGGGTGCCGGTGGGCTGGACGAGGTCGACCAGGATGTCGAGCCGCCCCTCCCCGGCCACCGGCTCGCCGGCACGGGAAAAGTGCTCCGGCCGCACGCCCAGCACCAGCGATCCCGTGGCGCCGCTGGCGTTGAGGGGGCGCGGCAGGCGCTGGCCGTCGGCGAGGACGAGGCCGTCGGCGCCGGCCTCGACGGGCAGGAAGTTCATCTGCGGCGACCCGAGGAAGCCGGCGACGAAGCGGGTGCGCGGGCGCTCGAACATGTCGAGCGGCGCGCCCTCCTGCTCGATGCGCCCCTCGCGCAAGAGAACGATGCGGTCGGCCAGCGTCATCGCCTCGATCTGGTCGTGGGTGACGTAGATGGTGGTCTTGCCGATCTCGCCGTGCAGGCGCTTGATTTCGGCGCGCATGCCGTCGCGCAGCTGCGCGTCGAGGTTGGAGAGCGGCTCGTCGAACAGGAAGAGGCGCGCGTCGCGCACCACCGCGCGGCCGATGGCGACGCGCTGGCGCTGGCCGCCGGAGAGCTGGCGCGGCTGCCGGTCGAGGAGCGGGGTGATGCCCAGCATCTCGGCCGCCTCGCCGACGCGCCGGTTCACCTCCGCGTCCGCCACCCGCCGGGCACGCAGGCCGAAGGCGATGTTCTCGAACACCGACAGGTACGGGTAGAGCGCGTAGTTCTGGAACACCATGGCGATGTTGCGGTCGCGCGGGCGCAGGTCGTTCACCACCTCGCCGTCGATGGCGATGGTGCCGTGGCTCGATTCCTCCAGCCCCGCGATGGTGCGCAGCAACGTGGACTTGCCACAGCCGGACGGGCCGACGAATACGCAGAACTCCCCCTCCGGCACGGAAAGGTCGATGCCCTTCAGCGCTTCGAAGGAACCGTAATGCTTGCGCAGGCCCGTGATTTCGAGTTGCGACATCCTCTATCCCTTGACGGCGCCGAGCGAGATACCGCGCACCAGAAAGCGTTGCAGGAAGGCGACGACGATGAAGATGGGCACGGTGCCGAGCACCGACATCGCCGCGATCTTGGCCCACAGGTTGGACTGGCCGCCGAAATAGTGCGTCACCTGGACCGGGAAGGTGGTGACTTCGTTGCGCGTGAGGACGAGCGCGAAGATGAACTCGTTCCAGGCGAAGACGAAGGTGAAGACGGCGGTGGCGAAGAGCCCGCCGCGCACCATCGGCAGCACCACCTTGCGAAACACCTCGAAGCGGGTCAGCCCGTCCACCAGCGCGGCCTCCTCCAGCTCCACCGGCACGTCCTGGATGTAACCGCGCATCATCCAGATGACGTAGGGCAGGTTGAAGGCCGTGTAGAGCATGATGAGGCCGATGTAGGTGTCGACCAGGCCCAGCGCGACGAACAGCAGGAAGATCGGGAACACGATCACGATGGGCGGGATCATGCGGTTGGAGATGATCCAGTCGGAGAACATGTTGCCGCCGGTGCGGAAGCGGGCGATCGAGTAGGCGCACATGGTGCCGAGCAAGGTCGCGACGAGGGTGGACGCGCCGGCGATGAACAGGCTGTTGCCGATGGTCTCCACGTCGCCGTCCTTGAACAGCACCGCGTAGTTGGCGAACTGGATCGCCTCCGGCCACCACACCGGCGGGAAGGAGAATATCTCGTCCGGCGTCTTGAACGAGATGATGGCGAGCCAGTAGATCGGGAACAGGAAGAAGACGAGCACGACCAGCGCCAGGATGAAGCGCAGGACAAGGCCGAGGCCGCGTTCGGGGCGCAGCCTCATCGGTCGATCTCGATGCGGCGCAGCACGATGGTCACCGTCACCGCGAGCAGGACGATGATGACGAAGGCCATCGCCGCCGTGTAGCTGGTCTCGAACTGCTGGAAGCCCAGGACGTAGGCGTAGATGGAGATGGTTTCGGTCATGGTGCCGGGACCGCCCTTGGTCAGCGCCCAGATGACGTCGAACAGGCGGAAGAGGTCGAGCGCGCGGATCAGCACCGCGATGGCGACGACGGGCCAGATCGCCGGCAGCACCACGAGGCGGAAGGTGCGCCACCAGGAGGCGCCGTCGAGCTCGGCCGCCTCCACCTGGCTCTGGTCGACATTGGACAGCGCCGCCCACAGGAGCAGGAACATGAACGGCGTCCACTGCCAGATTTCCGCGATGATGATGGCCGGATAGACGAGGTTGGGGTCGACGAGCCACAGCAGCGTCACCTCCTCGCCGGCGATCCAGCCGAGGATCTGGTTGATCGGGCCGTAGCGGTTGTCGAGCATCAGCCGCCAGGTGGCGCCCGCGACGATGGGCGAGACGAGCACCGGCAGCACCAGGAGGGTGACGAAGACCGGCCGGCCGGGCATGCGGTCGACGAAGAGGTAGGCCATGGCGAGGCCCAGCGCGAGCTCGGCCGGGAGCGCCACCACCACGAAGATCAGGGTGTGGGCGAGCGCGAGCCAGAAGCGCGTGTCCGACATCAGCGCCTTGTAGTGGATGAAGCCCTGGTAGCTGGTGTCCATGTCGAACATGTTGACGTTCTGGACGCTCTTGAGGGCCGTGTAGATGACCGGAAAGAGGCCGATCAGCAGGATCACGAACACCGCCGGCGCGATCATGTAGTAGCGGAACGCGCGGTCGGGCGAACGGCGGCGCGCCCGTTTGGGGGGCGCGCCGCCGCCGACCGCGAGGGGATCGGCGTTGGCGTTCATCAGGAGGTGCGCCGCCAGGAGGCGGCGCAGGCCGCGATCTCAGTCACCCGGGTAGGCGGCCGCGTTGGAGGCCCAGGCGTTGTAGGCCTCGCGCTGCTTTTCCAGGCCGATGCGGTCGGTCAGGCTGTCCCACTGGGAGGCGATGTCGTCGAGGATCTGCTGCGGATCCTCGCCCGACCACAGCCGGCTGACGCCCTGGCGCACGGCCTCCTCGTAGCGGTCGGTCTGGATGATGGACAGGTCGAGCAGACCCTTGACCGAGGCTTCCTGCAGCGTTTCGAGGTACTGCGGGGCTTCCGGCCAGCGGCTCTGATATTCCGGCGAGGCGAAGTGCTCGGCGCGGAACGGGTCGCGCAGCGCGTAGGGAAGCTGCACGCGCTCCATGGAGATCTCCGTGGAGTTCAGCCACTGGATGAAGAGATAGGCGGCATCCTTCTGGCGCGAGCCGGAGGAAACCGACAGCGCGAAGCCGGCGGCAAGCTCGGGGTGCCCGCCCGGCGGCAGCGCGTAGCCCACCTTGCCGGCGACCTTGGACTTGGGCACCCAGGAGAGCGCCTCCTCGTCGGTGCCGTAGCCGGCGGCCCAGCGGCCGTAGGGCGGCCACGACA
>JAUIJH010000134.1 GCA_030431335.1 Alphaproteobacteria bacterium
CGTTGCCCTGGACGAAGCCGGCTGGCTCGAAGCGGGTGAAGGTGAACGCGTCGACGTACTCTTCCAGCGGCACGCCGTATTGGAGGCCCAGCGAGATGGCGATGGCGAAGTTGTTCATCATCGCACGGAAGGCGGCGCCCTCCTTGTGCATGTCGATGAAGATCTCGCCGAGGCGCCCGTCGTCGAACTCGCCGGTCCTGAGGTACACCTTGTGGCCGCCGATGATGGCCTTCTGGGTGTAGCCCTTGCGCCGGTTGGGCATCGCCTCGCGGTCGCGCTTGACCACCTCGCGCTCCACGATGCGCTCCACCAGGCGCTCCGCCACGACGGCGGCCCGCACCTGCGCCGGCTCGGCGAGGATCTCCTCAACCTCGTCCTCGTCGTCCGCCACGAGCTGGGATTGCAGCGGCTGGGACAGCTTGGAGCCATCGCGGTAGAGGGCGTTGGCCTTGAGGGCGAGCTTCCAGGACAGCTCGTAGGCGGCCATGCAGTCCGCCACCGAGGCGGCGTTGGGCATGTTGATGGTCTTGGAGATGGCACCGGAGATGAAGGGCTGCGCCGCCGCCATCATGCGGATGTGGGATTCGGCCGACAGGAAGCGCTTGCCGATGCGCCCGCACGGGGAGGCGCAGTCGAACACCGGCAGGTGCTCGTCGGCCAGCTGCGGCGCGCCCTCCAGCGTCATCGCGCCGGCGACGTAGATGTTGGCCTCGTCGATCTGCTTGGGCGAGAAGCCGAGCGCCTTGAGGACGTCGAGCTTGGGATCGGCGAGGTCGGCGTCGGGCAGCACCTTCTGCAGGATCGCCTCGCCCAGCGTCCACTTGTTGAACGCGAAGCGGATGTCGAACGCCGACGCGACCGCCTTTTCCGCCGCCGCGATGGCCTCGGCCGGGAACCCCTTGGCCGCCAGCGAGGCGGCGTTGATGTGCGGGGCGCCCTGCAGCGTGCCGTGGCCGACCGCGTAGTCGATGATCGCCTTGCGCTGCGCGTCGGTGTAGCCGAGCGCGGTGAGGGCGGCCGGCACGGCGCGGTTGATGATCTTGAAGTAGCCGCCGCCGGCCAGCTTCTTGAACTTCACCAGCGCGAAATCGGGCTCGATGCCGGTGGTGTCGCAGTCCATGACGAGGCCGATGGTGCCGGTGGGGGCGACCACGGTGGCCTGGGCGTTGCGGTAGCCGTGCTGCTCGCCGAGCGCGAGGGCGCGGTCCCAGGCCGAGGCGGCATGCTCCACCAGCGCCGTATCGGGGCAGGCGGCCTTGTCGAGCGGCACGGGGAGCGTGGCGAGCGCGTCATAGCCCGCCGCCTCGCCGTGCGCGGCGAGGCGATGGTTGCGGATGACGCGCAGCATCGCCGCCGCGTTCTCGCGGTGCTTGGGGAAGGGGCCGAGATCGCGGGCCATCTCGGCGGAGGTGGCGTAGGCGACGCCGGTCATGATCGCGGAGATGGCGGCGCAGATGGCGCGGCCCTTCTGCGAATCGTAGGGAATGCCCGACACCATCAGGAGGCCGCCGATGTTGGCGAAGCCGAGCCCGAGCGTGCGGTAGTCGTAGGAGTTCCGCGCGATGGCGGGCGAGGGGAACTGCGCCATGGTGACGGAGATCTCCAGCACCATCGTCCACAGCTTCACCGCGTGCTCGAACGCCTCGACGTTGAAGGTGCCGTCGGGCGAGCGGAACTGGAGGAGGTTGAGCGAGGCGAGATTGCACGCCGTGTCGTCCAGGAACATGTATTCCGAGCACGGGTTGGAGGCGCGGATCTCACCGCCGGCCGGGCAGGTGTGCCAGTCGTTGATGGTGGTGTGGAACTGGATGCCGGGGTCGGCCGAGGCCCACGCGGCGTGGCCGATCTTCTCCCACAGGTCGCGCGCCGACAGCGTCTTCGCCACGACGCCGGTGGTGCGGTAGGTGAGGTTCCAGTCCGCGTCCTTCTCCACCGCGCGCAGGAAGTCGTCGTTTACGCGCACGGAGTTGTTGGAGTTCTGGCCCGCGACGGTGAGGTAGGCCTCCGAATCCCAGTCGGTGTCGAAGACGGGGAACTCGACGGACGTGTAGCCCTGGCGCGCGAACTGGATGATGCGGCGGACGTAGTTCTCCGGCACGTGCGCCTTGCGGGCGGCCTTGATCTCGCGCTTGAGGGCGGGGTTCTTCTCCGGGTCGAAGCAGTCGTCGCCGGACCCCTCGCAGTTGACGCACGCCTTCATGACGGAGGTGAGGTGCTGCTTGACGATCTTGGAGCCGGTGACGAGCGCGGCGACCTTCTGCTCCTCGCGCACCTTCCAGTCGACATATTCCTCGATGTCGGGGTGGTCGACGTCGACGACGACCATCTTGGCCGCGCGGCGCGTGGTGCCGCCGGACTTGATGGCGCCGGCCGCGCGGTCGCCGATCTTGAGGAAGCTCATCAGGCCGGAGGACCGGCCGCCGCCGGCGAGGCGCTCGCCCTCGCCGCGGATGGCGGAGAAGTTGGAGCCGGTGCCCGAGCCGTACTTGAACAGGCGCGCCTCACGCACCCACAGGTCCATGATGCCGCCGTCGTTGACGAGGTCGTCGGAGACGGACTGGATGAAGCAGGCGTGCGGCTGCGGGTGCTCGTAGGCGCTGTTGGAGCGCGTCAGCTCGCCGTCGGCCGGGTCGACGAAATAGTGGCCCTGGGAGGGGCCGTCGATGCCGTAGGCCCAGTGCAGGCCGGTGTTGAACCACTGCGGCGAGTTGGGCGCGGCCTTCTGGGTGGCGAGCATGTAGCAGAGCTCGTCATGGAAGGCGCGGGCGTCCTCCTCGGCGTCGAAATAGCCGTGCTTCCAGCCCCAGTAGGTCCAGGCGCCGGACAGGCGGTCGAACACGGCGCGGCTGTCGGCCTCGCCGACGAGGCGTTCGGATGCGGGCATCGCCTCGAGGGTGGCCTCGTCGGGCGTGGAGCGGCGCAGCCAGGCGGGAACGTCCGGCTCCTCGACGGGCTTCAGGCGCGCGGGCACGCCCGCCTTGCGGAAATATTTCTGGGCGATGATGTCCGTCGCCACCTGGCTCCACGCAGCCGGCACCTGCACGTCGTCGAGCTTGAAGACGACCGAGCCGTCCGGATTGCGGATTTCGGACGTGGCCGAGCGGAACTCGATGCCGTCGTAGGGAGACTTGCCGTCTTTCGTGTAGCGCCGTTCGATCCGCATACGCTTTGGGTCCTTCGCTCGTCCTTGGCCTCGTAACCCGGCCGACGTTGATGAAGGTCGGCGTCGGCGAACAGGGGGCCGTCCGGAAAGCCCTGTGGACTACCCGTGTTGTCCCCAACTCATCCGCATTGACGTCTACCAGATATGGTGCCCCACGGGCTCCCGAACAACTAGATGCGCGATTGAATCCTAAATTTTGGTAAAGCCTGGGTATAAGGCGCCCCGTTTTCCAAGCCCCAATCCGCCCGTCAATGTACATGGAATGTTCCGCTTGCCCACAACCCCGCGTGGCGGCCCCGGCGAGGGCGCGGGAGAGCGGAGCCGGGCAGGTTCGGTGAACGTCTCGTTCACTGCGCTTATCCATGATTGTTTCAACCTATCCCCAATTCGCGCTTGCATTGTGGCGGTGAATGGGCATTCGTTTGGCGCAAGCTCAGTCAAAAAATGAGCGAATAGGGAGGTCGAAATGCGCAAGTTGCTGGCAGCAGCCTCGGTTGCGGCGGTCGTGGGTCTTGCAGGACCCGCGCTCGCCCAGGATTACAAGCCGAGCGGTGCCGAATGCATCGCGCCGGCCAATCCTGGCGGCGGGTGGGACTTCACCTGCCGCCAGGTCGGCAAGACGATGCAGGACCTGGGCCTGGTGGACGGCACGATGCAGGTCACCAACGTGGCCGGCGGCGGCGGCGGCGTCGCCTACGCGCTGGTGGTCAACAAACGCAACGACGACAACGATCTGATCGTCGCCGCCTCCACGGCGACGGCGACGCGCCTCGCCCAGGGCGCCTATCCGGGCAACACCATGGACCAGGTGCGCTGGCTCGGCGCGGTGGGCGCGGACTACGGCATCGTCGCGGTGGCGGCCGACAGCCCGTACGATTCCCTGCCCGCGCTGATGGCGGCGATGAAGGAAGACCCCCGCGCCATCTCCGTCGCGGGCGGCTCGGCCGTGGGCGGCTGGGACCACCTCAAGGTGCTGATCCTGGCGCAGGCCTCCGGCATCGAGGACGTGCGGCAGGTGAAGTACGTCGCCTTCGCCGGCGGCGGCGAGGCGGTGACGCAGCTTCTGGCCGGCTCGGTGCAGGTGTTCTCGGGCGACGCGTCGGAGGCCAAGGGCTTCGTCGATTCGGGTGACATCAAGGTGCTGGCCGTGCTGTCGCCGGAGCGCCTGCCGGGCGACTTCGCGCAGTTCCCGACCGCCAAGGAGCAGGGCATCGACGCGGTGGGCGCCAACTGGCGCGGCTTCTACGGCCCCGGCGGCATGTCGGACGACGCGTACGGCTACTGGGTCGACGCGATCGAGACGGTGTACTCGTCGGACGAGTGGAAGACCGTGATGGCCTCCAGCGGCCTGGCGCCGCTCGACCTGTCCGGCCCCGCGTTCGAGGAGTTCGTGGCCGGCTCGATCGCCAACATCGAGAAGATTTCCAAGGAAATCGGCCTGATCCAATAACGGTTCGCGGCGCCGCGAGGCGCCGCGTCCCCTGGCAGCGGGGTTGAGCGTTGAGCGACCGGATCCTCGGCGGCCTGGGGCTGCTCCTGTCCATCGGGATGGTCATTGCGGCGACGCAGCTGCCGGTGCCGTTCATTTCCGACCCCGTGGGCTCCAAGGTCTTTCCCATCATCGTGGCGGCCGTGATGGGGCTCGCCTCGCTCTATATCCTGCTGCGGCCGGACAACCCGCCGCTGTGGCCGAGCTTCGGCCGGCTCCTGGAAATCGCCGCGGCGGTGGTGGTGCTGGTCGCCTATGCCATCGCGCTGCCGGAGGTGGGCTTCGTGATCGCGACGGCGGTGGCGGCCGCGTACCTGTCGTGGCGCCTGGGCTCGGACCCGCTGCGGGCGGTGCTGGCCGGCGTCCTCATCGCGGTGGGGCTCTACGTCATCTTCCGTATGATCCTCGGCCTGTCGTTGGCCGTCGGCCCGTTGGGGTTCTAGGCGATGGATGTGCTCGGATCGCTCGCCGACGGCTTCGTCGTCGCATTCACCTTCCAGAACCTGCTGCTGGCGCTGCTGGGGTGCTTCCTGGGCACCGTGATGGGCGCGCTGCCGGGCCTTGGCCCGTCCAACGGCGTGGCGATCCTGATCCCGCTCGCCTTCTCGCTGCAGCTCGACCCGACGGCGGCGCTGATCCTGCTGACCAGCGTCTATTACGGGGCGATGTATGGCGGGCGCATCTCCTCGATCCTCCTCAACATCCCCGGCGACGAGCCGGCGATGATGACGACCCTCGACGGCTACCCGATGACCCAGCAGGGGCGCGGCGGCGAGGCCTTGGCGATCTCCGGCATCGCCTCGTTCGTGGGCGCGTTCTTCGCCACCTGGGGGCTGGTGTTCCTGGCGCCGGCGCTGGTGTCGGTGGCGCTGCTGTTCGGGCCGGCGGAATATTTCGCCCTGTTCACGCTGGCGTTCGCCACCTTGGGGGGCATCGCCTCGCGCAACCAGGCCAAGGCGGCGCTGGCGGCGGCGATCGGGCTCGCCATCGGCACGGTGGGGCTCGACCCGCAGACCGGCACGCAGCGCTTCACCTTCGGCGAGGTGCACCTGTTCGACGGCATCGACTTCCTGGTCGCCATCGTGGGGCTGTTCGCGCTGTCGGAGGTGTTCGTGTTCCTGGAGCATCGCGGCCAGGAGGGGGAGCGCAAAAACCCGCCGGTGGGGCGGATCACGCCCGCCAAGGGCATGATCTGGCGTTGCACGCCGACGATGCTGCGCACCTCGCTGCTGGGGTTCCTGGCCGGGGTGCTGCCGGGGGCGGGCGCCTCGCTGGGCTCGTTCATCGCCTACTCGGTGGAAAAGAAGCTGGTGGACCGCGAGGGCACCTTCGGCAAGGGCGACCCGCGCGGCGTGGCGGCGCCGGAGGCGGGCAACAACGCGGCCGCCGGCGGCGCGCTGGTGCCGATGCTGGCGCTGGGGGTGCCCGGCTCGGGCACCACGGCGGTGCTTCTGGCGATGCTGCTGGCGCTCAACATCACGCCCGGGCCGCTGCTGTTCACCAACAACCCGGACGTGGTGTGGGGGCTGATCGCGGCGCTGTTCATCGGCAACTTCATGCTGCTCGCCATGAACATCCCGATGGTGGGGCTGTTCGTGCGCGTCCTCCTGGTGCCGACGCGCTACCTGATGCCGGTGGTGGCGATGGTCTCCTTCGTGGGCATCTACGGGATCTCCGGCTCCTCGTTCGACCTTCTGGTGATGGTGGGGTTCGGCGTGATGGGCTGGATCCTGCGCAAGCTGGACGTGCCCCTGGTGCCGGTGATCCTGGGCATCCTGCTGGGCGGCGAGATGGAGAAGAATTTGCGCCGGGCGCTGACCATCTCCGACGGCGACCCGACGGCGCTGTTGGCCTCGCCGCTCTCCATCGCGCTGTGGACGATCGCGGTGGCGGGCTTCATCGCGCCGATCGTGATCGGGCGGATCGCCCGGCGGCCCAAGCGCGGCGACACCGCCGCCGAAGAGGGCGCCGACCCCGATTGAGGCGGCGCGGGGCGGCGGTGGCGGCGGCGGTGGCGGGGCGCATGTCGTCGCCCGGCGTGGCGGGCTGCGGCTACACCGGCCCGGTCGAGACTGGCTCGGTCAAAGCCAAAACCATTTGGATTCGTATTCGACCGAGAAGTCGGACGCGTCGAGGTCGGAGGCGTCGGTGTCGATCAACCGCGCCAGATCGCGTCCGTCGCCGCGGATCAGCACATTCTCGGCCGATTGGACGATGACGAGGTCGGAGAAATCCCGGATGTCGGAGTCTTGGGAGTGGATGGCGATGATGTCCGAGCCATCCTCGAAATCGCGGACCGTCATGAAGCCGCTGCCGCCGCCCCCGCCGATCTCGACTTGAAAGACGTCCTCGCCGGCGCCGCCTCGCATGATTGCCGAGACTTTAGGGCCCACCGAGAGAGTGTCATCGCCCAACCCGCCGACCAGAGTGCTGAGCACGGACGGATTGTAGTCGGTGTAGAGGAGGTCGTCGCCCGTGTCGCCGTGGAGCTCGCCCCATCCATGCAGGGTATCGTTGCCGCGACCGCCTTCGGCGAGACCTTTCGGCGACTCCATCTCGATTTCGTCGTTGCCGTTCTGGCCCATGAAGTGGACCTCTCTGGCGGTGCCGGTGATGGTGTCGTCGCCGGCGCCGGCCGCGGCAAGCGCGTTCTGGACGTCGCGCCCGGTCAGCTGGAGCTTGTCGTCTCCGGCGCCCGAATACATGACGACGCCGTTGATGGTGTCGTCGCCGTCGCCGGTCGTCACGTGATCGGCGGCGAAGACCTTGTTGTTGCCTTCCATGTCGACGACGCGGTCGTAGCCGCGGTTGTTGCGGGTTGAAGTGTCGCGGTGGATGGTGTCGTCGCCGGGTCCGCCGTCGATGACGTCGCCGCCGTCGCCGCCCCGGATGGAATCGTTGCCGGTGCCACCCATGATGGTGTCGTCGCCGGCACCGCCCTCGATGGAATCGGCGCCGTGCGAGCCGAGGATCTCATCGTCGCCGTCGTCGCCGTAGATGGTGTCGTCGCCGACGCCGCCGTTGGCGAAATCGTCGCCGCCGCCGCCCCTCAGATAGTCCTCGCCGTTGCCGCCGTAGAGGGAATCGTTGCCGAACAGCGGGCTGTCGGCGTCGATATATTCGCCGTAGAGCCAGTCGTCGCCGTCGCCGCCGTGGAGGCGGTCGCCCTGGGCGCCGCCGTAGAGGGTGTCGTTGCCGGCATCGCCGAACAGCACGTCCCGGTCGGTGGCGTCGCCGATGCGCAGCGGCGCGACGAGCCGGTCGCCGATGATGAGATCGTCGCTCTGCAGCCCGGTCAGCGTGTCGTTGCCCAGAAGGCCGACCAGCGTGTCGAGCTCGGGCGTGCCGATGAGGCGTTGGCTGGTGCCGTTGCCGGTGATCAAGCTCATGAGCGGATCCTGTCGGTACTGGAACTGGCGATGGTGGCGAGCCTCGCGGGGGCCGCTGAATCAGAAATAATAAAAGACGAAGAAGTCGGAGGTATCCAAGTCGGTGGCGATCTGGTCGGACAGGCGGGCATAGTAACGGTCCGCATCGGCGACCAGCACATCGGTGCCCGACTGGATCAGCGTGATGTCGTCCAACTCGAGCGTGTCCGAAATTTCGATGCCGTAGCTGAGTTGGACGCCGATGCCGATCCGTTCGGAGCCGGGCTCGAAATCGAGGATGGTCGCGACGTTTTCCGGATCGCTCCGGCCGCCGCCGGGCAGCCTGAATTCATCGACGCCCTCGCCGCCACTCAGGGTGTGGTCGGTGCGGGAGAAGGCGGTGAGGGTGTCGTCGCCCCAACCGCCGAACAGTTGCGACGTCAGCGCCCTTTCTGGGGCGGAAAGGATATCGTCGCCATTGTTGCCGCGCAGCACGCCGGCTCCGGAAATCTCATCGGCGCCGCGGCCGCCCACCAGGGTCGAGTCGGCCGAGTAGGAGGACTGGATGGTGTCGTCCCCGTTCTGGCCGAGCAGGCGATTGCCGGTCGAATAGACTTTGATCTTGTCGTCGCCGGCGCCGGCGGCGATGACGCCTCCGTCCATGTCGGCGCCGTTGCGGTTATAGATATCGTCATCGCCGCCGCCGGAGGAAATCATGCGCGCATGGCGAATGATGTCCATGCCGTCGCCGGTCTCGACGCTTTGGGCGAACCGCACCCGGTTGTTGCCGGCCATGTCGACGATCTCGTTGCGACCGCCGCCGCCGTGAATGGTGTCGTCGCCGCCGCCGCCGTTGATGGTGTCGTCGCCTTTGTCGCCGAAAATGAGGTCGTTGCCGTGCGATCCGAGGATGAGGTCGTTGCCGTCCTCGCCGTGGATGGAATCGTCGCCGAGGCCGCCGTTGGCGGTGTCGTCGCCCTCGCCGCCGTAGATCGTGTCGTCGCCGAGGCCGCCGTTGGCGCTGTCGTCGCCCGCGCCGCCGTAGATGACGTCGTCGCCGTCCTCGCCGAAGAGGGCGTCGTTGCCGGCGAGGGGGGAGGCGGTGGCGTAGTCGCCGTAGAGGAGGTCGTCGTCGTCGCCGCCGTGGACCATGTCGGCGCCCGCGCCGCCGAACAGGGTGTCGTTGCCCTGATCGCCGAACAGCGAATCGCGGTCGGTGCGCCCGTCGAGGTTCGGCGGGGCGACCAGGCGGTCGCCGAAGATGAGATCGTTGCCGGACAGCGCGCTGACGCGGTCGTTGCCCAGGAGGCCGATGATCGTGTCGTCGTTCAGCCTGCCAGTGCGGTTGTCGTTGCCGTCGGTTGCGATGAATAACGCCATTAGGTTCTCATATACAAATAATATGCACGTTTTAGTTGTTCGTGGCGATCTCGATAAACAAAAGCGTCAGCGCGGAGAGCGCCGACAGATGTGCCCAGCTAGAAGACATTGGTCCGAACGGTCGGTCCTCGGTTCGATTCCCGCATTGTCTCTTGTTGTTATCTTACATCAACTTGCCATGCGCCAGACTTGACGGCAAGTCACAGAGTCACAGGCAGCGGGTTACCATTGGTTCACGCCGGCCAGTCGCGCAGGCCCTCGCCGGACGCGCGCTGGTAGTAGATGAGGTCGAGCGCGGGGGCCTCGCCGGTGAGGCGGGTCAGCAGCGTGTGGGCCTGGCCGCGGTGGTGCGTCTGGTGATTGAAGGCGTGCAGCAGCGCGGGCGCCAGCGGCTGGGTGATGGGCTCGGGCCTGGTCAGCGTGGTGTAGCTGAAGGGGGCGGCGAGCGCGTCCTCGGCGAGGCCGGCCACGTAGGCGATGTAGGCGGCGTCGGTCGCCTCGCGCTCGCGGCGCAGGGTGGCGAAATCGTCCGCGATGATGGCGTCCAGCCGGTCCGGGTGGGTGCCCTGGCCGCTGAAGCGCTTCAGCCACACGCGGTCGCCGACCAGGACGTGGTTGAGCGTGCCGTGCAGCGAGCCGAAGAAGGCGCCGAGGTCGGCGCGGTAGTCGGCATCGCTCAGCGGGGCGACGGCGTCGTAGAGGAGCGAGTTGGCCCACCGGTTGTAGTTGGCGAGCATGGTGAAGAGCGGCTTCATGACGAACTCCGTGCCGGTTGCGCGGGGAGCGCATGGCCCGGCTTTATCGCCTGGCGCGGGGTTGTGGAAGCGGTCCGGCGCCGGGAATGGACGGAGGCGGGCCGGCGTCAGGCGTCAGGCCTCAGGCGCCAAGCGTCCAGAGTCCAGGGGGGCCGCGCGGGCGAGGAGGCGGCGCGCGTTCTCAAGGTGCGGGCGGTCGACCATGCGCCCGTCCAGCGACAGGACGCCGGCATCGGGATCGGCGGCGAAGGCGGCGACGATGCGCCGTGCCTCGGCGAGCGCCTGCGCGCTGGGGGTGAAGGCGTCGTTGATGATCGGCACCTGCGCGGGGTGGATCGCCATCTTGCCGAAGAAGCCGTCGGCGGCGGCCTGGGCGGATTCGGCGACAAGGGCGGCCCCGTCGCGCACGGCGGTGTGCACGGTGTCGAGGGGGGCGACGCCGGCCGCGTGGGCGCCGGCCAGGCACAGCGTGCGGGCGAGCGCGTAGGGCGCGGTGAGGGCGCCCGCGTCGGTGCGCGTGCGCGTGGCGGCGAGCGCGGTGGACAGGTCCTCCATGCCCCAGGCGAGGGCGAGGAGGCGGGCGCTGGCACCGGCATAGGTGCCGAGCCCGAACAGGCTCGCCGCCGTCTCGGTGGCGATGGCCATGATCCGCGTCGCGCCGTGGGCGATGCCGGCCTCGGCCTCGGCGACGGCGAGGAGGGCGGACAGGCGCGTGACGTCGCGCCCCGCCTCGCACTTGGGCAGCACGACGATGGCCGGCTTGGCGGCGATGACGGCCTCGATGTCGGCCTGCGCGTGCGGGCCGTCGAGCGGGTTGATGCGCACCGCCACGGGCGAGGGCGCGTCGGTGGCGGCCTCGCGCACCAGCGCGCGGGCGACGGCCTTGCGCGACTCGGCGACGGAATCCTCCAGGTCGAGGATCAGGATGTCGGCGCCGGCCTCGAAGGCGCGCACGAGCTTGCGCTCCGAATCGCCCGGCACGAACAGCCACGAGCGCATCAGGCGGGACGCTTCAGCATCATCGCCGTGCGCGCGGTGACGGCGACCACCACGTCGTCCTGGTTGGTGGCGGTGTGCTCGAACTCCACCAGCCCGACATCGGGGCGCGACTTGGACAGCCGCTTGTCCAGGACCTTGGTGGACGCATAGACGCTGTCGCCGTGGAAGAGGGGGTGGGGGAAGCGCGTGTCCTTCATGCCCAGGTTGGCGACGGTGGTGCCGAGCGTGAGGTCGTTCACGGTGATGCCGACGAGGAGGCCCAGCGTGAACAGCGAGTTGACGATGGGCTGGCCCCACTGGCTGTGCCGCTCGGCGAAATGACGGTCGATGTGCAGGGGCTGCGGGTTGAGCGTCATGTTGGAGAAGAGGATGTTGTCGGCCTCCGTCACGGTGCGCGACAGGGCGTGCTTGTAGACACGGCCGATCTCGAAATCCTCGTAGTAGAGCCCAGCCATGGTGTGTCCTTTCGTGGCGCGAAAGTGCCGGCGAGGCGGCGCGCCGTCAACTGGCGCGAGGGGGCTGTTTGCGGCGAGCCCGCGCGAGCGGGCGGTGTGGGCTGGCCCGCGGGAGCGGGCGGTGTGCGATGGCGGCCGGCCGCGGCGTTCAGGGGTGCGGCGAGAGCTGCGTCTTGCCGCTGAGGCGGGCGCCGAGCGTGAGGAGCGAGGGCAGCGCGCCCACCGCGGCCGCCAGGGGGCCGGACGTCGCCGGCCGCGAGGCGAGCGCCGCGACGACCCCCGCGAGGCGGATGCGCAGCGCGAAGCGGCGCGCCCATTCGGCGCCGTAGCGGCGGCCGGCGGCGGCGCGGGCGGCGGGGTTTTCGAGGTCGACGCCGTCGAGCGCCTGGGCGAGGAGGGAGGCCGACTGGATCGCCATCGAGATGCCCTCGGCGATCACCGGGTGCGCCTCGCCGGCGACATTGCCGATGCGGAAGATGTCGTGCGCGTAGCGGGCGCGGATCCCCGGCCGGATCGGTCCGGTGGCGAGCCACGCGCCGCACGGCTCGGCGCCCGCCAGCACCTGGCGCAGCCCCGTGCAGGAGGCGCGAAGGTGGGCGTCCACCACCTGCGCGGCGCTAAGGTGGGGCGCCCCCTGGCGCAGCGCGGCCAAGGTGTCGCGACGGATGCACAGGGACAGCGACAGCCGCCCGTCGTCGGCCCAGACCATGCCGCCATAGCCGCCCGGAAAGGCGAGGAGCGGCATCGTGCCCGGCGCGAGGCTGCCGCCGCGAAAGTGGGCCTTGAAGCCCAGCATGTCGGCGTTGCCGGCGATCTTGGGCAGGTTGGTGGGGAGCCCGCCGCGCTCCCACGAGCCATGCGCCGCGACGAGGACGGGCGCGCGCAGAGTGAGGCTTTCGCCCGTCTCCGGCACCACGGTGAGCGCGTGGCAGGCGCCGTCCCGCGTGAGGGCGCTCGCGCGGCAGGGCTGGAAGACGGTGGCGCCGTGGCGCCGCGCCGCGTCGAGGAGGAGGCCGTCGAGCACGTCGCGCCCCAGGGCGCGGCCGAACCCGTGGCGGCCGGGCATCGGCGCCTCGACCACATGCTCGGCCGCGAAGAGGGCGAGGCGGCGGACCTGCGGCCCCGCGTGGGCGCGCCAGGCCACCTCGACGCCGAGGCGCCGCAGCACGGGCACGTTGGTCGCCGACATGAACTCGCCGCACACCTTGCGGCGCGGGAAGGCCGCCTTCTCGATGATGGCGACGGAGCGGCCCTGCCGGGCGAACTCGATCGCCGCCGTGGAGCCCGCGGGCCCGGCGCCGACGACGAGGATGTCGAAGGTGGCCATGTCAGCCTTGCGCGGAGCCGACGAAGGCGTGGGTGAGGGGGCCGCGCGCCCCCTCGAAGCGCACCCGGCCGGGCCACAGCGCGGACAGCTCGCCGCCGCGGAAGCCGGCGCGCACGCTCGCGGGCGCATCGTGGCGGGTGACGGCGTTGGCGCCGATCGCCCCGACGCAGCGCGAGGCGAGGTGCGCGAAGGCGGTGCGCAGCGGCTCCGTCGCGACGAAATCGCGCGACTGGCCGGCGATGGTGGCGAGGAGGCGCTTCAGCGCCGGCGGCTCGAAATGGTGCAGGAAGAGGTTGGCGAGGGCGAGGTCGCACGGCGGCCCGCGATAGGCGGAGGCGTCGGCGCTGACGACGTCCACCGTCCAGCCGAGCGCGGCGAAGCGGGCGAGCACGTCGAGGCTGATGGAGGGCTGCGTGTCGACCAGCGTGAGCATCGGCCTGCCCCAGTGCGGGGCCATGGCGCGGGCGAGCGCGAGGGTGGCATGGCCGTCGCCGCAGCCCAGATCGAGGATGCGCCGGGGCGGGTCCTTGATGTGGGCCTTGAGGAGGCCGGCGACGATGCGGCTGTGCAGCATGATGACGTTGATGCGCCGCAGGTCCCGGCGCGAGGCGAGGGCGGCCGGGGCTTCCGGCGCCAGCGTGTCGATGAGCTCGGGGCGCACCTGGCGCACCGCGAAGGCGCTCATGCTGCCACCGCGAACGTCATCGTCTCGGCGGTGAGGCCGGGTCCGAACGCCATGCCGCAGCCCTTGGCGCCCGCTTCGGCCGTCGCCAGCATGTCGGCCAGCACGAACATCACCGTGGCGGAGGACATGTTGCCGTTGGCCCGCAGCACCTCGCGCGAGCGGGCGAGCGCATCGGGGGCGAGGTTGAGGGTGCGCTGGACGGCGTCGAGCACCGAGCGGCCGCCCGGATGGACGGCCCACAGGTCGACCTCGTCGACGGTGTCGCCGCGCAGGATCTCCGCGACGTTGCCGCCCAGCAGCGACTGGATCGCCGCCGGAACCCTGCCGGACAGCACCATGTCGAAGCCGTCGTCGCGTACCTTCCAGGTCATCAGGTCCTGCGCGTCGCGGGCGAGCAGCGCCTTGAAACCGTCGAGGCGGATGCCGGTGGGCTGCGCGCTGACGAGGGCGGCCGAGCACCCGTCGCCCCACAGGCAGAAGGTGAGGAGGCGCTCCAGGTCGTCGGTCTCCTTGAAGTGCAGCGACGTCAGCTCGCAATTGACCACGAGGACGCGCGCGGCGGGCTCGGAGCGGACGATGTGGTGGGCGAGCTTGAGCGCGTTGATCGCCGCATAGCAGCCCATGAAGCCGATCAGCGTCCGCTCCACCGAGGGCGAGAGGCCGGCGCGGTGGACGATCTCGAGGTCGAGGCCGGGGGCCGAGAGGCCGGTGCAGCTCGCCACGATCAGGTGGGTGACGGCGGCGACGTCGGGCCCCAGCGCCAGCCGGTCGACGGCGCGCATGGCAAGATCCGCGGCGGCGCCTTCGTAAAGGTCCATCCGCTCGGCGGTGCCGGGAAAGGCGCCGCGCTGAAAGATGCCGGCCTTGTCGGCGCACGGCCCCTCTGGGTCGTCGGCCGGCTCGAAGCACGAATAGCGACTTTCGATGCCCGAGCGCTCGGCCATCTTGGTGAACAGCGATTGCCGGCGCGGCTGCGCGGCCAGGCTGGCGACCGCGAAGCGGATGAAGAAGCCGTGCACCTCGTGGTCGGGCACGGCCGTCGCGATACGGTTGATGTGGGCTTGGTTCAACGGGACGCTCCAAAGGCGGATCGCCGACAATGGCCATGCCAGTTCAATCGATCCGTCAGGGAAACGCCACAGGCGCTTCGATTGTTCATTGCAAGTTGATGGCGGTGGGGCCTGGAAGGGGCGCGGCCGCGTGTCGCGGGGCGAATGCTAGCGGCCGGCGCGGCCGAGCTCGCTCACCTTGGCGATCATCGCCTGGCGGCGCCTGGCGGAGCTTTCGACCGCGCCGAGCACGGTGCTGCGCACCGGCTTGAAGCCGGCCATGCGCAGGACCATGCCTTCCAGCGCCTTGAGCGAATGGGCGCCGAAGATGAGCCGGTAGGCGAAGCCCGGCATCCCCATGGTCACGACGACGCGCGCCGAGCGGCCCGTCATCATCTGTTGCGGCCAGGCGTTGGGCGACTTGGCCGGGGCGAGCATGAACTCTCCCCGCGCCACCTGTTCCAGGAAGGCCTTGAGGCGGGCCGGCATCGTGCCGAGCCACAGGGGATAGATCAGCACCAGGTGCTCGGCGGCGCGGATGCGCTCCTGGATCGCGGCGATCGGCGGCGGGGCGGGGGCGGCGAATTCCTGCGCGTTGGCGAGGAAGGCGAGGTCGACGGTGCCCACGGCGAGCTCGTCGACGGCGTGGCCGGCCGAGCGCGCGGCCTCCGCGTAGGCGCGCGCCAGGACGGCCGCGAAGTGGTCCGGCGCCGGGTCG
>JAUIJH010000135.1 GCA_030431335.1 Alphaproteobacteria bacterium
CGCGCGCCTTGTCGAGGTCGTATGTGCAGTCGTCTTCCTCCGCCACGTAGGCGATGGAATTGGTGTCGTAGGGCAGGCACCAGGTGCGGCCGAGGTTGCCGAACAGGAGCCGTGCAATGCGCTCGCGGTCGAGGGCGAGGTCGATCGCCTCGCGCACCTTCACGTTGGAGAGCGGCTCGTTGCGGATGTTCATAGTGATGTCGTGGGCGATGCCGGAGGGGGCGTCGCCGGTCTGGAAGCGGTCGTCGCGGCGGAAGGGCACCAGGTCGATGAAGCCGAGCTCGGTGACCACGTCGAGGTCGCCGCTGCGGAGCGCGAGCAGCTCGGCCTGCTGGTTGGGCACGGTCACGATTTCGACGCCGTCGAGCGAGGGGGCGCCGTTCCAATAGTCGGCGTTCGCCTCGAACACTGTGCGCGTGCCGGTCTCGTGCGAGACCACCTTGAAGGGGCCGGTGCCGTTGGCGGTGGTGCGGAACGAATTATCGGTCTCGCCATCGATGATGTAGAGGAGCTCCAACAGGTCGAAGACGCCCGGGAAGGGCTGGTCGAAGTGGAGGACGGCGGTCGTTTCGTCCGGCGTTTCCACCGAGGTGACGCGCTTGGCGAAGCCGGCGATCAGCGCGCCGTGGGACGGATCCTGCACGAAGTCGACGGTTTCGGCGACATCGGCGGCGGTGAAGGCGTTGCCGTTGTGGAACGCGACGCCGTCGCGCAGCTTCAGCGTCAGCGCCGTGCCGTCCTCGGAAAACTCCCAGCTCTCGGCGAGGCGCGGCTGGGGGACGAGGTTCTCGTCGTAGCGCGTCAGGCTGTCGAACACGGTGTTGTTGAGCGCATCGTAGGCCGGGCCGAGCATGTAGGGGCTGAGGTCCGGCAGGGTCGCGGTCTGGCCGAAATAGAGCGTGCCGGCGGCGCTGGCGGGGGCCGCGAGGGCTACCGCCGCAGTCGCCGCGAGGGCGGTGGTTCTGAAGTGCAAGGTTTCCTCCTCGGGCCGCGCATCGGGGGGGCGCGTGTGGTTGGGGGAGGCCGCGGCCTCCCCTTGTGGGGCTATTCGCTCTTGGTGACGTCCTGCAGCACGACGAAGCCGTCGGCTGTCAGTTCCAGGCCGTCGATGGCGTCGGTGGTGACGTAGAGACGGGGCCGCGGCACGATGGACAGGACATGGTGGCTGTCGCGCAGGATCGTCGACGCCTCGGCATAAGCCGCGCGGCGCTCCGCCTCGTCGGGCGTGGAGCCGCCGCGGTTGACCGCGTCGGTGTAGGCCGGATCCTCGAACCCGGACACGTTGCCGACGGGCTTGAACACCACCGTGGTCTCGAGCAGCGAGGACGGATCCTTCTCGGCGCGGCCGTAGGCATGCGAGACGAGGTCGAAATCGAGCTCGTCGATATAGCGCTTGCGGTAGGTCACCGCGTCGACGTTCTCGATCGACAGGTTGATGCCGATTTCCTTGAGATCGGCCTGCATGATCTCGGCGATGGTGGTGTACTCGGTGCGGATCTCGCTGGACGTCAGGATCGACAGGTCGAGCGGCAGCGCGACGCCGGCGCTTTCCAGCACCGCGCGGGCCTTGTCGAGGTCGTACGCGCAGTCGTTCTTCTCCTCCACGTAGGCGATGGAGTGCGCGTCGAAGGGCAGGCACCAGGTGCGGCCGAGGTTGCCGAACAGGAGCCGCGCGATGCGCTCGCGATCGACGGCGAGGTCGATGGCTTCGCGCACCTTCACATTGGAAAGCGGCTCTTTGCGGATGTTCATGGTGATGTCGTGGGCGACGCCCGACGCGGCGTCGCCGGTCTTGTAGCGGTCGTCGCGCGTGAAGGGCACGAGGTCGATGTAGCCGAGCTCGGTGACGAGATCGAGGTCGCCGCTGCGCAGCGCCAGGAGTTCGGCCTGCTGGTTCGGCACGATGACGACTTCCACCCCGTCGAGCGAGGGCGCACCGTCCCAGTAGTCGGGGTTGGCCTCGAAGGTGGTGCGCGTGCCGGTCTCGTGCGAGACGACCTTGAAGGGGCCGGTGCCGTTGGCCGCCGTCGCGAAGGCGTTCTCGGTGTCGTTGTCGACGATGTACATCAGCTCGAGCAGGTCGAAGACGCCGGGGAACGGCTTCTCGAAATTGAGCACGGCGGTGCGCTCGTCCGGCGTGTCGACCGAAACGATGCGTTTGGCGAAGCCTTGGATCAGCGCGCCGTTCGACGGGTCCTGCACGAAGGCGACGGTGGCCGCGACGTCGGCGGAGGTGAAGTCGTTGCCGTTGTGGAATTTGACGCCGTCGCGCAGATGGAGCGTCAGCGCCGTGCCGTCCTCGGAGAACTCCCAGCTTTCGGCGAGGCGCGGCTGGGGGACGAGGTTCTCGTCGTAGCGCGTCAGGCCGTCGAACACGGTGTTATTCATCGGCTGGTGCGCCGGCGACAGGATGTAGGGGTTGAGGTCGGGCAGCGTCGCGGTCTGGCCGTAGTAGAGGGTGCCGGCGGCGAGGGCCGGCAGTGACAGCGCCACCAGCGCCGTGGTGGCGAGTGACAGGCGTTTCAGCATCGAGTTTCCTCCTGTTGACGGGCCGCGCCGCGGTGGGCGGGCCTCATTGTTCTGTGATGGTGAGGGTGGGGAGCGTCGCGAGCAGGGCCGTGTCGGCGGCGAAGTGGCAGGCGGCGCGGTGGCCGGCGGCGCCGACCTCGATGAGCGGCGGCTCCTCGCTGGCGCAGATGTCGCGCGCGAGGGGGCAGCGGTTGCGGAAGCAGCAGCCGGACGGGATGTTGGCGGGATCGGGCGGCGAGCCCTCCACCACGAACTTTTCCTGCCGCCGGTGCTTGGGGTGGTCGACGGGCGCGGAGGCGAGCAGCGCGCGCGTATAGGGATGGCGGGGGTCGCAGAACAGCGCGTCCGTCGGCCCCGTCTCCACGATGCGTCCCAGATACATCACCGCGATGGCGTCGGACACGTGGCGCAACACGCCGAGATCGTGGGCGATGAAGGCGTAGCCGGCGTTGGCGGACTGGCGCAGGTCGTCGAGCAGGTTGACGATCTGCGCCTGGATGGAGACGTCGAGCGCCGAGGTCGGCTCGTCGAACACGATGACGTCCGGCTCCAGCGCCAGGGCCCGCGCGATGGCGACGCGCTGGCGCTGCCCGCCCGACAGCTCGGACGGGTAGGCCGCGAGGTAGTGGGGCGCGAGGCCGACGGCTTCCATCAACGCCTCGATGCGGGCGGCGATGGCGGCCCTCTTCATGCCCGCGATCACCATCGGCTCGGCGATGATCGAGCGGATGCGCATGCGCCGGTCGAGCGAGGAGGTGGGGTCCTGGAACACCATCTGGATGTCCCGCCGCGCCTCGCGCAGCGCCCGGCCGCGCAGCTGGGAGATGTCGCGCCCGTTGACGCGCACCTGGCCCGCCGTCGGCTTCAGGAGGCCCATGGCGATGCGCGCCATGGTGGACTTGCCGCAGCCGCTTTCCCCGGCGATGCCGAGCGTCTCGCCGCGGCGGATGGCGAGCGAGACGCCGTTGAGCGCCTTCACCTTGCCGAAATGCTTGCTGACGTCTTCCAGCTCGAGGACCACCTCGCCATCGGCGGCCGCAGCGGTAGGCGCCGCCTGGCCGGTGCCGGTGCGCGGCTCCTCGGCGGCGAGCACCTCCTCGTAGAAGTGGCAGGCGCTGGCGCGGCCGTCCGCGAAGCGCGTCAGCGGCGGTCGCTCGGTGCGGCAGATCTCGCGGTCCCGCGCGAAGGTGCAGCGCGGGTGGAAGGGGCAGCCCGGCACCGCATCGGCCGAAGTGGGCGGCAGGCCGGGGATCGCGTTGAGCCGCCCGTGCCGCTCGGTGGTGACAGGACGGCTTTCAAGCAGCGCCCGCGTATAGGGATGCGCCGGGCGGTCGAACAGCGGGCCGACCGGCGTCTCCTCCACGATGCGTCCCGCGTACATGATGATGACGCGCTCGACCATCTCGGCGACCAGGCCGAGGTCGTGCGTGATCACTACCGAAGCGAGATTGCGCTTCTGGGTGAGGTCCTCCATCAGCCCGACGATCTGGGCCTGCACGGTCACATCGAGTGCGGTGGTCGGCTCGTCGGCGACGACGATGGCGGGCTCGCCCGCGAGCGCCATCGCGATCACCGCCCGCTGGCGCATGCCGCCGGAGAATTCATAGGGGTACTGCGTCGCGCGCAGATCAGGGTTGGGCACGGCGACTTCGCGCAGCATCTCGCGCGCGACCTTACGCAGCTCGGCCGCGGAGGTGCCGCGCCGGTGGACGGCGACGGATTCGGACACCTGCGGTCCGATCCGCATCGACGGGTTGAGCGACGTCATGGGGTTCTGGAACACCATGGAGATATCGTCGCCGCGCACCGCCGACCACTGGCGGTCGCTGGCCTTGGACAGATCCCGTCCATTGATGACGATGCCGTCGCTCTCGATGATCGCCGAGCCTGGCAGAAGTCCCATCGCCGCCAGCATGGTGACGGATTTACCGGATCCGCTCTCGCCGACGACGCCCACCTGCTCGCCGGGCGCGATGGCAAAGCTCACGCCGTCGACCACGCGGCGCACCCCGCGGAAGGAGCGGAAGGCGATGGACAGGTTCTTGACCTCGAGGAGGGGTGCCATCAGTTCGAGCCCCCCTTGGTCACGCTTTGCGGGTCGATCTTGTCGCGCAGCGCATCGGCGATGAAGTTGACGCCCACCAGCACGATGGTCAGCGCGATGCCCGGGAAGATCGCGTAGGACGGGATGAAGTCGATGAAGCGGAGCGCGTCGGCGAGCATCTGGCCCCAGCTCGGCGTCGGCGGCTGCACCCCGAGCCCGAGGAAGGAGAGCCCGCTCTCCAGGAGGATCGCGATGCCGACCGAAAGGCTCGCCTGCACGATGAGCGGTCCCGCCGAGTTGGGCAGGATGTGGAACAGCATGATGCGCAGTTTGGTCGCCCCCATGCTTTCCGCCGCCTCGACATATTCGAGCCGCGCTTCGGATAGCGCGATCGCGCGGGTGAGGCGGGCGAACAGCGGGCTTTGCGCGATGGCGATGGCGATGGCCACCTGAACGAAGCCCGGACCCAGGATCGCCACAACGGCCGCGCCTAGCAGGATCGCGGGGAAGGCCATGATCGAGTCGGATGCGCGCATCATCACCGTCTCGGTCCAGCCGCCGAGCGAGCCGGCGCTGAGGCCCATCGCGATGCCGAGCACCGCGCCGAGGACCACCGCGAGCGCGCCGGCCGTCAGCGAGATGCGCGAGGCGAAGATGGTGCGGCTCAGGATGTCGCGGCCGAGAAAATCGGTCCCGAACGGGTGCTCCCACGACATGCCCATGAGCTCCGCGCCGCGGATCTGCTCGTTGGGCCCGTAGGGCGCGATCACCGGCGCGAAGATCGCGACGAGGACCATGAACGAGACGAGGCAGACGCCGATGCGTCCGGTCCGGTGGTGCCACAGATAGGCGAGGGTCTCCCTCATTCGCCGCCTCCCACCGAAGCGCGAACGCGCGGATTGAACCAGCCGTAGGAGATGTCGATGAGGAGGTTGATCAGCATGTAGACCGCGACGAAGTAGAGGAGGGCGCCTTGCACCACGACGACGTCGCGCGTCTCGATCGCCTCCACCGTGAGGCGGCCGAGACCCGGCCAGTTGAACACCGATTCGATCAGCACCGCGCCGCCCAGCATCTGGCCGAAGCGCAGGCCCAGCACCGTGAGCACCGGGATCGCGGCGTTGCGGGCGATGTGCTTGCGCATCAACCACGCGCCCCGCACGCCCTTGGCGCGGGCGACGGTGACATAGTCGCGCGAGAGCTCGTCGAGCACGCTGGCCCGCACCAGGCGGGCGATCATGGCGCCCGAATCCATCGACAGCGCGATGGCCGGCATCACCAGATAGCGCAGCGCGGAAAGCCCCTCCCTCTCGAAGCCGCGAAAGCCGCCGGACGGCAGCAAGCGCAGCCATACGGAAAAGACGAGGATCATGATGATGCCGAACCAGAAGTTCGGGATCGACAGGATCGTCGCGTTGAGCCCGGTGAGCGCGGTGTCGATCCAGCCGCCCCGCCGCAACGCCGCGACGACGCCGACGACGATGCCGAACACGGCCGCGAGCACGATGGCGGCGCCGGCGAGGAGCAGCGTGTTGCCCATGCGCGAGGCGATCAGCTCGCTCACCTTGCGGCCCGAGATGGGGCTGGTGCCGAGATCGCCCTGGATCGCGCCCGCCGCCCACTTGGCATACTGCACCGGCAGCGGCTGATCGAGGCCGAAGCGTTTCGTGAGCGCCTCCACCACTTCCGGCGTCGGGTCCGTGCCAGCGAGCACGGTGACCACGTTGCCGGGCACCATGTGCACCATCATGAACACCACGACGGAGACGATGAAGATCACCACGGCCGCCTGACCGATACGCCGCAGCACGTACCTCAGCATGGCAAAAGGCTTCCCACGTGCCTCATCACCAGTTGGACACCCGCGGCTGACTGCGGTCTTCGACCGCGCACAGGACGTCGATGAGCCGGTCGACCATCCTTTCGCGCAACGCGGCGTGGGCCGGGTCGTCGAAGAGGTTGGTGAGTTCGTCCGGGTCGCCGGCGAGGTCGTAGAGTTCGCCCGCGCGCGGCCAGTCGGCCGCCGGCTCGCCGTGCCACACGATCAGCTTGATGTCGCCGTCGCGGAGCATCGTGGTGTAGACGGGCGGCTCGGCCGGATAGCCGGAATTGCGATACTCGCAAAAGGCCCAGCCGCGGCCCTCCGCCTCGCCTTGGGCGATGGGCAGGAGCGACTGGCCCTGCACGCCCGTGAAGGTGTCGATGCCGGCCGCGTCCAGCACCGTCGCGGTCAGGTCGATCCATTCGACCGGCCCCTCGACGACGCGGTTCGGCGCAAGGCGGTCCGGCCAGCGCATCAGGAGCGGCACCCGCACCGCGCCCTCGTACATCATCGGCCCCTTCATCAGGGTGGAGTGATCGCCCAGCATCTCGCCGTGGTCGGAGGTGAAGACGACGAGGGTGTCGTCGGCCTGGCCACTCGCCTCCAGCGCGTCGAGGATGCGCCCCACCTCGGTGTCGACCTGCGCCACCATCGCGTAGTAGCTGGCGATCACTTCGCGCAGCTCGCTTTCGGGGTAGTGGCGCGCACCCTTCGACTTGCCGCCCTGCGACTTCTGCGCATAGGCGCGCACGCCGGGCGGGCGGTCCGACATGTCCGCCATATGGCCTTTGGGCAACGGCAGCGACGCGGCGTCGAACATCTCACGATACTTGGCCGGCGCGCCGAAGGGGTGATGCGGGTCGAAGAAGTTGGCCATCATGAAGAACGGCTGATCGTCCCGCCGCTTCGTGGCGATGAAGTCGATGGTCCGCTCCGCGACCCAGTGGCTGTAGTGGAACGCGGGGTCCACCTCGTCGATGGCGTAGCCGGTGCCGGACACGTTGTCCGAGTTGGGATCGTCCGGATCGCCCTCGTGGGGGAAGATGCGCGCGTAGGTCTCCGGCGAGACCTTGCGCAGCCAGATCTGGTAGGCGTTCTGCCGGGAGCGGTTGAGCCCGCTGTGCGACCACTCGAAGACGCGGTAGCCGTCGTCGCGGCGCGGTTCGCTCACCCAGTGCTCGCAGCCCGAAAGATGCTGCTTGCCGACCATGCCGCAATCGTACCCGGCATCCGCGAGCGCGCGGGTGAACATCTTGTGCTGGGCCGGCAGGGCGACGCCGTTGGCCCAGAGCCCGTGGTTGCGCGGATACTTGCCGGTGAACAGCGAGGCCCGCGAGGGGCTGCACACGGTGTTTTGCACGTAACAGGCGGAAAAGCGGGCTCCTTGGGCCGCGAGCCGGTCGAGGTTCGGCGTGCGGGCGTGCGGGTTGCCGTAGGCGCCGAGGCTGTCGAAGCGCTGCTGGTCGGTGCAGATGAGGAGGATGTTGGGGCGGCTTTGCGTGGGCATCGCTCAGACTCCCGCCAGGATGCGTTTAAAACCCTGGGTGCGCTTGGTGCTGTCCACCTGCCACTCCAGGATCGCCCGCTCGAGGTGCGCCCGCGTCGCCTTGTGCTCGGGCGCGTCCCACAAATTGACGCGTTCGCCGGGGTCGGCGGCGAGATCGAAGAGCTGGCCCTCGTCGCTGTCGATGAAGTGGACGAGCTTGTAGTCGCCTTCGCGCACCATGGTCATGAATTGGGTTTCTTCCAGGATCATATCCTCGGTGTGTTCGGCGAAGACGCGGCTGCGGGCGGTGTCCGTGGCGCCGGTGAGGATCGGCATCAGGCTTTCCGCCTCCATGAATGTGGGCGGGGCGACGCCGGCCGCTTCCAGGATCGTCGGGCCAAGGTCGAACAGCGAGGTGAGGCCGTCGACCACTTGATGGCGCACCGCGCCGGGCTGCCACACGATCGCCGGCACGCGCACCGACGGCTCGTACATGGTCCATTTCTGGATGTGGCCGTGGTCGTTGAGGCAATCGCCGTGATCGGAGGTGAAGATGATCATCGTCTCATCGAGCACCCCGCGCGCCCTGAGCGCCTCGACGATGGCGCCCACCTGCGCATCGATCATCGAGACGTTGGCGAAATAGTGCGCCCGCTGCCGGCGAAGCTGCTCGGCGGACGGGTTTTCGAGGTGCACCACCGCATCGTGGTCGGTGCCCGCGTGATGGCGCCGCAGCGCGCGCAAGGGGGCCGGCTGCGTGTCGAGGTCGTAGTCGCGGATCGCCTCGGGCAGCTCCTTGTCGGCGTAGCGCACCAGATAGTCCCCGGTGGGATCGTACGGCGGGTGGGGGCCGGGCAGGCCCACCTGCAGGAAGAACGGCTCGCTGCCCTTCCAGCTTTCGAGCCAGTTGATCGCCATCGCGCCGACGAAATTGTCCGGATGGAGGTTAGCCGGCGGCTCCCACACGAAGGCACCCATCGCATCGCGATAGTCCGCGCGGCGGCGATAGGTGACGCGGCTCGGCTTCTCGATGCCGCGCGCCCACAGTGCCTTGTCCCAATTGTCGAGGAAGAAGGGGAGGTTGGGGTGCGCGCGGTCCTTGTTCTCAACGACATGCCGCTCGTGGAAACCGAAGCTCTTCTCGAACGGATTGGTGTGCATCTTGCCGACGTTGACGCAGCGGTAGCCGGCCTCGGCGAGCATCGGCACCCATGTCCACGTCCACGGCTCGTCGTTGCGAAACACGCCGTTGGTGTGCGGATAGACCCCGGAGAACAGCGAGGCGCGCGAGGGAGCGCACGACGGCGCCGTAACGTACATGTTGGTGAAGGCCGTCCCTTCGGCCACCAGGGCGTCGAGGTGCGGCGTCTCCATGTACGGGTACCCGAGTGCCGCGATCGTATCGAACCGCTGCTGATCGGTGATGATGAACACGATGTTCGGCCGGACGGCCATGCTTCCTCCAGATCCGCTCGCCGGCTGGGCTGCGTTTGACGCGCCGTCCGGTTCATTTTCGGCGAAACTAGCGGAGGGGAAGCATCGACTGAAATACTATCTACCCGCATTGCTATAAGTGAAATCTATGGCAATGCGTGCCGGCAAAGATCCCGGAAGCCTGTCGCCACACCGTTGGCGGAGGACGGAGCGGCTCGCTCCACGCGCGGTTTTCGCCGGCTCGGATCGGGGCGACCAGCTAGATCGATTGCAGGAGGTCCGAGGCGGTCAAACTGCGGCGCACGGCATCGACGACCACTTCGACGGCCGGCGATGTCTCGTTCGCGCGGTGGGCGACGCATAGGTAAGCCGGCTCGATGGACGGCTGATGCCCGAGCGCGACGAGCGAGCCGGCCTTGAGCTGGGGTTCGATCAGCTTGGTGGGCAGGATCGCGATGCCGACCCCCGCCTCGACGAGGTGCGCCACGACGCTGGGCACCGTGTTGCACGACGACAGGTGCATCGGCTCCAGGCCCGCCTTGGCGAACCATGACAGGGTCTGCCGGTGGTTCGGCGAGGGGGCGGGATTGATCAGGACCGTGATGTGGTGGACATCGCGCGGCCGGATCACCGGTGGCAGCGCGAGGTCCGGCGAGGCCGCCCAGGTGGACTGCTGAACGCCCAGCGGCACGATCTTCAGCCGCGCATCCTCGGCCGGGTTCACCACCACGGCAAGGTCCAGCCGCCGCTCGTTGAGCGAATCGATCAGTTCTCCGCTCGGCCCGACCGACAGCTCCACGCGCAGCGCGCTATAGTGCGAGGAGACGCGGTGGATGAGGCTGGCAAGCCCGGTCATCGCGAAGGTCTCGGACGCGCCGAGCCGGATCGTGCCCTGGATCTTCTCCGGGTCGACCGGCCGCCTGATTTTGTCGACCTCGTTCAGGATGAAGTTGGCGTGTTCGAGCAACACCACGCCATCCGGCGTCAGGCGAAGGCTGCGCCCGTCCTTCTCGAACACCTTCGCGCCGATCGACCGCTCCAGGTCGCGCAGGCGCAGCGAAACCGTCGGCTGCGCGAGGTTGAGCTGGATCGCCGCGTCCCCGACCTTGCCGAGCCGGGCGACCCAGGTGAAGGCCTCGAGTTGAGCGAACGTCACGCGCATAGATCAGAAATTCAAATGTTAAGTCCCTAGATATCCAAATTGGCATAGGCACAACAAATGGTCTAGCGTTTCCGGATTGCCGGGGCCCGGACGGAGCCCGCCGGCCAACGGACTAGAACCCGGCGGGCGCAAAACCGGGCAATCATCGACAGGGAGAAACGTCGCATGCGGTATCTATTTGCTGGATCACTGGGACTTTGTGCCGGACTGGCCATGGCGTTCGCGGGCGCTGCCGCGGCTGCGGAACTGCCCAGCCAGAATCTGAAGGTTTCGGGCGGAAACCGGACCCAGAACATGTTCCGCTACATCCAGGAACCGTTCTTCACCAAGGAGATCACGGACGCCTCGGGCGGAGCGATCACCACCACCTTCGGATCGCTCGACGATCTGGGCCTGCAGGGGCCGGAAGTGCTGCGGCTCCTGCGCCTCGGCATGTTCGATATTTCCGAAGGGACGCTCAGCTACATGGCCGGCGAGGATCCGCACTTCGCGGCGCTCGACCTGCCGGGCCTGACGGCGGACATCGACGTGCAGCGCCAGAGCGCCGATGCGTATCGCGAGACGCTGACGCAGATCATGGCCGACAAGTTCAACGTCAAGCTCCTGTCCATGTCGCCGATCGCGCTGCAGGTGGTCTACTGCAAGGGTGACATCGGCGGGCTGGACGACCTCGCGGGCAAGAAGGTGCGCACCTACAACCGCTCGATGTCCGACCTCGTCGAGGCGACGGGCGCGGCGCCTGTGAACATCCCCTTCGCCGAGGTGGTGCCGGCCATGCAGCGCGGCGTCGCCGACTGCGCCGTGACCGCGACGTCGGCCGGCAACACCGCGCGCTGGTGGGAAGTGACGGACAAGCTGGTGGTGCTGCCGATGGGGTGGGCGATGACCTTCTTCGCCGCCAACCTCGACAGCTGGAACCGCTTCGACGAAGCCACGCAGAACTTCCTGACCGAGCAGTTCCAGGCCATGGAAGACCGCCAGTGGAAGCAGGCGGCCGCCGACATCCAGGACGGCATCAACTGCAACACCGGCGAAGGCGAATGCAAGGATGGCCTCCAGGCCGACCCGGCGATGACGCTGGTGGAACTGTCGGACGCCGACAAGGCCAAGGTCGACACGCTGGTGAGCGATCGTGTGCTGGCGGGTTGGGCCGAGCGTTGCGGCGCCGAGTGCGCGGCGGATTGGAACGAGAAGGTCGGCAAGATCCTCGGGATCTCTGCGCCGACCGAATAAGGCGACCCGTCCATGTTGGAGCAGGGGCTTTGGCGAGCCTCGCTGGTGATGGCGCGGATCGGGGGCGCCCTGCTGGTGCTCACGGCGCTCGTGGTCTCGTTCGAAGTGGTATTGCGTAAGAGCGGGATCGTGACGTTCAGCGTCGGCACGGAGCTGTCCTCCTATGCGCTGGCGATCGCCGCCACATGGTCCTTCGCGCTGGTGCTGATGGTGCGGGGCCACGTGCGGATCGACATCCTCAGCGAGCGGCTTCCCGCGTGGCCGAGGGCGCTCCTCAACGTGCTCGCTGTCGCAAGCCTTGCGGCGGTCGGGGGGATCCTCACCTTCGGGGCGCTGGGAACCTTCCGCACCTCGCTCCAGCTCCATTCGCTCTCCAACACCACGCTGGCGGTGCCGATGTGGATCCCGCAAGGGCTCTGGCTGGTCGGCCTCGTGTGGTTCACGCTGGTCGCCGTGGTCCAGACCGTGGTGCTGGTCGTGGCGATCGCGCGCCGCGACCTTGCCACCATCGACCGGATCGCGGCGCCCGCCAGCGCCGACAGCGAAGCCGACGCGGCGGCCGAGGAAGCCCGCATCCGCGTCGCCCAGGAAACGGACGCGCAGGGGGGGCGGCCATGATCCCCGTCGCCACCGGCCTCCTCTTCCTGCTCCTGGCGCTGGGCCTGCCGGTGGGCGCGGCGCTGATCGTCCTGGCGCTCGGGCTCGACCAGATCTTCACCCCCATCGACCTCTACAAGGCGATGGGCGAGTTGAGCTGGGTCTCCTCGTCCAACACGCTGCTGGTCAGCGTGCCGCTGTTCATCCTCCTGGGCGAGATCCTGCTGCGCTCGGGGATCGCCGACCGGCTCTACAACTCCATGAGCCAATGGCTCTCGTGGCTGCCCGGCGGGCTGATGCACGCCAACATCGGCGCCAGCATGGGCTTCGCCGCGACGTCCGGCTCCAGCGTGGCGACGGCCGCCACCATCAGCGTCGTCGCCGCCCCCGTCGTCGACCGCTACAAGTACGACGAGCGCCTGTTCTTCGGCTCGGTGGCGGCCGGCGGCACGCTCGGCATCCTGATCCCGCCGTCGATCAATCTCATCATCTACGGCTGGCTGACGGAAACGTCGGTGCCAGGCCTCTACCTGGCGGGGTTCCTGCCGGGGATCATGCTTGCCGGGCTGTTCTCGGCCATCATCGTCGCAATCTGCCTGGTCCGGCCCCGGATGGGCGGCACCCGCATTCAGACTTCCTGGCGCGCCCGCTTCGAAAGCCTGCCCGGCCTCGTGCCGCCGCTGGTGATCTTCGTGGTGGTGGTCGGCAGCATCTATGCCGGGGTCGCGACGCCCACCGAATCGGCCTCGCTCGGCGTGGTGATCGCGCTGGGGCTGGCGGCGGCGCATCGCCGGCTCAGCGTGCGCATGATGCTCGACGTGCTCGACGGCACCATGCGCGCCACCGGCATGATCATGCTGATCGTCATCGCCGCCTGGTTCCTCAACTTCGTGCTGTCGGCGCTCGGGTTCGTGTCGATCCTCAACGCCACGATCTCGGGAATGGGGCTCGGTCCGAACGGCCTGCTGCTCGCCCTCATCGTCTTCTACGTGATCCTCGGCTGCTTCATGGATCCGCTGGCGATGATGATCGTCACCGTGCCGATCACCGGGCCCATGGTGGTCGATGCCGGGTTCGACCCGATCTGGTTCGGCATCCTCATCGTCCTCCTGTGCGAGACCGCGCTGGTGACGCCGCCCATCGGCATGAACCTCTTCGTGGTACAGGGTGTGCGGCGTCGCGGAACCATCGGCGACGTGATGGTCGGCGTGCTGCCGTTCGTCCTGTGCCTGTTCGGCGCCATCGCGCTGATCGTCATGTTCCCCGCCATTGCCCTTTTCCTGCCGCGGGTGCTGGGCCAGTAGCCCGGCCGCCCGACGGCGAAACCTTGGAGATCGTCCCCGTGCCAGAACCCCGCGACATCCGGATCCGGGACCGCGCCATCACCATCACCGATGAGATGCGCCGGAAGATCCTGGATGAGATGCCTGAGATCGAATGGATCGAAGACGAGACGCTGCGCGCCAACGTGACCGACGCCTGGGCGGCGGCGGTGGCGTCGGCCGGCCTCGCCGCGATCGGCGACATGCGTCCGTCCGGCAACTACGATTCGCCTGCCCTGAAGACCGGCACGCAGGCCGACCACATCCGTTCGGTCGCGCGCATGTCGCTGAAGATCGCCGAGGAGATGGACACCCTCTTCGCCGATTTCCGCTACGACCGCGACCTGATGATCGCCGGCGCGCTGTGCCACGATATCGGCAAGGTCTGGGAGTTCGACCCGGAGAACGTCGCGCGCTGGCGTGCCGATCCGCGGAAGACGGGCTTCCCGTCGTTGCGTCATCCCGGCTACGGTATTCATATCTGCCTCTCGGCAGGGCTTCCGGAGGCCGTCGCGCACATGGCGGCCGCGCATTCGGGGGAAGGGGAACTGCTCATCCGCAGCCTGGAGAACACAATTCTGCGTTGGGCGGACCACACGTTCTGGCTCGTCGCAGAGGCGGGTGGCATGCTCGATGCCGACCGTGATTGGACGCCGCCGAAAAAGGTAGGGTCTGGCCAATAGGGCGATGCTGCGGTGCGCAAGTCGTGCACCGTCCCTGGGGGAGCCGTCGGGTCTGACCCAGCCGGCTGAAAGTATTAGAAACTTAGGAAACGCACCATGATGAACGTCTCAAAGCTGCTCGGATCCGTTGCGCTCGGCGCAGCGATACTCACCGCCTCGTTGGGCGCCGCCACCGCGCAGACGACGATCCGGTTCGCCACGTCCGTGCCCGAGGCCGACACCGCTGAAGTGCGCGGCATGAAGGCGATGGAAGAGTACATCGAATTCAAGAGCGACGGCGCGCTCCAGGTCGAGCTTCTGTTCGGCACGCTGGGCGCCGGCGAGCGCGAGCTGACCGAAATGGTCCAGCAGGGCGCGATCCAGATGGCGCTCGCCGCCGACGGCGCCGTGTCGGGCTTCTACAAGAAGCTGCAGGTCTTCGCGATTCCCTACCTCTTCAAGTCCTCGCCCGTCGCCTGGGAATTCGTCCGCAGCGACGTCGCCAAGGCGATGAAAGAGGAGATGCGCGAGCAGACCGGGATCCGGTCCGTGGTGTGGGCCGAGAACGGCTTCCGCAACCTCACCAACTCCAAGCACCCCGTCAAAGGCCCCGAGGACATGCAGGGGCTGAAGATGCGCGTGATGGAGAGCCCGGTCTACATGCGCTTCATGGAATCGCTGGGCGCCGCCGCCACGCCGA
>JAUIJH010000281.1 GCA_030431335.1 Alphaproteobacteria bacterium
CGATGCCAGCGTCGAGGTTTCCCCCAACACTATTAAAGAAGACCACGCCCGAGGTAATTTTCGAGATTATTGCTCTAAATTCAACGTCATCGCCGTATTCGATTTTCCCAACTACGGTGACGATCGTCAACTCGTCGCCGGGTATAAGATTAATCTCGGCTGACTGAGCTGGGCTGAATGAAGAGGTCCAACCGACAACAACTGCGATAGTCAAGAATTTAACGAAATTCGTTGCCGCCGCCATTTCGCGCGCGCCAAAGCGCCTCCATGCCATAGAATGATGGCAAGGTAGCATTCCCTCTCAATTTCATACACCACCAAGCGCTGGCGCCTTACCGGCGGACATTGGAGCCCGCCGGAGGCGCGAGTCTTCGCTCCCGTCTCAGTGGGCGACGCCGGGGCGGGCGAAGGAGAACAGGCCGGCGGCGAAGCGGCCGACCGAGGTGCGCTGGCGAGAGGCTGGGCGCATCAGGTCATGCACGAACCCGAGCTTTTCGTGCACCGGCTGCGACAGCACGAACGGGTAGAGATCCGGCTGGCCCATCGAGCGGTTGACCGCGTTGACCGCGACCGTCACCGGCACCCAGGCGTCGATCAACTCGTCGACAGTGCCGTCCTGGTAGGGCGAGGGGGCCGCCGTGTCGGCCTTGACGCCGAAGGCGGCGGCCGTCTCGAGGCCGTCGACCATGTGCATGTAATGCGCGAACGTCTCGGCGAAGTCCTCGAACGGATGCGCCGTCGCGTAGGAGCTGATGAAGCTGTTGCGCCAATCGGCCGGCGGACCGGCATCGTAGTGGTGCTGCAGCGCTGCCGCATAGTCGGACCGCTCGTCGCCGAACAGGGCACGGCACCGCTCCAGGCGCTCGGAATTGGGCAGCACCAGGCGATCGAAATAATAGTGTCCGATCTCGTGCCGGAAGTGACCGACCAGCGTCCGGTAGGGCTCGCCAAGGCTCTGGCGGCGACGCTCGCGCTCCGCATCGTCGCCTTCGGCGATATTGATGGTGATGAGGCCGTTGTCGTGCCCTGTCGTGTGCGAGGTGACGGTGCCGTCCGGCTGCGGCTGGTCGGCCAGGAAGTCGAACGCGAGTCCGCCTTGCGGGTCCTCCGCCTTGGTCGGGCGCGGTAAGTCCCACGCGATCAGCGAGTAGAACAATACGCGCTTGGCCTTTTCGATGCGCGACCACAGCGTGACGTGGGCGTTGATCGAAAGGTCCGGGATCACGTTGTTGTGCCGACATGCCGAGCACAGCGTGCCCGGCTGATCGGTCAACCAGTTGCACGCGATGATGTCGCGGTTGAAGCACGCATAGTGGGGCGCATCGCCGGACCTGAACTCGTAGCCGTCGATGGATGACAGCATCTCGAACATGGTCGGCGCGTAGCCGAGCGTGTGCCCACACTCGAGGCAGTGCGTGTTGTCGAAGAACACGTCGTGATGGCAGTTTTGGCAGGTAAGTCGCCGCATGGGGAATATCTTCGGTTAAATGTACCTGGAACAACGCGCTGAGGTGGCTTCCGGTTGCGTCACACTTGCCTTCCCTGGCGCGATAATGGCAGATCCCGGCGCACGCGGATCGCCAACGAGTCCGCGCGATCTCAGGGAGGCTCTCCATGCGCTTCATTTTCGGCGCCGCTTTGGCGCTGGCCCTCGCTTTGCCTGCCGCCGCGCAGGACGCGCGCGTCACCTTCAAGTCCGCCAAATCCGGCTCGTCCTACTACCAGATGTCCGTGCAGCTCGCCGAGGCTATGCCCGACGGCATCGACATGACAGTGGAAGAGAGCCAGGGGTCGGTGCAGAACGTCATGGAAGCGGCCATTCGCGGCGGCGACTATGTGTTCACCTCGCCGCCCGCGCTGGTGGATGCGGCGCGCGCTGGCACGGGCCCCTTCGCCGAGCGTGCCAGCCCCAAATTCGCCGAGGTGCGGGCGCTTTTCCCGATCCCCTCGCTGACCATGCATTTCGTCGTCCGGGCGGACAAGAACGCCGCCACCCTCGCCGATCTCGAAGGCAAGACGCTGCTGCTCGGCAAGGGCTCCTTCGGCGCCAGCGAGGGTGAGAAATATCTCGGCCTGTTCGGGCTCGAGGGCAAGGTGGACATCGCCGATGCGGAGCTGTCCAACGCCGTCGCGGCGCTGAAGAACGGGCAGATCGACGCATTCGTCACCGCCGGCTCCTATCCCGCCCCCAACGTGATCGAGGCGGCGGCCGGCACGGGCGTCACGTTGCTCACGATGTCGGACGACGAGGTCGCTCAGACCGGGCGGTCGCGCCTCGTGATCCCGGCCGGCACCTATCCGGGCCAGGACGAGGACGTGGTGACGACCTCGCTGCCGGTGGTCGCTTACGCGACGACCGCGATGGCCGACGACACCGCCTATGCACTCACCAAGTCGTTCTGGGACGGCAAGGCGGCGATGACCAAGGGCGCGCCCTGGTGGGGCGGCGTGACGCCGGATCTGCTCGACAACGTGACCGGGCCGATCCACCCCGGTGCCCTGCGCTACTACGAAGAAGTGGGCATCGCGGTGCCCGAGAGCGCAAACTAAGCCAGACGCTTCGAGTTTCCGATGGCTGATTGGGACGGCGGTTGGAGCGCGCGGGTGCGCGCTCCGTGGGTGGTGCTGGGCCTCGTCACCATCGGGTTTCACCTGTGGCTCGTCGTCTCGGGGTTGATTCCCAACCTCGTGGCGCGGCCGCTGCACATGGCGCTGGCGGTGCCGTGGATCGCGCTCTACGGGCGCA
>JAUIJH010000136.1 GCA_030431335.1 Alphaproteobacteria bacterium
AATCCTCGTGCAGCTTCAGCGCCATCGCGCCGCCGGCCACCTGCTCGCGCAACGGGTCGGGCAGCGAGGCGTTGCCCTTGCCGGCGAAGCCGAGGTTCATCGGGAACGCGTCGGCGGCCTGGATCATGCGCGCCAGGTGCCACGCGCCGGGGGTGCAGGTGGTGGCGTTGGTGCCGGTGGCCGGCCCCGTCCCGCCGCCCAGCATCGTCGTCACGCCCGAGGCGAGCGCCTCGTCGATCTGCTGCGGGCAGATGAAGTGGATGTGGCTGTCGATGGCGCCGGCGGTCAAAATCTTGCCCTCGCCCGCGATCGCCTCCGTCGCCGGCCCCACGATGATGTCGACGCCGGGCTGCGTGTCGGGATTGCCGGCCTTGCCGATCTTGTGGATCTTGCCGTCCTTCAGCCCCACGTCGGCCTTCACCACGCCCCACCAGTCGAGGATCAGCGCGTTGGTGATGACGGTATCGACGGCCCCGTCGGCGCGCGTCACCTGGCTCTGGCCCATGCCGTCGCGGATCACCTTGCCGCCGCCGAACTTCACCTCCTCGCCGTAGACGGTGTGGTCCTTTTCCACCTCGATGAAGAGCTCCGTATCGGCGAGGCGCACCTTGTCGCCCACCGTGGGGCCGAACATGTGGGCATAATCGTGCCGTGAGATTTTAGCGGGCATCGGCGGTCCTGCGAGCTGGAAAGCGATTGGAAAACAATGGCGGAGCGGTCGCACGCCCTGTCCCGGCGGCACCTGAGGGCTGCGGCAGGGTCAAGGGGCCGCCCGCAGCCACGCGCAGGCGCAGCCGAGCAAGGCGAGGACGGGGGCGAAGCCCTCCACCCCTTGACCATGGCGCAGCCCGGCCCAGCCTCGAACCGGGTTTCAATTCGAAAGCCCGAAGAGCGTCTGATCTTGGAACCCTGGCCGTCGCCCAGAGCCGGATCGCGCTTGACGCGACTTGGCCCGACATGATTGTCGAAGTCGGCATCGGCCGACTTCGACTGGGAGCGCGAGGGGGGACCCCCCCTCGTCCCGGAAAACCAAGTCGCCGCGCAGCGTCGGCCGCACTCACTCGAGCGGTCCGGCGATCTTGGCGTTGAAGCCGTGCACCACGCGCTTGCCGCGGAACGGCACCAGCGCCACCGTGCGCGCCTGGCCCGGCTCGAAGCGGACCGCCGAGCCGGCGGCGATGTCGAGCCGCAGGCCCCGCGCCTTCTCCCGGTCGAAGACGAGCGCCGGGTTGGTCTCGTAGAAGTGGTAGTGCGAGCCCACCTGGACCGGGCGGTCGCCGGTGTTGGCCACCTCCAGCATCACCACCGGGGCACCCTCGTTGAGCGTCAGCTCGCCCGGCGCGGGGATCAGCTCTCCAGGAACCATCTTCGCATCCTCCAACCCGTTGTCGGGGCTCAATCGCCCTCGAAATCCATCACCGTGTACACCTCGACGCCCTTGGCCCGGAGCGCGCGCGAGCCGCCGAGGTCGGGCAGGTCGATCGCGAAGGCGGCCGCCGGCACCGTGCCGCCCGCCCGCTCGATCAGCTTGATGCTGGCAAGCGCCGTGCCGCCCGTGGCCAGCAGGTCGTCCACCAGGAGCACCCGCGAGCCCACCGGCAGCGCGTCGACGTGGATCTCCACCTCGTCGGTGCCGTATTCCAGCGAATACTCCTCGCGGTAGACGTTGGCCGGCAGCTTGCCCTTCTTGCGGATCGGCACGAATCCCGTGCCCATCCGCACCGCCATCGCCCCGCCCAGGATGAACCCGCGCGCGTCGATGCCGGCGATGCAGTCGAATGTCTCGTCCGCGAAGGGCGCGCACATCGCCTCCACGATGCCGCGCATTCCCGCCGGCGTCGCGAACAGCGTGGTGACGTCGCGGAAGATGATGCCCGGCTTCGGATAGTCCGGGATCGAGCGCACCAGCGCCTTGAGGTCGCTCATGCCGCGGCGCCCGGGACGCGCGGGCCCAGGACGCGCCCGGCCACCGCGTCGAGCTTGGCGATCAGCGCCGGGTCGCGCGCATCGGGGTGGGTGATGATGGCGTGCTCCAGCGCGGTGTCGGCCCCGCCGGGGCACGGCTCGCGCCGCGCCGGCATCGTGCGCACCAGCTCGGCGACCAGCGCGCGCGCGGCGTCCGAGTTCTCGTTCATGGTCTTGATGATGGCGGAGATGTCCACCTCGCCGTGGTCGGCGTGCCAGGAATCGAAGTCCGTCACCATGGCGACGGTCGCGTAGCAGATCTCCGCCTCCCTCGCGAGCTTGGCCTCCGGCATGTTGGTCATCCCGATCACGTGCGCCCCCCACGCGCGATAGAGCTGCGATTCGGCCAGCGAGGAGAATTGCGGCCCCTCCATTGCAATATAAGTGCCGCCCCGGCGGTAGCGCGCGCCCGTCGCCTCGGCGGCGGCCACCACCTTGTCGCCGAGCTGCGGGCTCACCGGATGGGCCATCGACACGTGCGCCACGCACCCCTCGCCGAAGAAGCTCTTCGCCCGCGCGAAGGTGCGGTCGATGAACTGGTCGACGACCACGAAGGTGCCCGGCGGCAGGTCCTCCTTCAGCGAGCCCACCGCCGACAGCGACACGAGATCCGTGACCCCGGCCCGCTTCATCACGTCGATGTTGGCGCGGTAGTCGATGCCCGTCGGGTCGACCCGGTGGCCGCGTCCGTGGCGCGGCAGGAACACCACGCGCGTGTCGCCCACGTGGCCGATCAGCACGTCGTCGGAGGGGCGCCCCCAGGGGCTTTCGATGCGCACCCAATCGCCGGTCAGCCCCGGCAGGTCGTAGAGGCCCGAGCCGCCGATGATGCCCAGCGTCACGTCGATCATTCGTAGTCCACCCGTTCCAGAAAAAGGCCCGCCGCGGGCGCGACCGGGCCGCAAGCATCGCGCCGGCGGGCCGCGAGAGCCTCGCCGACATCCCCGGGCGACCAGCGCCCCAGCCCGACTTCCACCAGCGTGCCCACCATGGACCGAACCTGATTGTGAAGGAAAGAGCGCGCCCGCGCTTCCACTTCGATGCGCTCGCCCGACCGGCTCACGGTGAGCGCGTCGAGGGTGCGCACCGGGCTTTTGGCCTGGCACTGGGCGGCGCGAAAGGTGGTGAAGTCGTGCCGCCCCACCAGGTGGCCGGCGCCGGCCTGCATGGCGGCGGCGTCGAGCGGCGCGGGCACCTGCCAGGCGTGGCGCTCCAGCGCCAGCGGCGGCCGGCGGTTGACGATCAGGTAGCGATAGTGCCGCCGCACGGCGCTGTGGCGGGCGTCGAACGCCGCGCTCACCCGCTCCGCAGACAGCACCGCGACGGGCGCGGGCCGCAGGTGCGCGTTGATCGCGTCGCGCACCGTGTCGGCGGGCCATTCGCGGGCGAAATCCACATGCGCCACCTGCCCCGTGGCGTGGACGCCGGTGTCGGTGCGCCCGGCGCCGAAGATGCGCGTCGGCGTCCCGCACAGTTTTTGCGCGGCCTCCTCCAGTGCGGCCTGCACGGAGGGGCCGTTGTCCTGGCGCTGCCAGCCCACGAACGGGCCGCCGTCATATTCGATGACCAGCTTGTAGCGCGCCATCGGCGGCTCGGGCTGCTCGATCGGCCCGGGCGGCTCAGGCGCCGGAGAGGGCTCAGGCGGCAAAGCGCGTGCCGGCTTCGACCCGCGCGCCGCGCAGAAAATCGGCCGCGTCGACCGCGCCCTTGCCCGGCCGCTGCACGCGCGTCAGCCGCACCGCGCCCGTGCCGCACGCCACCGTCAGCTCGCCGTCGAGGATCGTGCCCGGCGCGCCCTCGCCCGCCACCTCCTCGGCCCGCAGCACCTTCAGCCGCTCCGGCTTGCCGCCGATCTCCAGCGTCGCATGGGCGCCCGGCCACGGGCTCAGCCCATGGATGTGCGCGCGCACGGCGGCGGCGGGGGCGGCGAAATCGATCGCCGCCTCGCCCTTGTCGATCTTCTTGGCGTAGGTCGCGCCCGCCTCGGCCTGCGGCGTGAAGGTGAGCGCCCCGCGCTCCAGCCCGCCCAGCGCCCGGCCCATCAGGTCCGCGCCCAGCCGCGCCAGGCGCTCGGTCAACTCGCCGGCCGTGTCCTGCGGCGCGATGGCGACGCGCTCCTCCATCGCCACCGGCCCGGTGTCGAGCCCTGCCTCCATCTTCATCACCGCGACGCCCGTTTGCGCGTCGCCGGCCATGATCGCCCGCGCCACCGGCGCCGCCCCGCGCCAGCGCGGCAGCAGCGAGGCATGCACGTTGAAGGCGCCGTATCGGGCCGCGTCCAGCACCGCCTGCGGCAGGATCAGCCCGTACGCCACCACCACCAGCGCGTCCGCCTCCAGCGCGGCGATCTCCCCGGCGCGGTCCTTGAGGCTCGCCGGATGGCGCACGTCGAGGCCCAGCGCCTCGGCCGCCTCGTGCACGGGGCTCTTGGTCTCGCCCAGCCCGCGCCGCCCGGCCGGACGCGGCGGCTGGGTGTAGACCGCCACCACGTCATGCCCCTGGCCGATGATCTCCATCAGCGTCGGCACCGCGAACTGGGGCGTGCCCATGAACACGATGCGCATCACGCCAGCCTGGCCTGCTTGGCGAACTTCTTGGTGATGCGCTCGCGCTTCAGCCGCGAGATGTGGTCGATGAACAGCACCCCGTTGAGGTGGTCGATCTCATGCTGCAGGCAGACCGCGAGCAGCCCGTCCGCCTCCACAACCTGCGGCGTGCCGTCGCGGTCGAGATAGGCGACGCGCACCGCGGCCGGCCGCGTCACCTCCTCCAGGAATTCGGGGATCGACAGGCACCCCTCCTCGTAGACCTTGGTCTCCTCCGAGGCGGCTTCGATCACCGGGTTGACCAGCACCATCGGCGCCGGCTCGGCGTCCTCGTCGGTGGCGACGTCGCACACGATGAGGCGCTCCAGCACGCCCACCTGCGGTGCCGCGAGGCCGATGCCCGGCGCTTCGTACATGGTTTCCAGCATGTCCGCGGCCAGCGCGCGGATGCGATCGTCGATGTCGGCGATCGGCGCCGCGACCTTGCGCAGCACGGGATCGGGCAGGATCAGGATGTCTCGTTTGGCCATAATTGTCGCTGATATGGGGACGAATGGCGCCGGTCAACGTTGTCAACCGGCCCCCGGCTTGCCTACACCGGATCTGAAACACTTTCGAGCTTGGCTATTAGATGACAGCGCTACTCACCACCGCAAATTGGAGTTCCAGCCATTGGATCAAGGCGTTGCGCGCCGCCGATCCGGGGCGGAACTTCGTGCTTCACGGCGTCGACGAGTACGACCCGGCCTCGGTGCGCTACGCGCTCACCTGGAAGCCGCCGGAGGGGCTCCTGCCCAGCCTTCCCAACCTCGAGGTCATCTTCAACCTCGGCGCGGGCGTCGATGCGGTGCTGTCCGATCCGGACCTGCCGGACGTGCCGCTGGTGCGCCTCGTCGACGAAAACCTCGCCGACCGCATGACCGAGTGGGTGACGTGGCAGGTGCTCACCCACCACCGCCAGGGCCTCGCCTATCTCGACCAGCAGCACAACCGGCTGTGGCGCGTGCGCGAGCAGCCCATCGCGGCCGACGTGCGCGTCGGCTTCCTCGGCTACGGCGTGCTCGCCCAGAACGCGGCCGGCATCGTGCGCGCGCTCGGCTACCAGGTCAGCGCCTGGTCGCGCTCGCCCAAGGAGGCGGACGTGCCGATCTTCGCCGGCGAGGCGGGCCTCGCCCCCTTCCTGGGGCAGACCGACATCCTCGTCGTCCTGCTGCCGCTCACCGATGCGACGCGCGAGATCGTCGATGCCCGCCTCATCGACGCCTTGGCGAGGGACGGCGCGCTGGGCGGCCCGGTGCTCATCAACGCCGGCCGCGGCGGGCTGCAGAACGAGGACGACATCCTCGCCGCCCTGGTGGACGGCCGCCTCAAGGGCGCCAGCCTCGACGTCTTCCAGACCGAGCCGCTGCCCACCGATCATCCCCTGTGGGGCGCGCCCAACCTGATCATCACCCCGCACTGCTCGGCGATCAGCGACCCCGCCTCGGTTTCGCGCTACGTCTCGCGGCAGATGGCCGCCTACGAGCGGGGCGAGCCGCTGATCAACGTTGTCGACCGCACCCGCGGCTATTGAGGACTGAGCCGATGGCGTTCGATATCCTGATCAAGGGCGGCACCGTCGCCACCGCGTCCGACACCTTCCCCGCCGACATCGGCATCAAGGACGGTCTCGTCGCCGCCATCGGGCGCGACCTGTCGGGCGCGGCCGAGACCATCGACGCCACCGGCAAGCTGGTCCTGCCGGGCGGCATCGACAGCCACGTCCACCTCGCGGAGGACAAGGGCCCCCTCATCGAGATGGCGGACGACTTCACCACCGGCACCCGCGCGGCGGTCCTGGGCGGCAACACCACGGTGCTGCCGTTCTCGGTGCAGGAGCGCGGCAAGTCCCTGCGCGAGGGGCTGGCGCGCGCCCACGACCGGGCCGAGGGCAACGCCTATACGGACGTCTCCTTCCACCTCATCGTGTCCGATCCGACGCCCCAGGTGCTCGGCCAGGAGCTGCCCGCCCTCGTCGCCGACGGCTACACCTCCTTCAAGGTCTACATGACCTACGAGGGCCTCAAACTGAACGACGGCGAGATCCTCGCCACCATGGACGTCGCCCGCCGCACCGGCGCCTTGATGATGGTGCATTGCGAGAACGAGGACGCCATCCGCTTCCTGTGCGACAAGTTCGCCGCCGAGGACCGGCTCGAGCCCGCCGCCCACGACGACGCGCGCCCGCTGGTGGTGGAGCGGGAGGCGACGCACCGCGCCATCTCGCTGGCCGAGGTGGTGGATGTGCCGCTCGTCATCGTCCACATCTCCAACGGCGCGGCGCTGGAGGAGATCGAGCGCGCCCGCGCCCGTGGCCGCAAGATCGTCGCCGAGACGTGCCCGCAATACCTGATGCTCAGCGAGGCCGACCTCGAGGGCATGGACTGGGAGGGCGCCAAGTTCGTGTGCTCGCCGCCGCCGCGCGACAAGGCCGAGCAGGAGAACGTGTGGCGCGGTCTCGCCCGCGGCGCCTTCGACCTCTTCTCGTCCGACCACTGCCCGTTCCGCTACCGCCACGAAAAGGGCAAGCTCAACCCGCGCGGGCGCACCGATTTCCGCCACATCCCCAACGGCATCCCCGGCATCGAGTGCCGCCTGCCGATCCTGTTTTCCGAGGGCGTCGTCAAGGGCCGCCTGTCGCTCAACGACTTCGTCGCCCTCACCGCCACCAACCACGCCAAGACCTATGGGCTCCACCCCAAGAAGGGCACCATCGCCGTCGGCTCGGACGCCGATATCGCCATCTGGGACCCCACCATCCGGGAGACCATCGCCCACGAGCGGCTGCACGATGCGTCCGACTACACGCCCTACGAGGGCGTCGAAATCACCGGCTGGCCGGTCACCGTGCTGTTGCGCGGCACGGTGATGGTGCGCGACCGCGAGCTGGTCGGCCGGAAGGGGTCCGGCACCTACCTGCCGCGCGCGCTACCCTTCGCTGCGCACCGGCTCTGAGGCGCCCTCGGGCTCGGGCTCGGCCAGCCGCGCCTCGAGCGCGGCGATGCGCTCGCCCTGCGTGCGCACCTTCTCGCCGAGGCTGAAGATCATCGACGCCATGAGGCAGGTCATCTTCCACGGATCGACCTCGCCGGACACAGCGTCGGTGCTCGAAACATTCAGCGGCGGTTGGCCGCTGCGCATCAACAGCGCGTTGACCTCTCCGGCATCGGACAGGTGCCTTCGCTGGAACTGGCGCAGCTCGTCGTCGTCGGGCAAAAGCTCCGCCAAGGGCGGCATCTCCGCGCGCTCGGGATGCGGCAAGGTATAACGCAGAAATCTCTCGAACAGATGCGGCGGCACCACCGCTTCCAGGCGGTTGTTGAAGATACCCCACAGCGCCAGCATCTCGTTGCGCGGCGAGATGTTGTCCTTCGCCAGACTCAGCGCCGGCATTCCCGCGACCTTGATGAAATGGGCGACAATATCGCCGACTTCCTCATAATTATAGAGCATGACCTGTTTGCCGAACTCGTCGACCCATGGCTTGATCTTGGGATAGAACAACGTATCGGCCTGTACGGCCCAATCCCTGAAGCGCAGGATCCTGCCTTCGTTGGTCTTGTTCTTGATCGCCCACTGCTTGTAGGCGCTCATCGCGAAGCGATCGTGGCGCCGCAGGTAGCAGACGATGCGCAGATCGACGCCCTCGTCCTGCAACCGCTTGAACACGGGCAGCAGCCGCGTGTGCCGGCCGAACATCCATTCGTTGGACCAGACCAGCGTGCCGCCGTCGGGCGTCTTCGCCACCTCCGCGGCGAGCACCTGGTAGAGTTCTTCCATCCGCGCGTCGTCGTCGCCCTGGTGGAAGAACCGGTTGGCTCCGCCCCTGAACCGCCATCCGGGCTTCGGCCCCTCGGTGGCGTTCTCCAGCATGATGCCGAGATAGCGGAAGCCCGCCGCTTGCAGAACCTCGCGGTTGTCCTCGAACGTCTTCTGGATGGAACTCGACCCGGTCTTGCCCGAACCGATGTGCAGCAGCAAAGATCGATTGGACATACGCACCATCTAAATTTTCAATTAAAAAATACGAACTGGATTTACTCTGCCACGGAATGAATCAGCGTCAACAAGTTCCGCGCCAAAACACAATAAATCGCCTGCATCGCTGGTCTGCAATTTCTCATACGAGTTCAAAATCAACCGCTTATCCTGCAGGCGGATCTGTGTTGGACCGGCGGCGCGCCCCGGCGATGCTATCCGGCACCGAGGCAATTGCCACGCTTGGCCCGGCGCCGGATCGCTCGGCCGGCGGCGCCCCTCGTGGCGCCCCCACCTGGGCGGCGCAAACCGCGTGGCGCGGCACGATGTTGCCCCCCGGAGGCGAGAGCCGTATCGGCGGACCGCCGGCCCTGTCGAACGCCGGCCCCCCTGCCGCACAAAACCGAGCCCCGCGGCGCCGCCCGGCCGAGCCGGCGGTGCGGCGCCGGCGGGCCGGGCGCGGCAATGGCGACGCCCGCGGCGGGCACAAAGGACTTTGGCCCCCGCCCCGCCCGCGTTATCTGTCCATCGCAGGGTTGGGCGGGCTTATTCAGGGCCGGCTCATCGACGGGCCGTCATAGTGCCCCTGTCCATGCGGAGGTTGCGATGAGACATTGGCTTGCGGCCGTCCTGTTGGCCGCCACGGCAGGCAGCGCCGCCGCCCAGAGCTATCAGACCGCGCTGCCCCTTTCCCCGGCGGAGCGCCGCTCGCTGGAGGCGCGCCTCAGCACCATCCTCGACTATGCCCGCGCCGACGAGGTGACCCGGTTCGAACTGCCCAGCGGGCGGTCGGTCACCGTGCTGCCCTACCGCAAGGTCCGCCGCGCGGACGGCAACCGGCCCTGCCGCGGCTATCGCATCGACCTGGAGGGGCGGCAGAGCCGCATCGCGGTCGACGGCTTCCGCTGCAAGCGGCGCAACGGCGATGCGTGGGTGATCGTGGAGCCGGAGCTGGTGCTCGCGCAGGAGGGGCTGGCCGAAACCGCCCCCGCCCCGTCTCAGGCCGTGCTGGGCGACACCCGCACGTCCGACGAGCCGCTCTATCCGAGCGACGATCTGTTCGCCTCCCCCAGCGCCCCGCAGGACGATGCCGCCCCGCAGGACGACGGTCCCCCGCCCCTGCCGCGCCGCGCCCCGCGCTCCGACATCGACACGGCCGCCGCCCCGACCGGCCCGGCCCCCGACAGCGGCACGGCCGATGCGGACAGCCCGTTCGCCTCCCGCGTCGCCGCCCTCCTCGATCAGAACGCCCGCCAGCCCGCGGCCGACCCCGCCCCGCCCGCGCAGGAGCCGCCGGCAGCGCAGGAGCCCCCGGCCCCGCGGCAACCTCAGCCCGCACAGGCGTCCCAGGAGCCGGCCCGCCCGGTCCGCCTCGACGCCGGCTCCGAACGGGCGCAACGCGAGCCCGCCCGCCAGAGCGTCGCCGCCACCGGCTTCACCAGCGAGCCCACCCGCGTCGTCACCGAGAGCGACGCCACCGCGACGCCCGATTTCTCGCGCAACGAGGCGGTGGTCGCCGGGCTCAGGGATCTCGACTATCTGATCGCCGGCGAGCCGGTGACGGCCGATGTCGTGGAGGCGGCGGTGGATGCCTTCGCGGTCGACGAGCGCTTCGCCCTGCCGGTCTCGGCCGACGTTCTGCTGGCGCGGATCGACGCCGCCCTGGAGCGCAGCGAGACGCTGCCCGACTGCGCCGAGAATTCCCTCGCCGATCTGTGCGCCATCCGCCCCGGCAACTGACGCGCGCGCGGGCGTCCCCGGCGCCCGGCTAGCGCCTGTCGCGCCCGTCCGGGCGCGAGGTCGATGCGCAATCTTTCTGATTGCGAGCACGTTTTTCCCGCTCAAGTGATCCCACTTGAGCGGGGCGTGCTCTAGCGCGCGCTGATCGTCGCGGTGGTCGGCGCGCGCACGATGCGCACGGCCGCACTGGCGTCGGCCGGCACCTGCACGGCCCGGTTGCCGTCGAGCGAATAGACCCGGCCCGCCACGCGCAGCCGGAACGGGCCGTTCGCCGACACCACCAGCGCGCGCCCCTCGGTGGGCAGCGACACCCAGCCGTCCGCCGACTCCACCTTGAAGTCGCCCAGCGCGCGCGAGGGCAGCGCGTCGCGCGCATTGAGCCACCAGACCGTGCCCGCCACGATGGCGATCAGCACCAGCGCCGACATCAGCGTGCCGCCGATCCCCCGCATCCAGCCGCGGCGCGGCGGGTCGACCATCTCGGTGGTGTAGTCGATCTCCGGCACGCTCACCACGACGCTCTCGCGCGCCGGGCGCACGAACAGCGTCGCCGTCGCCCCGCCGCCGCCACCGGTGCGCGGGTCCTCGCGCGGGCGCACGTTGAGGTCGGCCGTCGCCGTGCGCGGCCCCGTCCCGGTGCGGCCCGCACCGGGCGCGATGTCGAGCGCGTCGTCGTGCTCGAACTCGGCGTCCACCACGTCCTCGCGCAGCGACGGCGCGCGCGGCTCCGCCTCAGGCTCCGGTTCGGGGGCGACGGTCCGCAGGTCCGGCGTGCCGGGGGTGCCGGACGGGAAATCGATGCCGCACACCGGGCACCGATAGGCGCCGGCCATGACAGGCTCGCCACACGCGCGGCAGCGGAAGAAAGCTCGCGAGGCCAAGGCTGTCCCCTCCGTCCATCGCGCGGCGAATGCCACGCTGCCGGCCATCCGTCAAACGGCGCCGAGCTTGAGAATGTGATAGCGCCCCGGCTTCACCGAGGGTGGCAACGGCAATGCAATATAGTTTCTGAACGGAAGCAGAAAACTCGTCACCACGATCGCATCCGGGCGGGCCACCGCCTCGATCGCCGGCGCCAGCCACGCGGCCGTGGCGGCGTTGCCGATCTCGTCGGCCGAGCCCAGATCGTTGTGCACCAGCGCCGCCCGTTCCCCAAGCCGCGGCAGCGCGAAGGGCAGTGTGTCGCGGATGTCGCCCATCACGATCTGCTCGGCCGGCGGCAGCACGCCGATCGCCGAGTGCAGGAAATTGTCGAACGCGAACACCCGCCGGTCCGGCAGCAGCGCCTGCAGGTGGTCGAGCGTGCGCCCGTTGCCGATGCCAAGGTCCACGACCGGGCCGTCGATCCCGCGCACCAGCGCGGCCGCCTCCTCCAGGAGGACGCGCTGGGCACACATGCGGCGGAGGAAGCTGTCGAGCCGGCTCATGGCGAACCGGCGGTCAGCGGGACTTCTGGTACAGCCAGTAGCGGCCGAGCTCGGCGTCGGCGGTGCGCGGCAGCAGCACGAACGGATCGCCGAAATCGAGCTCGATGCCGGTCGCGACGAAGCCGCCCGAGGCGGTGCGCTCCGCGATCAGCGGCGCCAGCCAGTGCGCCTTGGCAAGGTCGGCCGTCGGGTCGCCGGTGCCCAGGTCGCAGTGGATCAGCGCCGCCGGATGCTTCACGCGCGGGCCGCAGAAGGCCAGCGTGTCGCGGATGTCGCCGATGATCATGTGGTCGCCGTCCGGGATCGAGGCGGGGTGCGCCGTCACCGAGCGGTCGAACACGAAGATCTCGCGCTCGGGCAGGATCTCGCGCAGGTGGTCGAACGTGCGCCCGTTGCCCAGGCCCAGCTCCAGCACCGGCCCGTCGGTGCCGGCGATGCGCGCGGCCACGTCCTCCAGAAACGCCTTCTGCGCGCTCATGCGGGCGATGAACACGTCGAGCCGGCTCGCCCGGCGCGCGGCGGCGGGGGCGGTCTTCACTGCGCTCGCCTCGCTCATGTGCGCAGCGCGGCCCGCAGGCGCTCCGGGTCCGGCATCCCCTTCTGCTGCAGCTCGGGCTCGTCGCCGGCGGTGAAGATCTTCAAAATGCCGCAGTTGAAGATGCGGTCGACGAAGGACTGGTCGATGCGCACGGTGCGGATGGAATCCAGCTCGATCTCCATGCGCTCCTTGTTGAACACGCCGCGCGACAGCAGCACGCGCTCGTCCGTCACCGTCAGCAGCGTGCAGCGGATGCGGATGTACCAGACCACGAGCCAGACGATGCCCACGACGAAGGGGATGAGAAGAATGGCGAGGATGAATTGGCCGGGCTCGTCAGCGAACATGCGCGGATGCTCCTCGTAGCGCGGCTTCATCGTCGGGGCGTCGTGAGTCATGCAAGATCCTCTCGGGCGAATGGATGCCTAAACGCGTCGGGCCTGGCGCAACGCCGCGGTGAGGCGCTCGATATCGGGCAGGCCGTCCTGCTCGATTTCCGGCACGTCGCCGGTCGTGTACACTTTCAGATAACCGCATTTAAATATGCGGTCCACCAGGGTCTGGTCGATCCGCACGGCGCGGATATTCTCGATGCTCGCCTCGGAATTGCGCCGGTTGAAGATGCCGCTGCGCAGCGACACGCGCTCCTCGTCGACGATGAGAAGCGTGCTCCGGTTGGCGATGAACCACCAGCCGAGCCAGAAGATCCCGACGATGAAGGGGACGAGAAGGCACGCCAGGATGAATTTGCCGGGGTCGGCGGCAAACATGGTCGGGTGGGCTCGATATAGCGGGGTCATCGTTCGGCCTTGGCGCTCGTGCGGGTCCGGCTCGAGGCCGACCCACTCGATATATTGCGCGCGGGCGCGCCTTGCCAGTCTCGCCGTCGATGAGCCTCGCCGGCCCGCCCCTTCACCGCGAAGCCGGCGGATGCGGGCGGGGCCGCATCCGCCCGGCTGTCAGTGGAGGTGTTCGAAGCGCACCGTCTGCACCTCGTTGGGCGCGATGAGGCGGCGGCAGACCACGTGGACCGAGTGCAGCGGCCCCTCGATCTCGCGCCGCCAGAAGGCCAGGAAACGCTCCAGCACCGGGAACTCCGGGGCCTGGTCGTAGTCCTGCCAAACATAACTCTGCAAAAGTGTCGGGTGATCGGGCAGTCGGTACAGAATTTCCGCAGTGGTCAGACTGAAACCCTGAAGTTGCTTTTCAAAGGCGGTCGTCATACGCATGCATCCCGGTTCGGCAGACACAGAAAAGTGTGCCACAGCCGAGGCAAGTTGCAAGCCAGCAAAGTTTTTTCCGCAATCCTTACATCAGGTTGACTAGCAGCACCCGACGGGGAGTGCTAACTTACTGGGGCCGGCGCAGCACCCCGCGCGGGCTCCAACGCGGCGGAACCTGTACAAATTCACAGGTTCGGCAACCCCAAGTGCCCTTCTAAGGGCGCGCCTGATCGGTTAGTCTTGGTCGGGCGTCGCGCGGCGCCGACGAATAGGCCGGATCGAGGACGAAACGTGGCGCCGTTGGGATCTGAAGTCACACCCCGCCCCAAGCGCGCGCAAAGACGCCGTTCCGCCCCCACGAAACCGTTGCGCGCGGTCCAATTTTTCCCGAGCGAGACAGCGAACCTCGCTGCCTGAAGGCCCCTTGATGCTCAGATTCGCCTACAACACCATCGGCTGTTCCAATCATGCGCTGGATGCCGCGCTCGACCTCGTTGCAGGGGCCGGATACCAAGGCGTGGTGCTGACCCTCGACGTCCACCATCTCAACCCGATGGCCGACGACTACGAGGCGGCGGCCACGCGGCTCGGCAGCGAGCTTGCCAGCGCCGACCTCGCGCTGGTGGTGGACACCGGTGCCCGCTTCCTGCTCGACCCGCGCGAGCGCTTCGAGCCGACGCTGCTGAGCCCGTCCGAGGAGGGCCGCGCCCGGCGGCTCGATTTCGTGATGCGCGCCATCCGCATCGCCAGCATCTGCAAGGCCGAGGCGGTGACCATCACGGCCGGGCGCGTGCGGCGCAACGTCAGCCAGGCCAACGCCGGCGCCTGGCTGCTCGACGGGCTGACCCGGATCACCGAGGCGGCCGCCGAGGCGGGCGTGCGCGTGGCGCTGGAGCCGGCGCCGGGCCAGATGGTCGCCACTTTGGATGACTTCAAGCTGGTGCGCGACGCGCTGAAGCAGATGACCGAGGCGCCACTGCACCTGTCGCTCGACGTGGGCAACACCAACGCCACCGGCGAGCGCACCCCGCAACAGGCGGTCAAGGAATTCTCGGCGATCCTGGCGGCCGTGTCGGTGGCCGATGCCAAGGCCGGCAATCCGCGCCACCTGCCGCTGGGCGAGGGCGACATCGACCTGCCGGCCGTGCTCGGCGCCCTCAGCGACGTCGAATATGAGGGGCTCATCGCGGTCAAGCTGCCCACCGACAGCCACCGCGCCGACGAGACCATCCCCAACTCGATCGACTGGCTGCTGGAAAACCTGCCCAGCGACTAGCGCATATCGCGCCCGGACGGGCGCGAGGTTGATGCGCTATCTTTTCGATTGCGAGCACGTTTTTCCCGCTCAAGTGATCCCACTCGAGCGGGACGTGCTTGTCTCATGATGTCTTTGCCTTTTCCGGGCAGGGAGAAGGCGCTGCAGGGAAGATTGCACCTCCCCTGCAGCGGCGAGGGACGGA
>JAUIJH010000137.1 GCA_030431335.1 Alphaproteobacteria bacterium
GCGGAAGCTGCGCATTGCCAGGGCCGAACAGCTCGCCGCGCGCACACGCCAGGAGATCGTCATATTCGTAGCGCGAACGCTGATTATTGAGGGTCGTCGACATTAAGTTTTACACGGTGTCTGATAACGGGGGTCGGACGAACTGAGGCATCCAACGAATGTGCTACTGCGATGCCACCGAGCACCCTTATGGCTCTTTGGCCCCACAACACAAGACGGTTGGCGTGAGCCCGTCATTGATCTTGTTCGTTCAGGCGTTTATATCCGACGACGACGGTCTGTAAAAAAATGTCTCGGATGGGACATCAGAGAAGGCAAGAGGTTGACATGGCGGTCTTTTTCACACGCGACACGGTTGACGGCGCAAAGGACGCCCGTCCTATCGGCCGCGATGTGCGTGTCATGTTGAAATCGTCCGGTCTTCGGCCGACGCGTCAGCGTGTCGCGCTCGGCGATCTGCTCTTTGCCCGCGGCAATCGCCACGTTTCTGCCGAAGGGCTGCACGAGGAAGCGGTCGCCGCCCGCGTTCCGGTGTCGCTCGCCACGGTCTACAACACGCTGCACCAGTTCACCGAGGCAGGCCTCCTGCGTGAGATCGCGGTCGACGGCACGAAGACCTACTTCGACACCAACACCGACGATCACCACCACTTCTTCGACGAGACCACCGGCGCGGTGACGGACGTGCCGTCCGAATCGCTGGTGCTGTCGCAGGTGCCCGAGGCGCCGGACGGCATGGAGATCAGCCGGGTCGACGTGGTGGTGCGGGTTCGCCCCCGGCGGTAACCGCCAGCGCCGTTGCCCGGCGCGTCGAATCGTCGCAATCTTGAGTTGAGAAGCGCGCGGCGCGGGGGACCCTGGCGTCGCGTCTTAGCGAGTGCGGCCGGGCCGGCGCGCTACTCCACCCGCTCTTCCGGATAGACGCCCCACAACAGCCGTTGCGGCACCACGCCGCGCCAGCCGCGGCCGGAAATGGCGCACCACAGACCGTCGCATTCGTCCACGTCGCCCAGCACGAACGGCTCCAGATAGGCCACCGGGCGGGCATCTTCGCGCGCCATCGGCCGCAGCGGGACCGTCTGGTCCGCCTCCGTCGTCCACGGCAGCACCAGCACCGTGCGACGGCCCGACAGCAGCGAATGGTGCACCCAGCCCTCATCGCCCTCCGAATCGCGCACCCGGCGCCAGTTGCCGAACTCGCGCACAACCTCGACGGGCAAGCCTTCCTTGTGAAAGGTCCACTTCACCTTGTGCTTGAAGGACGGACCCATCCGCACGTTCACCTCGGCGGACGACAGGCTGACGAAGCGGGGCAGCGGGTAGCCGCTCTCGCCGCGCCTGATCGGCTCGGCCGCCTGGCCCGGCGCGGCGACGGCGACGAATAGCGCCAGCGCGCCGCAAAGGCTCGCGATCCATGTCCCATCGAACCGTCGAAAGTGTCGCACGCCAAAAGTCCTCCATGCTCGCTCCAGCGCGATTGTGATGCGGACGGGTTGCGCCATCGTTACCGATTTGGCAGCACTCGGTGTTCACGACGGAAGTGGCCATGGATGAACTCGTCATCGTCACGCGCAGGCTGCCCGAACAGGTGGAAGCGCGCATGCGTCAATTGTTCAACGTCCGCCTCAACGGCGACGATCGGCCGCTGACGCAGTCCGAACTCGTTGCCACCGTGCGCGAGGCGACCGTACTCGTGCCGACAATCACCGACCGAATCGACGCTGGTGTTTTGGAACAGGCCGGGCCGAAGCTCAAGATGATCGCCAACTACGGCAACGGCGTCGACCACATCAATCTGGCCGCGGCCCACGCGCGGCGCATCGTCGTCTGCAACACGCCTGGGGTGATGACGGACGACACCGCGGACATGACGATGGCGCTGATCCTGGCGCTGCCGCGCCGCCTGGTGGAGGGCGTGCGGCAGATCGAGGAGGGCCGCTTCAAGGGCTGGTCGCCCACCTGGATGAACGGGCGCAAGGTGTCGGGCAAGCGCATCGGCATCGTCGGAATGGGGCGGATCGGCGCGGCGGTGGCCCGGCGGGCGCGCGCGTTCAACATGTCGGTGCACTACCACAACCGCAGCCCGGCGGCGGCCGCCGTCGCCGAACCGCTGGAGGCCACCTACTGGCCCAGCCTCGACCAGATGCTCGCCCACATGGACATCGTCTCGATCCATTGCCCGCAGACGCCGGCCACCTATCATCTCCTGTCGGCCCGCCGCATCGCGCTGATGCGGCCGGAGGCGATGCTGATCAACACGGCGCGCGGCGACATCGTCGACGAGAACGCGTTGATCGCCCGTCTGGAGGCGGGGGAGCTGGGCGGTGCGGCGCTGGACGTGTTCACGGGCGAACCGAGGGTGGACGAGCGCCTGCTCGCGCTGCAGAAGCAGGGGCGCGTCATTCTCCTTCCGCACATGAGCTCGGCCACCATCGAGGGACGCATCGACATGGGCGAGAAGGTCATCGTAAACATTCGCACGCTGCTCGACGGACACCGCCCGCCTGATGTCGTCCTCCCGGTTGTGGGCGACATTCATCGTAAGGCTGTTGTATGACGCGTGGCGTCGCCGACACCGCAGGCGCTTTCGGCGGATATCGGCCAGGCTTTCACTACGAACGCGTTGCAGGGACCCAATCATGATTAATTTGCCAACGATGCGGTCCATGTGGCCGATCTTCGGCGTGTGCTGCGGAGCGCTGATGCTGTCGGGCTGCTTCGGATCGAAGCCCCAGGTGCAATCGCTGCCGCCGGCGCAGACCGCACCGGTGCGTGTCGCGGCCCTGCCGCCTCCGCCCGACGAGCAGCCCGCCCCCATTTCCGACGAGCCGCTGCCGGACGCCGAGCCGGCGCCGGCGGCCACGGTGCCGGCCGAGAGCACGGCGCTGGAGATCGGCCGCACCGACATGCTGGGCGGCTGGGCGCTCGCCTCGGGCGGCGAGACCTGCCAGCTCTTCATGTCGCTCACCACCTGGACCGGCGGCTATCGCGCCTCCACGCGCGGCTGCAACAACCCGCAGCTGTCGGGCATCAGCGCGTGGGACCTCAACGGCAAGACGGTGACACTGAAGGGCGGCGAGGGCGCGGTGCCCGTCGCCTCGGTGGTCGCCACCAGCCCGCAGAACTTCAACGGTGCGACGGCGCAGGGCGCCGCGGTCACCGTCTCGCGCTGAGGCGCAGCCGGGATGGACACCGGCGAAGGGGTCGGCTGGCCGTTGCTCGCCCTCGACCGGCGTCCCACCCTGGTGACGCAGCGCCTCACGCTGGAGCCGCCAGTCGCCACGCGCGACATGGCGGAGTTCGTCGCGGCGGCCAACGATCCGGAGGTGGTGCGCTGGCTGGCCCGCGTGCCGCATCCTTATACGCCGCGCGATGCGGCCTATTTCTTCGCCATCGTGGCGCAGGCCGAGTTCGTGTTTCTGATGCGCCGCCGCGATACGGGCGTGCTGGTCGGCTCCATGGGATTGAAGCCGCGCGGAGACGACACGGCGGAGCTCGGCTACTGGCTCGCCCGCGCGCAGTGGCGGCTCGGATTTGCGACGGAGGCGGCGCGCGCCCTGGTCGACCACGCCTTCACCGGGCTACGGCTCGCGCAGCTGACGGCGGCGGTCGCCGTCGAAAACCAGGCTTCGCTCAGAGTGTTGCAGAAGGTCGGCTTCGTCGAAGTCGGCCGCTCGACGCGGTCCGTCCTGTCTCTGGGTGGCGACGCGCCGCACATCGAGCTGGCACTCGCCGCCACCACCCAATCGGGCGGACCCTCGCCTCGCCCAGCCGACTGAGCGAGGCGTCCGGTCAGAGGATGAAGCGCGACAGGTCGGCGTTCTTCGCGATATCCGCGACGGCATTGCGCACGTAGTCCTGGTCGATGACCAGGGTGTCGCCGGACCGGTCCGTCGCCGTGAACGAGATGTCGTCGAGCACGCGCTCGATCACCGTCTGCAGGCGCCGGGCGCCGATATTCTCCACCGTCGCGTTGATGTCGACCGCGATCTCGGCAAGCGCGTCGATGCCGTCGTCGGTGAAGTCGAGCGTCACGCCCTCGGTCTGCAACAAGGCACAGGACTGGCGGATGAGGCTCGCCTCCGTCTCGGTCAGGATGCGGCGGAAATCCTCCCGCGTCAGCGGCTGCAGCTCGACGCGGATCGGCAGGCGGCCCTGCAATTCCGGCAACAGGTCCGACGGCTTGGATACGTGGAAGGCGCCGGATGCGATGAACAGGATGTGGTCCGTCTTCACCTGGCCGTACTTGGTGGTGACGGTGGTGCCCTCCACCAGCGGCAGCAGGTCCCGCTGCACGCCCTCGCGCGACACGTCACCGCCGACGCGGTCCGCGCGCACGGTGATCTTGTCGATCTCGTCGAGGAAGACGATGCCGTTGTTTTCCACCTGACGCAAGGCTTCCTTGGTCAGCTTGTCGTTGTCGATGAGCTTGTCGCTCTCCTCGGCGATCAGGATCTCGTAGCTCTCGCGCACGCTGGTGCGGTGGGTCTTGGTCTGCCCACCGAAGGCCTTGCCGAACATCTCGCCGATATTCATCACGCCGATATTGGCGCCCGGCATGCCCGGGATCTCGAAGTTGGGCATCTGCGGCGACTGGGTGATCTCGACCTCGATCTCGCGCTCGTCCAGCTCGCCGGCGCGCAGGCGGCGCGAAAAGCTCTCGCGCGTGGCGGGCGAGGCGGTCTTGCCCACCAGCGCGTCGAGCACGCGTCCCTCGGCGGCAAGGTGAGCGGCGGCGCGCACTTCCTTGCGGCGACGCTCGCGCACGTCGGCGATGCCGATCTCCACCAGGTCGCGGATGATCTGCTCCACGTCGCGGCCGACATAACCGACCTCGGTGAACTTGGTCGCCTCCACCTTGATGAAGGGCGCGTTGGCCAGCTTGGCGAGGCGGCGCGAGATCTCCGTCTTGCCGACGCCGGTGGGGCCGATCATCAGGATGTTTTTCGGCATCACCTCGTCGCGCAGCTCGTCGGTGAGCTGCTGGCGGCGCCAGCGGTTGCGCAGCGCAATGGCCACGGCACGCTTGGCGTCCTTCTGGCCGATGATGTAGCGATCGAGCTCGGAGACGATCTCGCGCGGTGAGAAATCCGTCATTGTCAGTTCCTTGGCCCGGTCCCGCGCCACAAGCCGCGCGGTTCCGTCCGTTCAGTGCCTTGTGCCGGAGGCGCCGGCCTGTGGCGACCGTGGCGCGCGTTCCGCACTCCTATCACACGAGGATCGGCAGCGGTGCGAATGCACCGTCCACAACGCGGCGGCACACGCAGTCGCCGCTCGCGCCCTCGATCCCCATGTCGGGTGGCAGGTGGATGGGATCAATAGCGGCGATTGTCCGCGGCTGACGCGGGGGGCGCCGTCCCCAGCCCTCACGCCTCGTTGAGGGTCTCAACGATGAGGTTGGTGTTGGTGTAGACGCAAATGTCCGCCGCGATCGCCATCGCCCGGCGTGCGATCTCCTCGGCGCCCATGTCCGTTTCCATCAGCGCGCGGGCGGCCGACAGGGCGTACATGCCGCCCGAGCCGATGCCGGCCACGCCGTGTTCGGGCTGCAGCACGTCGCCGTTGCCGGTGATGACCAGCGTCTCATCCTTGTCGGCGACGATCATCATCGCCTCGAGGTGGCGCAGATACCGGTCCGTCCGCCAATCCTTGGCGAGTTCCACGGCGGCGCGCATGAGCTGGCCCGAGTGCTGCTCGAGCTTGGCTTCCAGGCGCTCCATCAGCGTGAAGGCGTCGGCGGTGGCGCCGGCAAACCCGGCGATCACGTCACCCTTGCCGATGGTGCGCACCTTGCGCGCGGCGCTCTTCACGATGGTTGGACCCATGGTCACCTGACCATCGCCCGCCACGATCACTTTGCCATTCTTGCGCACGGTGAGGATCGTCGTGCCGTGCCACGTAGTGCTTTCGTTCTGTGTCATATCCCACGACCGTTCAGACCGTTCGCAGATATGTGCCGGACCTCCTCGAGGCAAGCCATCGCGACAAAACGCAAAGGCGGGCGCCGTTTCCGGCACCCGCCTTGCTGATTTCATGTCGTCGTTACGCGAGTCGGATACGGCAGCTGCCGTCAGAAGTGACCTAGCTTGATCGAACAAGCCGTCGCGTCGGACAGGTAGGCGCGCGGGATCTGAGCCCATGACCGTAGAAAATGTGTGAAGTTCTCAATAAGATCAGGGCGAGAACTAGGCTGATCTCTGCGCCGAATGATACGCTCGTTAAATATAATGTAATTGCTGCTGGAATCGATCAAGTCCAAATCGATGACGATCATATCCCGCGTGCAGCGACACTCGACGAACACTACCGACGTGTACTTTTTGAAGAAATATTTTGTAATGAACGAATTTATCGCGTCCAATTTGGTGAAGTGGGGCGCGGTGTTGTCGTTTTTGGCCGAGTGCTCATGAATAAACTGGAGGGAAATCGAACGGCAAAGTGAGTTCACCATCTGATCGCAGCAGCAGTCCTCGATGTCGCAAAGCCGGTAGGCGATCAGCGTGTTGTGTGCCGCTTCTCCCTTTTCATGATGTATATCTCGCATTTTCATAACTACACAACCTGTGTTGGGGCGCCGCCCGACGTATTTCGACCTTTCCTGGATACAGGTTTCGAAAAAAAAGTGGCGTCATAAGCGGCCGTATACATATTTTTGACGTATTATTAACGGTGAGGGCAGTGCTAAATCGGATTTTTTTATTATGATTGCTGCGTAATGTCGTGATGAAGCGCTGCGCGTTTTGGAGGTTTGAAAATGTTGGCCACTGTTTCCGTGCGGAATGCGATGAATTCCCAGAGTGTGAGCAGCACCGGCGGGGCACCGCGCGTGCGGCCGGTCAGCAAGATCGAGATCGCCGGTGGCATGAACCCCCCGCGCGTTCGCCCCGTGAGCAAGATCGAGATCGCCGGTGGCATGAACCCGCCCCGCGTTCGTCCGGTGAGCAAGATCGAGATCGCCGGCGGCATGAACCCGCCCCGCGTTCGCCCGGTCAGCAAGATCGAGATCGCCGGTGGCATGAACCCGCCCCGCGTTCGCCCGGTCAGCAAGGTCGAGATCGCCGGTGGCATGAACCCCCCGCGCGTCCGTCCGGTCAGCAAGGTCGAGATCGCCGGCGGCATGAACCCCCCGCGCGTTCGCCCGGTGAGCAAGATCGAGATCGCCGGTGGCATGAACCCCCCGCGCGTCCGTCCGGTCAGCAAGGTTGAGATCGCCGGCGGCATGAACCCGCCCCGCGTCCGTCCGGTCAGCAAGGTCGAGATCGCCGGCGGCATGAACCCGCCCCGGATTGCGCCCCGTTCCTGACGGGTCGCTCGTCCTCCCGCCTTGGGGAGGCTGGCGGGATCCGCCGACACGTCGAAAACCATCGGGGTGATCCCCTTGCGGGATGCCCCCTCGAGGGTGTGTGGTCAGCGTCCACGCTGCGTATTGGGACGGACGAGGAGGATGGCCACATGGACGAACCGGTAAAACAACAGCCGATCGTACAGCTTTGGAAGGCCTACAAGGACGCCCCGGACATCCATAAGGGCGACAAGAGCGCGGCCGGGACGATGCCGGCGGGCGCGTTCCAATATTGCGAGTCGATGCGCGTCGCGTCCTCGTACGGCTGGTACGTGTATCCGCCCAAGGACGTCTCGCTCTACTATGACGGGCGCGAGGTCTATTTCCACGACGACGGGCAGTGGTTCCCGATCAAGTCCACGCCGTTCGAGGCGGGTTTCCAGGAGAGCTGGAACAAGGCGGCGCCGAGCCAGCTCCACGGCCACAACCCGCCTTTCCTGACCGAATTGTTCGTGCCGGGAGCGGTGCAGATCTGGTCCGGCTATTTCATGCGCACGGCGCCCGGCTGGAGCATGCTGGTGCGCTCGCCGGTGAACTACGACGTGCGCAGCTCGATCTCCCAATACGAAGGCATCATCGAGACCTCGACCTTCAATCCGTGCCCGATCTTCGTGAACTTCCGGATCGTGAAGACGGACACCGAAGTGTTCCTGTCGCGCGACAAGCCGCTGTTCCAGATCCAGCCGATCCCGCGGCAGGCTTATCTGGAGGGCGATCGCGACATGGTGTGCATCGACGGTCTGGAAGGCCCGGAGGCCGGCTTCGACTGGGACGGCATCGAGGCCGTGATGCGCAAGACCGCCGACCGCGACACTCGCCGGCCCGGCCGATACGCCTCCACGCAGCGCAAGGCAGCCAAGGAATCGGTCTGATGTCGTCCGACGAGTGGAGCGGACTTCGCTTGATCGTCTTCTCCGCCGTCGGATCGCTCCCGTTGCACATTGCCGCCGTGCTGGTGTTCGCGGCCGGCCCGGCCGCGCTGCCGGCGCAGGCGACCGGGCTCGTGTCGAGCGCCATCTTGTACGGCCTGTTCGCCGCGGTGCTGCTGCAGGCGTTCGGAACCGCGCGGCGCCTCCTGGCGGTGCGGCTCTGGCTGCTCGTCGCGGCCGAGGTTGGGGTTCTCGCTGTGTTGCCGCTCCTGCCGCTGGGCCCCGGCCTCGTCGCCTGGTTCCTGGTCGGTGCCATCAGCGGCGTCTTCATGTTCAAGGGCATGGTGGCGGCGGCCGGCGCGCGGCAGAAATATCTCGGCTTCCTGGCGCGGCTGGCGGTGGCGATGGCCCTCGCGGGGCTGATCGCACTCGGCGTCAGCGCGTTGGGCGAGGCGCGCTCCTACACAACCGTGTGCGCCCTCTATGCGGCCGTTCTCGTGCTCATCTACGTGGTGACGCGCCCCGATCGGGATGACGCGGTGTCCGCGGCGGTGCCGGAGCGTACCTCGGCGCCTGCACCGACGATCCTCCTCGCCCTGGCGCCGCTGGTGATGTTCTATGTCGGCGGGTTGATGGTGGGCTCGCACCTGCCGCTGTTCGTGCGGCTTTACGGGCCGGTCGATGCCGATCCCATGCGCGTATTCGGCCTGGCCAAGATCGTGGGGGCGCTCGTCCTCACCGGCACGCTGCTGGTGTGGCGGCGCGACAGCCTGGCGCGGCTTTTGATTTCATCGGGGCTGCTGGTGCTGGCCGCGGCATTCCTGGGCATCACCACGGTGCTGCCGATCCTGTTCGTCGCCATCGCGTTCGAGCTGGCGCTCAACATCGCGGGGGCGGCCTTCATGGCGGAGGTAGCACGGAGCGGGCCGACCGATGCCCACCGCTTCATCCCCGCAGCGGGACTGGCGGGGATCGCGGCGGGTCCCAGCGTCGGCGCCTACGTCGCGGCGGTGATGTCGCCGGCGGCGCTGCTGGGGCTGGCGATCGGGGCCATCGTGGCGAGCCTCGCCCTCTACCTCAATCGCCGGCGCATGGTGCTGCCCATCGTGGTGCTGGCGGCGATATCCGCCTACTCGCTGGGAACGCGCTGACTGGCGGCTCGTGGCTGGCGCGCCATTGCGCCGCGCCGGGCGGCCTTCAGCCGGCGAGCGGCGTCGGGTCGCCGTTGCGGTAGAGCCAGACGCGGGCCGGCGGCAGGTTGGCGAGCACCCAGCGCGTCGACGAGATCGTGGTGCCCACGAGGCCCTTCACCGGCGGCACGAGCATGTAGCTGAACTGGATGAACGGCGCGCCGGGCGCCATGCGCGAGAAGGCGTCCTGCAGCAGGGCCTGGCGCTCCGGCAGCGGCTTCTGCACGATCGGCAGGCCCGAGATCACCGAGGCGACCGGCGGGTTGCCGAGCTCTTCCATCACCTCGCCCAACGCATAGGCGTTGCCGTTGACGACGTTGACGCCCGGAAAGCGCTCGCGCAGCAAGGCGCAGAAATCGGCCGAGTATTCGATCAGCACGAGCCGTTCGGGGGCGACGCCGCGGTCCAGCATCGCCTGGGTGACGGCGCCGGTGCCCGGTCCCAGCTCGACGATCACGCCATCGCGGTCGGCCTCGACGTATCGGGCCATCAACCGGCACAGCTCCTGGCTCGACGGGGCGAGCGCGGCGACGCTGAGCGGGTTGCTCGCCCAATTGCGCAGGAAGCGCATCTCGTCGCGCACCCGAAGTTCGATGCGGCTCATGCGCGCCCGCATCGCGCCGGAGGGGCGCAGCTCCGCCTCGGTGCGTCGGGCCAGGGCGCGCATCTCTTCCAAGAGCCGCACATCCTTGACTTGCCGCACCCGTGCTGCGCCGGCCGCCTTCTGTCCCTTGCGCGCGAGGATTTCGGCTGTGAGCTTTTCATGAAGCTCACGGGCGCGCTGGCGGGCGGTACTGATCATTTTGAACTCCGACGCGCCTTCATGGCGCTGACATTATTGGCTGAGGTTGTCGAAAAACTCTTTGGCGCGGGAAAAGAAGCCATGGCTTTCCGGGTGGTTCTCGTTCGAGGAAAGTGCCTCGAACTCGCTCAGGAGCTCGCGTTGGCGACGGGTGAGGTTCTGCGGTGTTTCCACCACGACCTGAATATACATGTCGCCCGTCTGCGTCGAGCGCATCACCGGCATCCCCTTACCACGCAGGCGGAACTGGCGTCCGGTCTGCGTTGCTTCGGGAATCTTGACCTTGGCCTTCTCGCCATTGATCGACGGCACCTCGATGGAGCCGCCGAGCGCGGCACGGGCCATCGAGATCGGCACGCGACAGTAAAGGTCCGCGCCCTCGCGCTGGAAGAAGTCGTGCGGGCGGATCGACAGGAAGATGTAGAGGTCGCCGGGCGGCCCGCCCATCAATCCGGCCTCGCCCTCGCCGGCCAGGCGAATGCGCGTTCCGTCCTCGATGCCGGCGGGAATGTTGACGGACAACTCGCGCTGCTGCGCCACGCGGCCCGACCCGGCGCAGTTGCCGCACGGATCGCGCACCACGGTGCCGCGCCCCTGGCAGGTGACGCAGGTGCGCTCGAGCGTGAAGAAGCCCTGCGCGACGCGGATGCGCCCCGAGCCGGAACAGGTGGAACAGGTGACCGGCTGCGTGCCGGGCTTGGCGCCGGAGCCGTCGCAGACGTCGCAGGTCGCCGAGGAGGGAACCGTGATCTCGACCGTCTTGCCGGCGAAGGCGTCCTCGAGCGTGACTTCCAGGTTGTAGCGAAGGTCGGCACCGCGCGTGCGCCCGCCAGCGCCGCCGCCCGCGCGCGGCCCGGCGCGTCCGCCGAACACCTCCTCGAAGATGTCGGACATGGCGGAGGCGAAGTCGTTGCCGAAGCCGGGGCCGCCGGCACCGGGCCCGCGGCCGCCTTCGAACGCGGCGTGGCCGAACCGGTCGTACGCGGCCCGCTTCTGCGGCTCGCGCAGCACCTCGTAGGCCTCGCCGACTTCCTTGAACTTCTGCTCGGCCTCGGCGTCACCCTGGTTGCGGTCCGGGTGGTAACGCATGGCGAGCTTGCGGAAGGCGGCTTTCAGCGCCTTGTCGTCGGCGGAGCGAGCCACGCCGAGGACTTCGTAATAATCGCGCTTTTGAACAGTTGCCATTCGAATCTAGAGTTTATTGGTTGCAGCCGATTAGGATGAAGAGTGGCCGTCGCCCGGCAGGTACAGCGATCGGACGTTGCCATCGAGCCCGAAGCGAAGCGTGTGGTTCAACTCCGGGATATAGATGCGAATGCCTCTGATTTCAGCCTCTGACAAGGGGCGCGGAAACGACACATCGAAGCCGCAGCGTCCCGTGGTGTGGTGTCCGGCGGCGGCGACGTCGGCGCGCAGCCGGTCCGCGCTCTCGCGCGCGATGGTCTCGCCGGCGAGGCAAACCTCCACGGTGAGCGTGCGCGAAGGGTCCGTGAGATCGGCGACCCAGCCGACGGCGCGCTCCGGCGTCATCTTCTCGATCCACCCCTGCAGGCGGCGCGTGGTGCGGTAGCCGACCGCGGGCTGGACGAAGGTGCGCACCCTTGCGCGCATGTCCGCCGTCACCGCGACGCCGAGAAATCCGGCGAGCTCGTCCAGCAGCCGGTCGACGTCGCGCACGCCGTCCTCGAAGCCGCACAGCAGGATGGGGCGCTTCGTGTTGGCCGCGAACAGGGCATAGAGGTACTGGTAGAACGTGGCCCGCACCAGGGCCCGCGTCCACGCCGCGCCGCCCCAGCGCTCGCCGCTGATGGCGGCGGAAAGCGGGTTGCGCATGGTGAGGATGAAGGCGGGGTGGGGGATCTTGTCGCCCACGAACCACAGGAGCGGGGCGAGGAACGGCGACTTGAAGCCGTAGCAGCGCCAGGTCTCGCGGCGCTGGCGGATGATGCGGGCGAACTCGCGCCGCACGGAGAAGATGCGCCAGAAGGCGAGGCCGTGGTGCATGCGCTGGATGGTGCGGGTGAGCGCGATGTCCTCGCCGCGGTCGGCCACGTCGTCGCCGAACTCCACGCCCAGGATCTGCAGGATGCCGGCGACCATGGTCGTGCCGCTGCGCTGGGCGCCCATGACCACGACGGTGGCTGGGTCGGGGCCCTCGAGCAGGCCGGCGCTGTCCGCGCCCGGCGCATTGCGCGACAGGAACGGCTTCAGGGTCGGGTTGACCTCGCCGTCGCGGGAACGGGAGGGCGCCGCCGGCACGCCATCGTTCGCCGCGCCGCCGTGGGGCGCGGGAGGGGGCGATTCTAGCTGGGCGGCGCTGAGATGCATCGGCGTGGGGGTGCTCAGATGTTGGGGTGCGCGGGTGCGAATCGCATAACGGCAGCGTCAGCAGTCAAGATCATAGCGTGACAAAGGGCCTTCCGCCAAGAACGGCGCAAGACGGTTCCGTTATAACACCTGTGGCAAAAGTCGATGCGGCTGATCAAAACCGCATCACGACGATGAACGACTGGGCTCGACGTGCCGCGTCTTGCGTCATGACGCGGCGAAGGGCCCGGTTTCTTGTTCGCAGGCCCGTATGCCCGGTCGATCAGCTGCGGCAGGACTTCGCCCGTCGCGATTCCAGTTCGGCCGAGGGCCGGGCGCGGCCCGGCCGTGCGAGCCGGCGCCACGTATCGGCGCCGCCTCCCAGTCTCGTGATCCGGAGCGGGTGCACAAGCGTGGGGCGGCCGCTCGAACCCGAGCGGGCCGCCCCTTGCCTTGTTGCGCGTGTCCCGCACCGCGTCGCGGGTGCTAGGCCGAGCGCTTCTGCTCGTCGTCGCGCACTTCCTCGAAGTCGGCGTCGACGACATCGTCCTGGGCGCCGGGGCCGCTGGGGCCTTCGCCGTCCGGGCCGCCTTCGCCGCCGCCAGCCTGGCCGGCATACATCGCCTCGCCGAGCTTCATGGACGCCTGCGCGAGCGCCTGCGTGCGGCTCTCGATCTCGGCGGTGTTGTCACCCTCGAGCGCGCTCTTGAGATCCGCGATGGCCGCCTCGACGGTCGTCTTGTCGCTGGCGGCGATCTTCTCGCCGTTCTCCGAGATCATCTTCTCGGTCGAGTGGATCAGCGCCTCGCCCTGGTTCTTGGCCTCGACCAGCGCGCGCCGCTTCTTGTCGTCCTCGGCGTGGGCCTCGGCGTCCTTCACCATCTGGTCGATGTCGGAGTCCGAGAGGCCACCGGAGGCCTGGATGCGGATCTGCTGCTCCTTGCCGGTGCCCTTGTCCTTGGCCGACACGTTGACGATGCCGTTGGCGTCGATGTCGAACGTCACCTCGATCTGCGGCACGCCGCGCGGGGCGGGCGGAATGCCGACGAGGTCGAACTGGCCGAGGATCTTGTTGTCGGCCGTCATCTCGCGCTCGCCCTGGGCGACGCGGATGGTGACGGCGTTCTGGCCGTCCTCGGCCGTCGAGAAGACCTGGCTCTTCTTCGTCGGGATCGTGGTGTTGCGGTCGATCAGGCGGGTGAAGATGCCGCCCTGCGTCTCGATGCCCAGCGACAGCGGGGTCACGTCGAGCAGCAGCACGTCCTTCACGTCGCCCTGCAGCACGCCGCCCTGGATCGCGGCGCCGATGGCGACCACTTCGTCAGGGTTGACGCCCTTGTGGGGCTCCTTGCCGAAGAAGTTCTTCACCGCTTCCTGGATCTTCGGCATGCGCGTCATGCCGCCGACGAGAACGACCTCGTCGATCTGGCCGGCGTTGAGCTCGGCGTCCTTGAGGGCGTTGCGGCACGGACCCATCGTGCGCTCCACGAGGTCGGCGACCAGCTGCTCCAGCTTGGCGCGGCTGAGCTTCATCGTGAGGTGCTTGGGGCCGGACTGGTCGGCCGTGATGAAGGGCAGGTTCACCTCGGTCTGCGTCGCGGAGCTGAGCTCGATCTTGGCCTTCTCCGCAGCCTCTTTCAGGCGCTGGAGGGCGAGCTTGTCCTTGCGCAGGTCGATGCCCTGCTCTTTCTTGAACTCGTCCGCGAGGTAATCGAGGATGCGAATGTCGAAGTCTTCGCCGCCGAGGAAGGTGTCGCCGTTGGTCGACTTCACCTCGAACACGCCGTCGCCGATTTCGAGCACCGACACGTCGAAGGTGCCGCCGCCGAGGTCGTAGACGGCGATGGTCTTGCCTTCGTTCTTGTCGAGACCGTAGGCGAGCGCGGCCGCGGTGGGCTCGTTGATGATGCGCAGCACCTCGAGACCCGCGATCTTGCCGGCGTCTTTGGTCGCCTGGCGCTGCGAGTCGTTGAAGTAGGCCGGCACGGTGATGACAGCCTGCGTCACCGTCTCGCCGAGATACGACTCGGCGGTCTCCTTCATCTTCTGCAGGATGAAGGCGGAAATCTGGCTCGGGCTGTACGCCTTGCCGCGCGCCTCGACCCAAGCGTCGCCGTTATCGGCCTTGACGATCTTGTAGGGGACGAGGTCCTTGTCCTTCTGCGCGGTCGGATCGTCGTAGCGACGGCCGATCAGGCGCTTGACGGCAAAGAGGGTGTTCTCGGGATTGGTGACTGCCTGGCGCTTGGCCGGCTGGCCGACGAGGCGCTCGCTGTCCTCGGTGAAGGCCACCATCGA